>JAGWAN010000002.1 GCA_021296345.1 Acidimicrobiia bacterium | reverse complement strand
GTCGTGTCGGGCTTCTTCGAGCCGGTCTTCTACCTGCTCTCGCTCGGGATCGGAATGGGCCGCCTGGTCGGGGAAGTAGCCGGACCGGGGGGTACCTCCCTCAGCTACGCGGCCTTCGTAGCGCCGGCTCTCTTGGCGGCGTCGGCCATGAACGGAGCGGTGTTCGAGTCGACCATCAACATTTTCGTCAAGCTCCGGTACGGCAAGATCTACGACGCCATCCTCGCCACCCCCCTCCGCCCGTGGGACATCGCCATCGGGGAGATAACCTGGTCGTTGATCCGCGGCATCCTCTACTCAACCGGGTTCGTCGTGGTCATGGCGGTGATGGGCCTGGTTACTTCACCCCTGGCGATCCTGGCGATACCTGCGGCGACCCTGATCGGCTTTGCCTTCGGAGCGGTCGGCATGGCGGCCACCACCTTCATGCGTAGCTGGCAGGACTTCGACCTGGTCATGCTGTTCATGCTGCCTCTGTTCCTGTTCAGCGCCACTTTCTACCCGCTCGACGTCTACCCGTCGGCCCTCCGGGCGATCGTCCAACTTTCCCCGCTGTATCACGGGGTCGAGCTGATCCGGGCAATCACCCTCCGCTCTTTCGACCTGGGGATCTTCGGCCACATGGCCTACCTGATCGCGATCGGATCGGTCGGACTCATGGTGGCCGGACGGCGGCTCGGGGCCCTACTCAACCCGTAAGGACCGGCTCCCGGCCGGCCCTTCTCGCAAGGCGGCGATTCGACCCGCCCGGGTGACCGGGATAGCGCCGGTCCCTGCCATCGGTGCCCCCGGGTAATGGGGCCACCATTTGATCTCCGCCGATCAGGAGGGCTCGCCGGGAGAGGGTGGGGTCGGCTCGGCCCACGTCTCTTCCGAGGATCGGGCTGAGCCCCGCTGCTGGTCGGGCAGCACGTCGCGGAGCGGAAGCCCCCGCAGCATCAGACCGGCGATGGTCGCCGCGACCGCCACCGGAATAGCCAACCGGAACATCTGCGAGGAGCTGAGCGCCACCGCCTCCCGGATGACGTTGCGCACGGCCGGCTCCATCGTGGCGACCACTGCCGGGCTCGCTACCAGTTCGCTGACTTCCAGACCCGACACGGGCGAGTCCTGTGGCAGCCTGGCGGCGAGGATCCCGGCGAGACGCGCGTTGAACAACGCCCCGAACACAGCTACCCCGGTACTCCCGCCGAGCTGGCGGAATACCTGAACGGACGATGTCGCCACCCCAAGATCCCGCGGATGGACTGCGTTCTGTATCACCAGGATCAGCACCGGGATCAGGATTCCCATGCTGAGGCCGAAGACCACGAGGTAGGCGGCTGCGGCGGCCGGACTGGTCGACACGGTCATCGTGCTGAGCAGTGCCATTCCCGCCCCAAGGAGAACGGACCCCGCCGCGACCACCGACCGGTAGCGGCCCCATCGCGCCACGATCCGTCCCGACACGAGGCTGGCCACCAGGGAGGAAGTGAGCATCGGGGCCAGGAGGAGCCCGGAATGGGTTGCGGACAGGGCCAAAGAGATCTGCAGGAAGACAGGGAGGTAGGCGAGCGGCAGGAAGAGGCCGAAGCCGGCGATGAAGCTGGTTACGTTGGTAGCGGAGAACTCGCGGTTCCGGAACAGGAACAGCGGCAGGATGGGAGAAGGAGACCTTCCCTCCTGCCTCACGAACCACACCAGGGCGAACACCCCGATGGCGGCCGTCGAGACGATCACGGGTGAGTTCCACGCATGCTCATGGACTCCCAAGCTCGCCACGAGCAGGATCGCTGCCAGCCCGAGTGCCAGGAGAGTCGCACCGAGCCAGTCCACCACGATCCCCCTGGTCACCGGAGGATCAACCAGGTTCCGGCGGATCACGGTCAAGGTGATCATGGCCAGAAGAACGCTGGGATAGAACGCGAGACGCCACGAGACGTGATCGACGGCCAAGCCTCCAATCAAGGGTCCGCCGACGCTGGCCACTGCGAAAACCGCGCTTATGTATGCCTGGTACCGGCCGCGCTGTCGCGGCGGGATCATGTCACCAATGATCATGTAGCTGAGGGAGATCAGGCCGGCCGATCCGGCTCCCTGTACTGCCCGGCAAGCGATGAGTTGCCCGACGCCCTGGCTGAGGCCTGCTGCGGACGATCCCAGGACGAACAGAAGGATGGCGACCTGCATCAGCCTCCGGCGACCATAGAGATCCGACAGCTTGCCGTAGAGGGGAACGGTGACCGTCGACGCGAGCACATTGGCCGTCAGCACCCAGGGAAGCATGGTGAGCGCGCCCATCTCGCCGACGATGGTCGGCAGGGCCGCGGACACGATCGTGTAGTCCATGGCGGCGATGGCCATGGCCAGCAGCAACGCGATAAACGTTCTTCGCGCCTTCGGCGTCAGCCTCGATGCCCTCCTACTTGCGCGGACATGAGCTCTGCGTCGCCGGATCATCGACGAGCTGATGACGGACTCTCACGCGTGCGTAGCCCGGAACCGGGCTACGCGATCGACGATGGCTGACTCCGTGGGAAGGCGCTCGATACTGGATGCGCCAACGAAACCGTTGAGCCTCGGAACCAGCCGCAGGGCCTCCTCCAGGTCGGCCGGTTCGGAGATGGGACCGCCATGGCATAGGACCGGGATGAACCTTCCGGCCGCGTCGGCCACCCGGCAGATCTCTTCGAGCAAGGGAACCAGGGATTCGACGGTGCGCCGGTCGGAGGCGCCGATCATGCCCCCGGTGGTCAGCCCTACGTGAGCGACCAGGACGTCGGCGCCGGCCTCGGCCATGGCGCTCGCCTCCGCGGCGTCGAATACGTAGGGCATGGTGAACATCCCCATGCGGGCGGCCTGCCCGACCATCGCCACCTCAGCCGAGTAGGACATGCCGGTCGTTTCCAGCGCGCGCCGGAACCCGCCGTCTATCAGGCCCACGGTCGGGAAGTTCTGGACCCCGGCGATCCCGCATCCCGCCAACTCGTCCAGGAACCGCCCCATATCGCGGAACGGATCGGTGCCGCACACCCCGGCGACCACGGGCATCCTTTCGACCACGGTGACGATCTCCCTGGCCATCTCCAGGACGATCCGGTTGGCATCCCCGTAGGGCATGAGCCCGGCCAGCGATCCCCGACCCGCCATCCGGTACCTGCCCGAGTTGTAGATCACGACGGCGTCCGCCCCGCCGGCCTCCGCACACTTGGCGGACAGACCGGTGCCCGCTCCGGCCACCACGATCGTCTCGTTCCGTCGTGCCTTGGCTGCCAGGGTCTCCGCCAGGTCATCGCTATAGGGCACGGTCACCTCCTTCCGAGATAGCCAGGAGTGTGGCGGATGCTGCCTGCGAGAAGGCCGGATCGTTGATGTGGGTGTCGACCCGGACGATCTCCGCGTCCGAACCGGTGAGCGACTCCCGGAGCCCCTCGGCCAGGGCCGCGTCGGCTGCCGGGTCGTGGAAAGGGCCCCCATCCACGGCGATCGCGGACGATCCGCGCAGCGGAATCATAAGGACCGCCGGACCCTTCGCCGACGCCAGCCGGGCGCCGATCACGCGGCCGATCTCCAGGCACTCCTCCGGGGAGGTCCGCATCAGCGTGACGAGATCGTTGTGAACGTGGAACACCCGGTCACCGAAGCGCTCGGGAACCGAGTCCCGCGGTCCGAAACGCACCATGTCGGTACCCCCGGTGGACACCACCTGAGGAACGCCGAGGCGGCCGGCCGTCCGCAGCCGGTCACCTCCAGCCGGCTTCGTCCCGCCCACCACTTCGTCGGCTATCTCCACGGTGGTCAGGTCGAGCATGGCGCTCACCCCCATGGGCCCGATCAGCTTCTCCATCGCCCGCCCGCCCTCTCCGGTGGCATGGAAGGTCACCACCTCGTAGCCGGCCTCCTGGAGCCGCGCCCCGGCCGCGGTGACGCCGGTGGTGGTGAGGCCGAGCATGGTCGCGAAGGTGAGGCGCCGGTCGCCGCCGGGCACGGGCGGGGCCCTGACCGCGCCCACGATCGCCGCCGCCGCGTTCGAGAGGACCCGTCGAGTGAGGCGATTCAAGCCGGCGATGTCGGCGACGGACGACATGAGCAGAACGTCTGAGCCGCCGGCGAGGGCCCCGCCGGCGGACGCCACCTGTGTTGACACGATCATCTTGGGGAATCCGAAGGGAAGCCTCGAGAAGGCTCGGACCGCTACGGAAGTGCCCCCGGAACCCCCGACCGCCAACACGCCCGAGCAACTTCCCGATGCGACCAGATCCGCAAGGATGGCTCCTGTCCCGCGACCCATGACTCCCAAGGCCACGGCCCGGTCCCCGGCCGCCGCCAGGTCTGCGATCCCCCGGCCTGCCGCTTCCGCCACTGCTTGGCGGGTGATGTCGGGGGTCACACCAGGACGGCCCAGTACCCCCGCGTCGATCAGGAGCGCAGACGCTCCCGCCTCGCGTATCCGGTCGCGAAGGTACGCGTACTCGTCACCCTTGGTGTCGAGCGTGCCTACGAGGGCTATGACAGGAGATGTCACCCCATGGGTGAGAAGTCCGTGGGCACCCAGATCTCGTTGGTCATTCCCTCGAGCAACGGACCGTTCTCCTCACTCTTCTTGCGAGCGGCCGCCCACTCGGGATTCACCCGAAAGGCCTCCCAGATCTCCTCGCGGCGCCCGAGATCGTCCCACTTGAGCAGGTAGTGGAGAACGTTGGGATCCCCGATTCTGGGCTCGAAGAAGGCCACCGGCTCGATCCCGGCCTTCTTCCACATGGGAATCGTGGCTTCGGCGAAGCGATCTTTGAGTTCCTCCATCCGCCCATGAACCACCTGATAGCGGCGGTATTCGTAAAACGCCATCTACTCTCCTTTTCCTGTCGACACGAACTCACCCGTGCTGTCGCGCCGCATCTTCGCCACACCCGCGACGGCCTCGGGCACGATGGGACCGTAGATATGGGGAAACAGTTCGCCCACAGCATTCGGTTCCCACTTCACTTCGCTGCCCAGCCGGGCGGGGTCGATAGTCACCACCATCACGCTGTCCAGGGCGCTGTACCACTTGGCCAAGGTCCCGGGAACCTGTTCCGCCGAAGAGCAGTGAAGGTATCCGTCCCTCAGATCAGCCTCGGAAACAGCCACGTACGCCTTACCGGCGCCGATCGACTGGTCCCACTCCTCTTGAGGCATGATCTTGCACACTTGCGCCATTAGCACCTTCCTTGTCTCCTCGAGGGTCCCGCGAACGGCCTCTCCCTGGCAGCGGTACGTCAGCTGAGCACGGTTGTCCGAGACCTCCCACGCGGTCCACGCGTTGGCTCGGTCAGCGTAGCGAGACCCCGGCCTCGGTAGCTCTTCCGCACCCGGGCATCCGGAGGCCTCGGTCAGTGGTCAGTGATCAGTGATCAGTGATCAGTGGAATCCAACTACCAACTAGCTGCTCCGCCACGTCGGGCACGCCCCCCGGCGTCACCACGACCACTCGCAGGCCCGCCGCTTCCAGAAAGGCGCTGGCTACGAAGGCGCGGTAGCCGCTCCCGCAGGTCACCCACACCGTTCTCGACCGGTCCAGCCCTTCGGGTGCGCCGTCCTTGAGGTACGGCACGTACCGGTGGACGGATCCCTCGAGGTGGCCCGCCTCCCATTCTCCAGGGGAACGGACGTCCAGCACCTGGAGGTCGTCGCGCGCTGCCATGGCCGCGGCCAACTCGCCCGTGGTCCTGGTCTCGAACGATGCCAGGGAGCCACCGGCTTGCACCCAGCCCGAGACTCCGTACACCACGCCCAGCACGTTGTCGAAGCCGATCCGACCGAACTGGCGGGCCACTTCCTCCGCATCCTGGCCGCGCTCGGCCACGAGGACCACCGGGCTGTCGAAGGGCAGCAACCAACCGGCCCACACCGCCACCTGATCGCTCATCTCCAGCCCCAACGATCCCGGAATGTGCCCAGCTGCGTAAGCGGAGCGGGGCCGTATGTCGACCAGCCTGGCATGGTCCGGCAGGCCGGACGGGTCCAGCACGGTGAGTTCCGGAACCATCAGGGGTTCGGGTCCCATGAGGTTGATCGGTCCCATGTGCGCGTAGTAGGTGGGGAAGGGTTGGAGTCCGGCCAACTGCCCCGCTACGAAGGCGTCACCGTCCGGGTATGCCAGCACCGGATTGGTCCGCCGCTCCATCCCGATGGTGGAGACGGACCGCCCGGCCCCCGACGCGGTACAGAACGATCCCTCACCGTGGGTGGGATACAGGCCGGTCTCGTCGGGAAGCTCGGCCAGCCGGTGGACCGACAGGTACTGAAGCCGGGCAAGTTGGCATGCCCGATCGTCCCCGAGCAGGTCGGTCCGCCCTGCGGAACCCACCAGGAGGCTCCCGCCGGAGAACGCCGCCACGATCTCCCCTTCCACCAGGATGACGTAGCTCATGTGCTCGGGCGTGTGGCCGGGCGTATGCAACGGCCGGATCACCACCGGGCCACCGGGGAGATCCTCCTTGTGGAAAGCAGGAAGGTGGTCGAAGGCTACGCCCGCCGCCGCCGGCAGCACGAGCCTGGCGCCGGTACGGTGAGCGAGGTCGCGCCCGCCCGACACGTAGTCGTTGTGGATATGAGTCTCGAGGACATGGGTGACATGTATGCCCGCATCGAGGATGGCTCGCTCGAACCGCTCCACGTCCCGCTGCGGGTCGACGACCACGCCGCCCCCGTCATGGGTCAGCAGGTAGGTACTGTCCCCCAATCCGTCGGTCCGAAACGTCCTGATTTGCATATCTCTCCGAGGAACGCCCGTGCTGGTCGGTCGTCCCCCACCTTACGAACTCGCGTCTCGCGATGCTCGCCAAGCAGCTGGGCGCTCATCAGGGTTCGTCGAGGATCGCCTCCACACCGGCGGCCCCCCATGACGTATCCGCGAGTGACTTGAGCTCCAAGGCCAGGCCGGCCACCATCAGGTAAGCCTTGTCCGCCCTTGACGCGACCAACTGGTTGACGCGGCCGAGCACGTCCCGGTACTCCCTTCCGAGCGGTGACGCGGGCACGATGCCCTGGCCGACCTCGTTGCTGACCAGGATCCACCTGCCGCCCGTGGCGTCAATCAGGTCGAGCAGGCGCCCTACCGTCTCGAGGACCATGCCCTCGGCATCGGGCGCTCCCTCATCCCCGAGGAGGAGGTTGCTCACCCACAGGGTCAGGCAGTCGAGGACGAAGGTGTCGTAGCGATCGACGAGCGGCCGGACGGCTCTGCTGAGATGGATCGGCTCCTCGAGGGTGTCCCAGTGCTCCGGCCGGTACCTACGATGATCGGCAATGCGGCGCTGCATCGCCTCGTCGAGGGCTTCGGCGGTGGCGATGAAGAGCACCCTTCCCCCGTCCCGCGCCATGCGTTCCGCGAGCGTGCTCTTTCCGGAACGAGCTCCGCCGAGAACGAGGACGAGTTCGTCGGAGCGACCCACGGCCCGGTTCGCGCTGTCAGTCATCGAAACCCGGCCCCAGATGGCTGGTGTCGTTGAGCAGGTCGATGGTTGCCCCGCCCTCGGCGAACACGGTGATGACAGACAGCCCGGCGTTCGATAGCCGGAGCCTCCACATCGATTCGATCGGCAGCCCGAGCATCGAGACCATCATGGCGCGCAGGGTGCCTCCATGCGAAACCACCAGGATGTTCCCATCGGTTTCGGCGTGCCGTTCCGCGATGCCGGCCGCGGCGCCGGCTGCCCGGGCAAACAGGTCCAAGTCGCTCTCCCCTCCCGGGGGAGCGAATGCCGGCCTCTCGGAGAACAACTCCTCGAGCATGGCGGGGTACCGGCGCCGCACCTGCTCGTATGTCATGCCCTCCCACTCGCCAAAGCTCTTCTCCCTTAGGTCGCGCCGGTAAACGATCGGTGTGTCCCGGCCGCGCATGACGGGTACGGCCGTATCCGCCGCCCGGCGCAGGTCGCTGGAGTAGGCCACCTCAAAGGAGACCGGGGCCAATCGGACGGCTACCGCTTCCGCCTGCTCCTGGCCCTCCTGGTTCAGGGGTGGGTCGGATTGGCCCTGCGCCCGTCCGACCCGGTTCCACTCCGTCTGACCGTGGCGCACGAGGAACCATCTGTGCCCGTACGTCATCCGAAATCGTTCCCGAGCCGACGGCTGGTCGGTTGCCGGCAGCCCTCCCTGTCAAGAATGGCCGGCTCCATGTCTAGCGGGGGCCAAGGATTTGCGGAACAACGCGTCGACGTCGATTGCGTCCTCCAGGGCGGAAGCCACGTCGTCGAGAGCATCTTCAACGATGGCGCCGTAATCGAGGTCGGGGTCGGCGGAGGCGCCGAGGCGAGCCAGCCAGGCCCGCCGGTATTCGTCGCTCGCCAAGAGTCCTTGCAGGTGGACCCCGCCGACCCGTCCGTTCGGGCTCTGGGCGCCGTCGGGGCCGTGGGTGATGTGCAGCAGGGGCCGGCCGAGATCGGGGCCGCTGACCCGCCCGTTGTGGATCTCGTAGCCGTGGACGGACGCACCGGACAGCGCGCAGCGCCCCGAGGCCTCCCGCACGATCTTCCTGTCCGCCATGGTGGTCTCGATGTCGAGCAGCCCGAAGCCTGCCACGTTGCGGGCCGGCCCGGTCCACACCGTTCGGGTCGTGCACCGCCCGTCCCAGCATCTGCATCCCGCCGCAGATGCCGAAGACCCGTCCGCCCCCGCGGGCATGGGCGATTATGTCGTGGTCCCACCCCTGTTCCCTGCAGAAGTCGAGATCGCCGATCGTCGACTTGGTCCCCGGCAGCAGGATGAGGTCGACATCCCTCGGAATCGGTCGGCCGGGCCGGATGAGCAGGCACTCCACGCCGGGCTCCGAGAGAAGCGGATCGAGGTCGTCGTGATTGGCGATGCGACCGAGCAGGGGAACTTCCACCCGCAGCGGGCCCGGATCACCGGACGGCCGGGCCGCTGAGCCAACCAATTCGGGCAGGCCCACCGCGTCCTCCGAGGGCAAACGGGCCGCCGCGGCTATCCACGGGACGACACCGAAGCACTTCCAGCCGGTGCGCCGCTCGATCAACTCGACACCGGGTTCGAATATGCGTCGGGCCCCCCGGAACTTGTTGACCACGAACCCGATCACCATCGCCGCATCGGCCGGGTCCAGTACCGCGTGGGTGCCCACGAGCGAGGCGATCACACCACCCCGGTCGATGTCGCCGATGATGCAGACGGGGACGCCGGCCCGGCGGGCGAAGCCCATGTTGGCGATGTCACGGTTACGGAGGTTGGTCTCGGCCGGGCTACCCGCACCCTCCACGATGACGAGGTCATGGGTGGCGACCAGCCCGTTGAAACTGTCGATGACCACGTCCAGCAGCCCGCTGCGGTCACCGATGTAGTCACCCGGTTCGAGGAGACCGGACGGCTCCCCGCGAACGATCAGCTGGGCGGTGCGATCGGACTGCGGCTTGATCAGGACCGGGTTGAGATCGGGGCGCGCGAGGACCCCGGCGGCGCGGGCCTGCAGGGCCTGGGCCCGGCCGATCTCGCCACCACCTGCACACGCCGCGGCGTTGTTGGACATGTTCTGCGGCTTGAAGGGTGACACGGTCATGCCGCAAGGCGGCAGAGCCCTGCCACGATCAGGGACTTACCTGCGCTCGAGGCAGTCCCCTGGATCATGATGGCGCGCATGGGTGGACAGGTTATCGGTCAGTGGACACTGACCGATATCCCCGATCACTCATGGTTGGGGCTTGAAAGGGTGACGGAGCGGGCGATTCGGGTTGCCTGACCTGGGGTCATATTCATTTGACAGCCCGCCTTCATCCGGGCGTGGCATTCACCGCAGGTGAGGGGCAGCCGTTCCGCGATGATGAGCCTGAAGTGGCCGGATGCGCATCGGTGTCCTGGGCACATGAATAGTCAGGGATATTGCCCGAGAACGTCGGCCAAGGCTTCAACCAAGTGGTGGCTGTCGTCCATACTTCTCACTCCTATCCGGATGTGGCCGGGCATACCGAACGAGGTGCAGTCGCGGACGCAGACTCGATGGCGCCTGAGCAACTCGAGGCGTACACCTGTGGCGTTACCCACCTGCACCAGCAGGAAGTTGGCGCTCGCGGGCGCACACGCCAGGCCGAGACCACGAATCTCTCGCACCAGGTACTCCTTGGCGGCATTCACGACCCGTCGGCCTTCCTCCACGTGGTCCGGGTTGTCCAGAGCGGCCATGCCGGCCGCCTGGGCGACCGCG
Organism: Acidimicrobiia bacterium; assembly: GCA_021296345.1. Classification (GTDB taxonomy): domain Bacteria; phylum Actinomycetota; class Acidimicrobiia; order Spongiisociales; family Spongiisociaceae; genus Spongiisocius. The sequence goes on along the minus strand of JAGWAN010000002.1, from coordinate 80,862 downwards.
CTCACGCTCCACGTGTACTGGAAACGCTGCGCCTCCCGTACCATCCGGGTCGGCGCCACCATGTACCCCAGCCCGCAGGCCGGGAAGCCCGTGGTCCTTGGTCATGGAGCGAACCAGCGCCACGTTGCCGACCTCCAGCAGGGGCGCCGGGTCCCAGCGCTTGTCCACGAAGGATGCGTAGGCCTCGTCCACCACCAGCAGCCCGTTGTCTCCCGCCGCCCGGGCGCATGCCTCGACCTCACCCGGTTCCAGGTACGTGCCGGTCGGGTTGTTGGGGTTGCACATGAAGACCGCCGCGGGCTGCAGCTCTGCAAGGAGGCGCGTGGCCTCCGCCATGTCCCAGCGGAACTCCCTTTCGCACGCGGCCCGGATAGGAAACGGCTCGACCTGCTGGAGACGGCAGGCCGCCTCGTACTCACCGAAGGTCGGGGCGAAGACGGCGGCGGAGTCGCCATCCCGCAGCCAGGCTCGGGCGACCAGGTGGATCAGTTCGGTCGACCCGTTCCCGACGAGGATCCGGTCCCGCCGGATTCCGAGCTTCTCGCCGAGAGCCTCCCGCAGTTCGGTGCATTCGGGATCGGGATAGCTGGACAGGTCCACCTTCCGGATGGCCCTCTCCACCCGCGGAGAGACACCAAGAGGGTTAATGCTGGCGCTGAAGTCCCCCACCTGGTCGGGACGCAGACCGAGAGCCTTCAGCTCGGTGATGTTCAGGCCACCGTGGAACGGACGGGAGGACGCCACGCGCCTACTACCCCGCTCCCGATCCGCGCAGCGCCGTCACCGCCACCATCACCGGGACCGCAGTCGCCGCCACTGCGAGCGCCAGCCGGACGGAAGCGCCTATGTCGGCGCCCGTCGGATCCCTCAACCCATCCCCGATCCGGTAGTGACCGGCCTTCTCCAGCACCACCCCCAGGAGCCCGGCAGCAGCACCGATCGTCCAGCCGGCGTTCGGGCTCTCGGTCAACCGACGATCCCGGACGGCGATCCGCCGGCCACGGGCGGCCGGAAGCCCGCAGAGGAGCCTGCCCGCCACCAGCATCAGCAATGCGCTCAGTCGGGCCGGTATCAGGTTGACCAGATCGTCGAGCCTCGCAGCCGCCTTGCCTACGTATTCGTACCTACCCCGGTAGCCGATCATGCTGTCCAGGGTGTTGATCGCCCGGTAGGCGAAGGCGCCCGGCAGGCCGAACAGGGCGAAGGCCAGCCACGGCCCGATGAAACTGTCCGTGGTGTTCTCGGCCACGGACTCGATGGCCGCCATCGTCACCAGCGGCGGCGCCAGCGCACGCGTATCGCGGCTGACCAGGCTGCGTAGGCTCCGCCGGGCCCCCTCGCCATCCCCTGACTCCATGGAGGAGCGTGTCCTGTTGGCGGCGCGCCCCAGCTCCCTGACCGCGAACGTGGTGCTGAGTAGGACAGACCCCGCCATCACATAGGCGACCGGTCCTACTTGCCGTAGGAAGGACGTCGCCAGCCAGGCAACGCCGCCGGAAGCCGCGGGCACGAGGGCGGCCATCCCTACCCCGGCGACCAGCGCGGGCAACCTGCGATCGGGACCGGGCAAGAGTCGTTCGAGCCACGCGATCAGCTTGCCCATCCACACCACCGGGTGGATGGCGGGCGGCGCCTCCCGGGCTACCAGGTCCACCAGGATCGCGACGAGCAGGGTCGCCGCCTCGATACGCCAGTCGCCCGACCACATCCGGCAGTTCCTCAGCCAGACGTGTCCAGCAGAGCGAGCAGGGGCGAACCGAGCGCCCCCGGATCGCCCAGCGTCAGGACCACCGCCAGCACGAGCAACGCTGCCTCGCTCGTCTCGCAGGCGGCGCCGTAGATGTCACCGGTCACGCCGCCGATGCGTCGCTTCGCCCACGCCCCGACCCCGCCGGCTACGAGGCCGGCTGTGGCCATCAGCAGGAGACCGACGGGGCCGGTCAGCACCAGGGTCACCACCACCGCAACGGCCGAGCCGACCAGCAGACTCCGCCGGCTTCTACCGCGGAGGAACGGCGTGCCGAGGCCCTCCCGCCGCACGTAAGGGAACCGGTCCATCACCACCAGGATGGCCCAGCGCGACAGGCAGGGAACCAGAACGATCGCCCAGAGGCGGCTCTCCACAGGGAGAGCGGCCAGCGATGAGACCTTGACCACCAGGAGGAGGACCACGCCTATTACCGAGAAGGCCCCCACGTGCGGATCCCGGAGCAGTTCGAGCCGCCGCTCCCGGTCGTGCCCTCCCGCCAACGCATCGCAGGTGTCCATGAAGCCGTCCAGATGCAGGCCGCGCGTCAGCAAGGCCAGCACGGCCACCAGCAGCACCCCCTCCAAGAGGAACGAAGGCCCGTCCAGCAACCCGAGCCATGTGAACAGCCCGTCCAGCACGGCGACGATCATCCCGAGCAGCAGCCCCACCGCCGGGAACCAGGCCGGCGCCTTCGACAGCCCGCCGGTAGGGATCTTCGGCGCGGCGGGAAGGATGGTCAGGAAGCCGATGGCGGCGCGTAGCCCCCTCATCCCCCAGCCCCTTCCTCCACCGCACCTTCGGTCGGACGGTCGGAGACGCCCGCCTCGTCGAAGGTGGCCATCTGGCCGAGGCACGCTGCGGCGGCTTCGATGATGCCCATGGCGAGGACCGCTCCGGTTCCCTCCCCGAGTCGCATCGCCAGTTCCAGGAGCGGGTCGAGTCGTATATGGGCCAGCACCTCGCGGTGGCCTTTCTCGGCGGAGCGGTGGGAGGCGATCAGGTAGTCACGGACCGCCGGGTTCAGGCCGTAGGCGATTAGAGCGGCCGCGCCCGAGATGAACCCGTCGAGCACGACCGCCCGCCGCTCCGAAGCCGCTCCCAGCATCACCCCGGCGAGCACGCCGATCTCGAACCCCCCGATCTTGGCCAGGACGTCGATCGGGTCAAGCCCGTCAGGAGCGTTGACCTCCAGCGCCTTTGCTACAACCGCGGTCTTGCGGCGCAACTCCTCAGAACTTCGGCCCGTTCCTTCTCCTGTTGTCTCGGTGGGAGGCCTGCCGGTAATCGTCGCGGCGATGGCGCTGGACGGCGTGGTGTTGCCGATGCCCATATCCCCGGTAGCGATCAGGTCCACGCCCGACGCCGCTACTTCTCTCGCGAGAGTCATGCCCGCCTCGAGGCAACGGACCGCCTGCTCCCTGGACATCGCCGGGCCCTGACTCATGTCTGCCGTTCCGCTCCCGACCCGGACCGTCCGTAGCCCTGGATGGTCGGGGAACCTGGCCGACGCGATCCCCGCATCCACAACTATCTGGCGCACGCCGCCCAAGCGCGCCATGACGCTGATCGCCGCCCCGCCCTCCAGGAAGTTCCGCACCATCTGGGCAGTCACCGCTTGGGGGTAGCCCGTGACTCCCTGAGCGACCACGCCGTGGTCGCCGGCTGCCACGATCACCGCCTTGTCCCGGATGACCGGCCTCGGGTTCGCGAAGATCCCCGCCAGTTGCACCGAGATCTCCTCCAGACGACCGAGGCTGCCCGGAGGTTTGGTCAGGATCATCTGCCTCGCCATAGCCCTTCGCATCGCCCTGGCATCGGCAGGCTCGATCCCCTCAAGGACCTGGGAGAGGGCTGAAGACCCACTCACGGCACGCACATCCCCGAAACTACCCTTCTCTCCTTCGAACCCCCATCCATGGATGATCGGGGCTAATTCACTGCAAGTTCTCGTAACTGCCTTTTCAGTACCTTGCCCTGCGTGTCCCTTGGAAGCGCCGGCAGGTAGTGAATGCGTTTCGGCAGCTTGAATGCCGCGAGTTCCCGTCGCGCCACGGCCATCAACTCGGTCTCGTCCGTGGGTTTGCCGTCCTCTCGCACGATGAAGGCGGTGACAGCCTCGGACCACACAGGGTCGGGAGTGCCAACCACCGCCACTTCCCGGACGCCCGGAATCCTCGAGAGAACACCTTCGACCTCCAGCGAGGACACATTCAATCCGCCGGACTTGATGACGTCCTTCTTGCGGTCATGGAAAAAGAGGTTCATGTCCTGGTCGATCCGGACGATGTCGCCGGTTCGCAACCAACCGCCTCTGGTGACCGCAGCAGTCAGGTCAGGCCGGCCGTGGTAGCCCTCCATCACGGCCGGGGATCGACAAATCAGCTCGCCGACCTCGGTCGGTCGATCATCTTCGTCAACCACCCGGGCCTCTACTTGTGGCACAGCACGACCGATCCAGCGCTGATCGTGCCCGGGAATCTCGGCCGGGCTGCCGTAGTAGCCGATGGCGCCGAGTTGGCTCAACTCCGTCTGCCCCCAGTACGTTGCCCAACGCAGTCTCGGGACTCGGGACGACATCGTGTCGGTGACGTGAAGAGGGATTGCTCCGCCGTAAGTATGGGCTTGCCGGAGGGATGAAATGTCGGCTCGGTCGAAGTTTTCGTGTTCGGTCAGCCGGACATAGAAGGTCGGCGTTTGCGACATGTTGGTGATCCGCTCCGACTCGATCACTTCCAGGGAGTGCGCCGCCTTCGTGGTCCCGCCGAGCACGATCGTGGCGCCGACCGAAATCAGGTTGGTGACAGTGCCGACACCAGCCATCGTGTGCATCGGGGCCAGAAGCAGGAACCGATCATCATGCTCGACATACCGTTCTCCGGTCCACGCAGGAGATGTTGCGATCAAAAAGTTCCGATGGGGTATGCGAACGCCTTTTGGCTCGCTCTCCGTTCCTGATGTGTAAATGATCATTGCGAGATCGTGCTCGCTGACATGCCAATCGTCCGCGAGCGGCTCCTCTTCCTGCAGCATGCTCGCCAGTTCGCTCCCGGGAATCACGCTGTCACTCGCCGTCCTCGTGGGGACAATCGACTCGACAGCGCCGGTGGCCACCTGCGTCAATCGTTCTTCGGCGACGATCAGGCGCGGTCGAGCGCTCTCCAATTGTCGCGTTATCTCGAACTCGGTCAGGTTCGGGTTGAGCGTTGTGAAGACAGCGCCGATCTTGAGGGCGGCGTAGTAGGTCACGATGTGGTCGAGTCCGTTACCGGCCATCATCGCCACGACGTCTCGATTCCCGATGCCCTGCCGCCGGAGTGAGCGGCTCATCCGGTTGACAAGACCGTCCAACTGCCCGTAGGTGAGGCTGAGGCGTCCCTGATCGCCCGTATGGACGACCACGGCCGGCGAGTCGCTGTCGCGAAGAGCCCTGCGTTCCAGGACGTCACCGAGTGTTGCGCGTCTCAGGCGACTGGTGAAGAACTCGGAAGGCAGTCCGTTCGTCATCCGGATTGTCACCCGACCCTGCCGAGAAGCCGGTTCGCTGCATCGACGATCTCGGTCAGCGGGCTTCCGGGGGGATGAACGGAGACACCGCGGGAGGCGAGCTCGTCGATCGCCTGTGGTGGAATGGTTCCTCCGGCCAGGACCGGGATGTCCGCGAGTCCGGCTTGGTCCAGCGTGTCCAGGATCCGATGCACGACCTCGATCCTTCCCCCTACGTTCAGACCGATGATCTGTACGTCTTCGTCGCCGGCCATTCGAGCGATGTCGCCGGCTCGGAGCATTCCCCCGAGCACCACATCGAAACCGGCGTCCCTGAACGCTCGGGCGACGACCATAACCCCTCGCCAATGCCCATCGAGGCTCGTCTTCGCGATCAGAATCCTGGTGTGCGTCATTGCCGCTCAGAACCGCATCGGAACGTCCCAGACGCCGAATACGCTCCGGAATACGTCCCCTATCTCTCCGATGGTTGCGTCGGCTTGCACTGCCCGCATCACCCGGGGGATGACGTTCTCGGTTGTGCGGCACGCCGCTTCGAGATCCCGAAGCCTCCGTGTCACCTCTCGTCCGTGTCGCTCTCGTCGTATCGAGGTAAGGCGTTGCATGGCCCTCTCCCAGGTCTCCTCCCCGGAGCAACCCTCGAAACCATCTATTGGCATCGGTTCTTCGTGTGCGCGATGTACGTTGGTGCCGACGATTCGCTTTCGGCCTTCCTCGATTGCCGCCATTTCCTCGATCTGGCCGCGAGCAGCCTGTTCGAGTAGCCAGCCACTATCGATCACCGAGAGGAACCCTCCCTCCATCTCGATGTCGCTCATGAAGGCGAGCGCCCGGCGCTCGAGCTCTTGGCTGAGGTGCTCGATGTAAAAGGACCCCCCGAGCGGATCGGCCACCGCGGTGATGTTCGTCTCCTCCTGGAGGATCTGCTGGATCCGGATCGACATCACGTGCGCGTGGTCAGAGGGGATGGACATGGCCTCGTCATAGCCCGAGACTCCCAGCGATTGGGTGCCTCCCAGCGCTGCCGCCAGAGCCATCACCGTCCCTCTGACGATGTTGTTGAGTGGTTCCTGGTAGGCCATGTTGCTGCCGGCCGTCACGACGTGGATGCGGAGGCGAAGAGCCCGTTCGTCCGTGACGCCGTATCGGTTGGTCAGCAGGTCGTGCCACATCTTCCGCGCCGTTCTCAGCTTCGCTGCATCCTCGAACAGATCCATGGAGGTGCGGAAATTCATGCCGCCGATCATCCGGGCAAAGCTGTCGTAGTTGCCGTCCACTCGATCAGACACCGCCTCCAGGTATTCGACGGCATTGGCGAAGACGGCCCCAAGCTCTTGCCAGGCGTTGAGCCCCGAATCCGCTCCGTTGTATCCGGCAATCGAGACCGGCACCCAATGAGGCATCCGTTCCATACACCAATCGATGATGTCCAGGTTGAGCCGCATCGCAGCACCTGGAGGGATCTGTTCTTTGGGTGGGCATCCGATGTAGGTGAGGAAGAAGTCGCTCTGACCGGTGCCCCTCAACTTCTCGAGCGGGATCCCGCGACGGCTGGCTGTGGACCAGTAGCACGCCAGTGTGTACGGGGCGCTTTGTGCGACCCCTCCGCCCGGCTTGACGTAGATGGATTCGAGCGGAATTCCATCCATGATGGTCTCGTAGTCCCTGAGCCCGACCGTGACCGTGCCCGTCAAGCCGACGTCTTCTCGACGCTCAACGATGTCCGGGTGGTCGACGTCATACAGGTGGTCGTCCGTCATCCGATCGTGCTTGACGATGACGCCCGTCTCCCCGGCGTCCAGCAGGAACCGGATTCGCTTGTTCATGTCGGAGGGGTTACCGAATCCACTCAGCTGGAAGATCCGCCAGTCCTTGGCGCGGTACATCTCGGGGTATGCGCCACGCAGGAAGGGAGCTGAGCCAGGCAGAGACCCGGCAGCGAGGCGCTGCCCATCAGCAACATGCTGCGAGCGGTAAACGCGTTCCAGCTCGACCCCGGACGCCGATACCCACGTCCGATCTCGCTCCTTCTCGTGTTGACTACCCACAGTCGTTGCTCACCTCGATCGAAGCGCGAAGTCCGGGTCCGTCAGCCACTCGTGCGGAGATGCCACGAACCGTTCGACCATCCTCGTCAAGACGCCTGCGGCCCGATGCATCGACGCTACCGCGCCTGCTGAACCGGCGGCGTCATGCAGTTCGCGCGAGTGCCATGTTACGGGTGACCAACCGACTTCGGTCACGCACACCGTCGGGATCGCCTGGCTGACGTCACCAAGATCACTGGAGCCCGAGATGTCGTAGGTAGTGCCGGCAGGGATCCCCAGAACATCCCAGGCGAGTCGAGCGAGCCCCTCATGCATCAGATAGGGACGCGCTTTGCTCAGGAGACTCACGCTGACCGCGGTCGCGGTGGCGTGGGCCGATCCTTCGGCAATGCGCTGCACGCTCTCGATCAGACCTTGGAGGAGATCGTCTTTGGGAGCTCGAACGTTCACCCTGAGGCTCGTCATATCCGGCAGAACATTGTGGCTTCCGGACACAGACTCCACCTTCGCGTGGATACGGCAGCCGTCACGTTGATACTGGCGTTCCATCGCGAGAGCGTGCGCCGCGAGAGTCGCTGCATCGAGAGCGCTCCGGCCGTCCCACGGTCGGCTGGCCGCGTGTGACGCCTGTCCTTGAAAGGCCAATTCGAACAAAGCGGCGCCGTTCAGCGTCCCGAATACCGCGACCACGTCAGACGGGTGATAGGTAAATGCAGCGTCGACACCGTCGAAGGCGCCGGCCTCGAGCATGGGCGCCTTGCCGGCGAAGAGTTCCTCGGCCGGAGTGCCGATCACCTTGAGAGTGCCCGCCAGATCAGACCGGTCGGCCAGCTCCAGCGCTGCTTCCATGACCCCGCCACAGATCAGATTGTGTCCACAACCGTGTCCGACTTCGGGGAGAGCGTCGTACTCGACCACAAGCCCGACCGTCGGACCGTCCCCACCGAGCGTCTTTTCAGCGACGAAGGAAGTATCGAGCGCGGCTATGCCGCGTTCGACGCGGAATCCCCACTCTCTCAGCAGGCGTACACAGCGCTCCGAAGCATCAACCTCGGCGAGCCCCGTCTCGGGGTTGGCATGGAGGTGGCGGGCAAGTTGCTCGCCTCGTTCGGCTGCTGTCGAGCGTTTCTCCATATCACGCAGAGTATCGGCGAATCTGGACGATCTCTCTATGTTGGGGATGTTGGTCCATGACGCGAGTCCCTCCAAACTGGTATCACGTCATCACCCATCCGCCGTTCATATCGATGGTTGCGCCGGTGATGTACCCGGCGTCGTTTCCGGCGAGATACACGACGAGCGCCGCGAATTCCTCGGGTGTCGAGAACCGACCGGCCGGCACCAGATCGATGATCCTCTGCCGCCCCGCTTCATCGAGGAATGCGTTGAGTTCGGTGTCGATAGCTGCGGGCGCCACGGCATTGCAGGTGACGCCCCGGCTCGAGTACGCCGTCGCGAACGACTTCGTGAGCGCGATGACGCCGGCCTTCGCTGCGGCGTAGGGCGCGGACGCCACCCCCCCGGTCCGGGCGACGACGCTGGAGAAATTGATGATACGCCCCCATCCCGCCGCGGCCATGGACGGTGCGGTCCCTTGACACAGAAGGAACACAGAACGTAGGTTCACGCTCACCGCTCGATCGAAGTCTTCGACTGTTGTCTCTTCGATTGTTCGCGGCTCGAGCAGGCCGTGAGCGGTTACGAGGACGTCGATCCTCCCAGCCTCAGCGATCACCTTGTCGCAATCCGATGGATCGCTCAGGTCGGCGCTGATAGTGGCCGTAGCTCCGTTCAAACGCTGTTCGCGGATGTCGACGCCCACAACCTCGTAGCCTCGCTCGGCCAGTGCCAGGCAGGTTGCGTGTCCAACGCCTCGCGCGGCTCCGGTGACGAGCGCACTTCGAACACTTCTCGTCATGGCAAGTCGGCCTTTCCTCGTGCTTCGCGCTGCCAGTAGTGGGGCTGGTTATAACATATGAGATATTATTTGAGGTAATGCAAGCCCCGTTCAGCCGCATCGTCCCTGGCAGCGTCGTGCCACCGACATTGAGAGTCGAGAGCGAGTTGGACGATCTCAGGCTGGGCCTTCGCCAATGGTTCGAGAAGAACGACCCCGGCCCGCAGCCATTGGAATACGCCGCTCGCATGGCGGCACTCACTCGATGGCAGCGTCAACTCCACCGGGCGGGCTTCATCGGACTCTCATGGCCGACCGAATTCGGTGGCGGAGGGATGGGTCTATCCGCGGAGGCCGTGCTGTGCCAGGAACTCGCCACAACCAGCATGCCGCAGCTCATCAACCGCCTTGCTCTCTATACCTGGGGGCCCACGATTCTCAGCCGCGGTACCCAGGAGCAAAAGTCTCGGTTTCTCCCCGGCATGCTCGACGCCGGCGAGATCTGGTGTCAGGGCTTCTCTGAACCAGACGCCGGTTCGGACCTCGCCGCAGTCCGCACGAGGGCGCAGGTCTCCGGCGACGTTCTCGTGGTCGACGGCCAGAAGGTTTGGACCAGTCGCGCAGAACTATCGAAGTGGAATGCCATGCTCGTGCGGACCGACCCCGAAGGGGTCAGGCACTCCGGTCTCTCTGTCCTGATCGTCGATATGGGGTCACCTGGCGTAACGGTTCGGCCGTTGTTGCAGATGCTCGGTGAGCCCCACTTCAGCGAGGTCTTCTTCGACGGGGTCGAAGTGCCCCTGGAGAACGTCCTAGGCGGGCTCGGTAATGGCTGGGACGTGGCCATGGAGGCGATGGCCTACGAGCGCGGCCTGTTCGTATTGGAACGGACCACCGGTCTTCGACGTCGGCTCGCCGATCTCGTCGACCGGCTCGATGCACTCGGCAAGATCGAAGACGCCATCGAGTCGCTGGGCGTTCTGGAATCGAAGCTCGACCTGCTCGACGCGCAAGTGTTCAGGACCCTGGGTCATCAGGAGAACGGAACGCTGGTGCCGGGTTCGAGTTCCGTGGACAAGCTGTTCCTGGCTGACGTATACCAGGACATCTTCGCCACAGCCTTCGACCATCTGTCCGACGAGGGCCTCGACGACGGGTGGATCAACGACCTCCTGGAGTCCCGGTCGGTCAGCATCTACTCCGGTACATCGGAGATTCAACGGAACGTGATCGCCCGCCTGCTGCTTGGCCTCTGATGAATGGCATCACGGCCATAGAAGTCGCGTCCACGCTGGATCACCTGCTCGCAGACCACGCCTCGATCGATCGACTGCTCCATGCGGCTGCTTCAGAGGCTCCTGACTCGACCCTGCTCACGGCGTTGGACGAGATCGGCCTCGCCGAGCTAGCCGTTCCCGAAGAGATGGGAGGCCTGGGACTCGACCTCGACCAACTGTGTGTGGTGGGCTGGGTGGGCGGTCGCCGCTTGATGCCGACCCTCTCACGCCTCAAGATGAGCCTCGTGGGCCCACTGGTGATGGGCGGACTCCCCGGCGCACCCTCAACCAGCGCTCGTTGGGGATGCGGATTCCCTGCAATCGGCTCCCCTCCCGCCGGCGGTGGGCCGGCCGAGGGCTGGGTCGAAGAGGGGGCAAGGGTTGCGCTGGTGGTGGGAGAGAGCGCGTCACGAGTCGTCGACCTCGGCCGTCCGGACAGTGTCGTCGAACCCTCGCCCGGAGTGGACCCCGGGCAAGGTCGCGGCCGGCTCAGGTTCGACCCCGATGCTGCAACCGTTCTGGCCAGGGCCGACCATGCTCGAATAGTGGATCGCTCTCGGGTGCTCGTAATCGCCGAGCTCTCCGGAATCGCGGACCGGGTCATGGAAGTGTCGGTGGACTATGCCCGGCAACGATCCCAGTTCGGGCGGCCGCTGGCCGGTTTCCAGGCGGTCCAACACAAGCTTGCCGATATGCGCGCGGGATGTGAACTCATTCGCTCTGCCGTCAGCCGGCTGGCATGGCTGGAGGAACCGCGCCCAGAACTCACTGCGAGCCTCAGCGCGGCGACCGTTTCCGTGGCTAGGCAGGTCGCAGAGGATGCAATCCAGGTGCACGGCGGGATGGGCTTCGCATGGGAGTATGGAATCCACCTGTACTACCGACGGTGCCTGGCGCTGCAGCAACAACTCGGGGGCACGGCGAGTCTTCGCCGTTTCGTCGGTCGCTCGATCATCGCACGGAGGAAGACCCAATGAACGATAACGCACCGTTGTTGGTGGAAGACCGTGGACCGGCGAGGTGGATCTGGTTCAACCGACCCCGCGTGCACAACGCCCAGAACACCGCAATGCTCGAAGCCTTCGACAATGCGCTCGAGCTGGTCCGCCAGGATGCAGGTGTTCGTGTCGTCGTGCTCGCGGGCAAGGGAAGATCGTTCTGTTCGGGGCATGATCTCAAGGAGATCGTGGCGCATGCCGACTACGCCCGAGCCGTCGAGACGGTAGAGGGCCGGATGCGATGGGAGCAACGGCTGTTCGTGGATCCGGTGAACCGCTTTCGCGAGCTTCCCGTGCCGACGGTGGTGCTCGCCCATGGCCACTGCCTCGCGGCCGGCTTGATGTTCGTCTCCGTCGCGGATTTTGTCTATGCGACGCCTGACGCCGTCTTCGGTTCACCCATCATTCCGGCCATGGGCATCAACGACGCCGAGGTTCCCGCATTCGCCTGGGCCGTGGGTTCGCGGCGCGCCAAACAGACCCTCTGGCTCGACCAGCGGATGGACGCGCAGACCGCCCGCGAGGTGGGTCTGGTATCCGAAGTCCTGGCGCCCGATGAGATCGAGGAACGGATCGAATCGGTCGTCCAGTCCCTGGCAGCGATTCCGGCCGAGACGCTAATGCTGTCGAAACTCTCGCTCCGGCAGATGGAGGATCAGGCCGGCTACCAGGCGGTCAGTGGCTTCCACTTCCTCTCGCACTCGCTGAGCCATCACACGACGGGCGCGATGGCCGCACTCGCGGAACGGCAGCGACGTCTTTCCGGTCCGGAGGAGTCACATTGACTGATCTGCCGCGTCTCGAGGGAGGGATCGTCGACATGCTCCCGAACATATATCTTGCACGAATGGATGTCGCTCCGGAGGGCTTGCCGGCATTCATGAACTGGTATGAACACAAGCATGCGCCTGACTTGATATCGGTCGGGTTCCACAGCACCCACGGATATCAATCCCGGACAGGTTCGCCGCTCATCCTCAATGTGTACGAGATTGATAGTTCGGAGATCTTCTACTCGGAGGCTTACAACACGAAGCGAAGCCCGGAGTCGGACCCGGAACGCCCGGCGATTCTCGCCGACGTCACGAATCGATCGAATACCGTCTACCGGCAGGTCCACACACTCGGTGTGGAGATACCCGACCGGCCGTGGTCGGAAGGCAGCCGGTCCGGCGCGGTTGCCGGCCCGGTGGTGACTTCGGTCCGCTTCGACCTGGTGGAAGGCTCGAGTGAGGGGGCCGTCGTCGACTGGTTTCACGATGTTGATTTCCCCGAGACTGCGAGCCGGTCCGGATTCTTGGCTGCTCGACTCCTGAACCGGACCGGACGTCCGCACCACGCCAACCCGTGGCTGTCCTCATGGGCGACGCTTGTCGAGTGGGAGGATCAGGCGTCGGCGGAAGCCGCCGGGGGCGAAGTGCACACGCTGGAGCGGCTCTCCGGATCCGGCCTGGGAGTCACTGACGCTGCCTTCCACCTGGCTGTCCGTGTCTTGTCCATGACGGCCGGTTGAGGGGCACCTCAATACAGCGGACAGTGGACAGTGGACAGTGGACGCCCAACCATCCGAGAGGGCTCACGAACAGAGGGGGCTAACGACTTCCGAAATAACCCCAGCCCCAACTGGCCACTAGCCACTGACTACACGGCGAAGTGGGGCATCACCTCAGAGGCGACCATCTGCTGGCCCTCGAGTGCGGTGTCGAGGCCGGGGCCGTGGAAGTATCGGAGGCGGACGATGATCTCTTCCGGATCGAGGATCTCCTTCCACTCCTCCAGCATCTCTATCCACGTGGCCGGAGAGCCGACCAGGGCCCTGTTGCGGAGAACGTGGTCGAGGGTGATGTCGTCCGCCGAACCGATGTCCTCGATCCAGGGCTCCCATCTCGGCTTGTAGTAAGCGTTGCCACGCCTGTAGTAGATCCGGTGGTATTCCAGGATGTACTGGCCAAGGAGACCTCGTGCGGCTTCGTCGCTGGGGGCGATCGCCGCTTCGCGGAGGATGGCGATCCGCGGAGTCTTTCCCAGCTTCGCGCACTCCTCCCTGTACAGCCCGGCGAGGTGTGAGAGGTGAGCGGTCGAGCTGATCGGCCCGGTCTCCCAACCATCGCCAAGCGCGGCGATCTTGACGCCGACATCACTCCAGGCGCCGACCCAGACCTCTGGAAGGAGATCACCCATCGCCGGATCACGAGGAGGAACCATACCCCGCCACGGGTCATCTTCGGCGAAACGGAAGTGCTCGCCGGAGCGGAATGCGTTGATGGCTTCTAGGCCTCTGCGCATCCTCCGGGGTCGTTCCGACAGGTCCAGCCCATAGACGTCGAAGTCGTCCTGCAGGTAACCCGCGCCGACGGTCAGCCGGTACCGGCCCGGATACATGGCGTTGATCATCGCCGCATCCTGGATCACGGTCACCGGGTGGTAGAGGGGGAGAAGCACCACGCCACTTGCGAACTTGAGGCGCTCCGTTTCTGCCAGTCCGAACTGTGCGATGAGTTGTGCGTTGTTCACGACCCCATGTGTTCCGGAGTGGGGGCCGTGCCCGCGCCGCTCGCCCTTGTACGCATACTCGAAGCCGAGCGCGTCGGCCGATTCGCACTCCGCCAGGTAGCCGTCGAGGTCCCATCTGCGCTCGCCATCCTGGACGCCGACAACGGTCGTGGAAATCGAGAATTTCATGGGGGACTCCCGGAGCGGGCGCAACGTACAGTAGTCGATCTCACCATTGGGAAGGCAGCTTGATCAACGCTCGACAGAGCACCGATTCCCGATGAGCAGTGAGCGACGAGGACGCGGCGAGACCGGCTGATCTGGTCGACCGCAGCTTCGAAGCCGACCATCCGGACCGTCTCTGGCTGGCCGATATTACTTATGTTCCGACCTGGTCGGGCTTCGCTTACGCAGCGTTGTCGACGCCCTTCTCACGGTTCGTCGTCGGCTGGCGAGTGTCGAGCAGTCTACGAACCGACCTGGCTCTCGACGCCCTCGAGCAAGCACTCTGGAGCCCATCGGACACATCCCGCCAGCAGAATGGGAGGCCAAAGACCATCTCGAACACACCCCAGCCCAGGTAGCAGGAGTCAAGTAAAACGCTCTCCGGAAAACACGGGACGGTTCATAGGGGATCTTGTCTAGGGGCTGGGAATCCGCCAGAAGTGATGGGGGTCCTCCATAATCGGCTGCTGAGCAAGTGACATCCGAGGCAGAAGAGCCCGATAACCCCTATCTGCCACAGCTTGGGAGGGGGACGAACCTCTGAGTATCGGGTGTTTGCACTAGTCCGATATGGGACAGGTCATCTCGACTAGAACGCCTTGGTGAAAGTCGCCGCTGCCGGAAGTCACATACCCTTTGCCGTTCGACGCGGTATAGCTGGTGTGGCCTGTGTATAGACAAAGCGTCATCTGGGGGATGCTCGCGGTGGCGTCGAGAGCGAGCACCAGACCCCCGCCTCGGCGCCGTGAGCCGGTCGATGTGCCTACAGGGCCGGGGCGGAAGGCGAACTCGACGCTGAGTTCCTCAGACGCGGCAGCCATGTTGTGATGAATCCCCACCCCTGAATCCTCAACTCGGGCGACCATCTTGTCGCCGGAACGGGAAAGCGTGAATGCTCCGCCATCCTGCCCGGAGTGTCTCACCGCGTTGTCCATGACTTCTTCGATTGCTTCCATTATGGTTTCGACATCTAAGAGGTGGTCTTCGCCGCCCCATACGAGGCTGGCGGCATTCAGGACATCGCCGATGGTGTCCGTTCCGAACTGTGCGTAGTACAACTCCCTCATGCAGTAGTTCCCACAATGCGGCGGGTTGGGTACTTGTGCGGGATGTCTGCTAGGCGAGTCAAAGTCTCGATGAGTGCGGTTATGTCGGATAGCGCTTGTTCGCGTGGATGGGGTATGCCGGTCTCTAGGTCCTGTGTTGTGTACTGCCAGTAGCGATTGTTCCGCTTCCGTCCGGCCATCAACATCAGAAACGGAAGGTGTCCGCCGCCTACGGCCTCAGCGGTCGCAGCGAGTATCCGACATGGCAACTCCGGTGTCGGACGCGAGCGCAGTCCCGTAGTGGATGTGCGTACCCAGTTGTGTTCTCCGTGTTCGACCAGCCAGTCGAGCCATCTCTCGGCCTCCTCACGCGCTTGGCTACGAGACAGCGAAGGACTTCCCCGGCCAGAGTCAGTAGCTACAGCACTCATATCACTAACTATTATACTATACTGAGCGATGTCCTCTATAGGATCCTGTGATCGCTACACAAAGGGGAGCCTCCTTTGGCCGGTGGGGCCGCGCCTCTACGACCTCCGTTTTCTCGCCCGGCCTTCCGACGGTCACTCCCCACTGGAATCCGATGAGCCGCTTATCGACGACGCAGTCGCTGCCAAGGGCACGACGCTCGTCGATTCCGCGCTGGCCAGCCTGCGCGTTGCGACGCATGACGCGCAGGCTGACCGGGGCGAAGTCACGCTCGATGGTAACGACCGCCGTGCCTGAGATGAGTTGCGCCGGCGACCTGCCCGCGAACTCGCCGGGCTGTGGCGGATCCTGACCGGGGTCGAAGATCGAGTCGTTTCGGCAGAGTGCTCAGAACACGGCCAGCGGATTGACGGCCGAACCCGTTCCGCCCGGAAGCCGGAGAGGAGAGATGATGTAGAGGAATTCCCATCTGGATTCCTCCGCACACACCGTCGCAAGAGCCTCGAGATCGACGTTGTCCAGCAGGACCAAGCCCATCGAAGCCTGGGCGATCTGATGAAAGGCCCAGGGATGCTCGGTATACGGGTGGGGCAGGCGTTCGAAGCAGTCCCCTCCGTAGACCGCCACATCTCGCTCGTGGAGCCAACGAACGCAGGCGGGGGAAAGTCCGGCCCGTCGACTGACATCCTCTACGCCGAATTCAGCCTCTCGGGCTCCTAGGCCTGACCGGACGAGCACGACATCACCCGTTCCGACCTCGAGGCCCGCCCATTCGGAGGCAGCGTCCAGGTCAACCTCGGTGATGTACTCGTCAGGCTCCAACCAACGTCGTCCGAGAGACGCGGGGATGTCGAGCAGCACGCCTCGGGTCACGATGCCATCCTTGGCGGCCAGGACGGAGCCGGACTGCAGGCCGGTGCGCTGCACGACGGCTTCAGCGGCGCGACCGTTGTAGAGGGCGCCGCCGTAGTTGGAGTGTGACACCGCATCGATGTGCGTGACGGTGAACGAGTGCGGCACGATGGTCACTTGGTCCACCGCCGTGGGCGGTCGTTCGAAGCCTTTGAACAGCATCATGTGGACCGTGGGGAAGTAGTTCTTGGCGGAGGGCTCGGTGTCGAGGTCGAAGGAGGTGGAGACGACTCGTCCGGTGCGAACCAGGCTGATGGCTCTGAGCGTGTGGGCAGGCGTCGCGTGGTTCAGCGTTCCTTTCTCGTCATCCCAGCCCCAGCGTCCCCAGTTCTTCACCTCCTCGAACAGGGCATCGAGTTCTCCCTCACTTGGGACGCCGCTCGAGTCGTCCGAGGTCGTCGTCAAGGTCTGGCCTGATTGAAGGAATGATCCACGGCGTTGTAGCCGGCCAAACGACCGAAGACGAGTCCGCGGAGGACCGCGGTCGCGCCCACATACTTGTCGCGGTAGATGCCCGTCATCTCACCGGCAGCGTAGAGGCCGGGAATAGGGATTCCGTCCATGTCGACGACGCGGGCCGTGTGATCGGTGCCGATGCCTCCCATGGTGAACACGTTCGAACAGGTCACCGGGTAGCAGTAGAAGGGCGGGGTGTCGAGCGAGCGTGCCCAATTCGACTTCGGCGGAGTCAGGCGATCCGTCGACAGCCCATCGAGCCTCATCGCGTCGAACTGTGCGTCGTCTTGAGGGACAGCGGCGTTGTAGGAAGCGACCGTGGCAGTCAACGCCTCGCCATCGACTCCTATCAGCGTCGCCAACCCCTCGACCGTATCCGCCTGATAGGGCTCGAAGACCTTGTCTCGCAAGACTGCCTTTCGGTAGTGCGGCAACGTCATGGCCTTCGAGTCGAAGACGGCGTATCCGGTTTGGCTCGGTTGTCGTTGGACGGCGCGTCCGACCAGGTCGTAGAGGTAATCCATGGATGTGGCACCCTCGTCCATGAAACGGTCCCCTGAATTATTGACCATGAGGCTGTAGGGCACAGTTTCCATGACGGCGGCGAAGGTCATCAGCCCGGACGCTGCTCCTGCTGTGCGCGGGTCGGCAGGAAGCGGGTGGAACTGGTTCCACTGCCCGATGGGTCTCGCTCCGACGTCGAGCGCCATCTGGATTCCTTCTCCACGGTTGTGGGCGCCTCCCCGTGAGACCGTGGGGAGATCGAAGCCGATGTAGCGAGCCATCATCTCGGAGTCCCCCTCGAAGCCGCCACTGGCAAGGACCACCGCCGGCGCGTCCAGGCGCGAGAGCATCCCTGCCCGGTCGCGTGCCTCGATACCGGCTACGGCGCCTTCCTCGTCAAGCACGAGGCGGACGGCGGTCGTCTCGTAGAGGACTTCGACGGCGAGTGCCCTGTCGTTGTCCGGTCCGAAGAACCGGCCCCGGGAAGCGTCCTCCACCCGCGAGAAGAATGCCGGACGATGGCCGCTCCGGCGCCTTCTGGTTGGATCCGGGTATCGCTCGACGTGAGGAAGACCCGTGGCCCCGGAGCGAACTCGAGTCCGTGACCCTCGGCCCACAGGACCGCTTCCGGCGCCTGCCGGGCGAGCACTTGGATGTACTCCTCCGTGGCGTCCGTCTTGGCGCGGAGCCTGTCGATGAAATCGTCGTTGATCGTGTGGACATCCTTCATCCGGAAGGTGGCGGTGCTGTACCGGGTGTTGCCGCCCCGATCAAGGCGCGAGGCGCGTTCGAGCACCGCAATCCGCGCGTCGTCGGCGCCGCGCTCCACGATTCGCTCGATCGACGCGAGCGATGCGGAAAGTCCGGCTACACCGGCGCCAACGATGATCACGTCGTATCGCTCGGCTATGACTCCGCTCCCTGGTCTTGTGAGTGGTGGAGCCACGCCTCGGCGCCGGGCAGCCGGCCGGTCGTCATCTGCTTCTCCGACCTTGGCGTCATGACGCTCCGGGGACTTCGACCTCGTCATGGGGGAACCCGACCATGAAAGCGAAATCGCCAGGGTTGACGATCGTCGGCGTGGTCACCGCCATCAAGAGGATGCCGGGCCGGTCGATCTCGAACTCCTCCCACACCTCCCCGGTAGCGGGGCTGGTGATCCATCCCAGACGGCCCGCGGGGATCTCACTGCCGACCGAATCGGTCGACACGCTGGCTTGGAGGACACCACTCGTGGAAGCGAGGAACAGCGGCCGTTCGCGGATGACGGGCAATCGCGGTGGGCCGGTGGGACTACCGCCGAGATGGCCCCGATAGCGCAACGTGTTCAGGCTGCCCTCGACGCCGGCGGCCGGGGAGGGCAGGCTCGCCCCACCGAACTCGGGGAGGAAGCCTGAGAGCCCGCGCTCGACGGCTGTCGCGCTGACCTGGCCTCCCGGCCGGAAGTCAACGACCACCGGAAGGTAGCCGAACGAGGACGTGAGCTCGAGATCCCCGGCATCATAGGAATACCACAGCGCCATGTTGGGCGTCCCTGAGTGCAGGTCGATGACGCACTCCGAATGCTCGTAGACGACGTTTGCGACGGCGTGAGCCACCTGGTCGGTGAGAAAGCCGCTCGGTGTCCCTGGGAAGCGCCGGTTCAAGTACAGGTGGTCGGGCGAGACTCGGGTGCCTACCTGAAGGGCGGGGAGGTTCACGGCTGGGGCCAGGAGAACCGTGCCCTTCAGTTGCTCCTGCATCAGTTGTAGTTCCAGATCGTGCACCGCGATCGACCCGAGCGGTTTGTCGCCGTACAGCCCTGCGACGATCGCCGTCGCCGGTCCCGGGGCGGCACCACGGAGCTCGACGAATCGGATGTGCCATGGTGCGCCGTCGATCCGGCGTCCGACAGGAACGCTCCACTCTCGCCGTGCTATGGCAGACGTCATGCGACTCTCGAGTCAATTGCCGTCATCAATGGAATGGACCTTCTGCGGGCGTTTGGTTCGTCAGTAGACGATATCGGATGTTAAGGGCTCCCCAGGTCGGAATGTCGGGTTTGCCGAATCAAGGTCGGGTCTCGTGAGACGATCTCGAGCGGGTGTCCTCCCAGATCCGGTGGGCGATGGGATGCTCTGCTTCCTCGATGACGTGTGCGAGGAGGCCCGCCGAGCGAGCGACGATCGAAAGGCCCCGGGCGAACCGCGGAGGCAGTCCCATGTCGGACACGATGGCGCCGATCGCTCCGGCGGCATTCATCGGTACGGTCTTGCCCTTGGCATCGCTCAGAGCATTTTCCACCAGGACCGCGGTGAGGAAATGCTCTTCCGGGAGATCTTGATCGACTTGGACACGTCTGAGTGCTGCAACCCGCTTGTCGCCGTCTCGATGGATCGGGTGGCCAAAGCCGGGGATCACCACCCCATCCCTCAGCCAGGTGGCCACGCTTTCTGCCACGAGTTGCTCTCGCGTCTCAGTTGTGGAGTCGCGTACCAACCGCGCCAGCATTTCGGCAGCCTGCTCTGTCGTGCCGAGGAACGCAGGACCGGCCCCGAGGAGACCGGCGGCCACCGCACCCTGGAGGCTGTCAGGCGCACCGTGATAGGTGAGACGCGCCGTGATGGCGGACGGAGTGAGGCCGTGCTCCGCGAGGGTCACCAACATGGCGTCGATCATCGATTCGATCGATCGCTCGGGCATCGTTCCGATCGTGAGGAGGTGGAGCATCGCAGCGAAGCTGGTGCCGCCGATCAACTCCTCGGTCAGGTCGAACCCCTGGATGTTGATCCGGTCTCCACTCGCAGCGGCCAGCCCTGGCATTCAGATCTCCTCCTGGATCGGCACGGGTATCTCAGTTCACCTGGCGGGATTGTTGATCCCAGTGTTGACTTCTGAGCGCCGACTTGAGAATCTTGCCGGTCGAGCCCTTCGCCAGCTCCTCCACGATCCACACGTTTCGCGGCTTCTTGTAGCCGGCCAGCCTGCCGGCCACCTCCGCAGTGACCTCCTCGGGGCTCACGGTGTGCCCGGGCTTGGCAACCACATACGCGACGACGCGTTCACCCCATCGCTCGTCGGGCACTCCGATCACGGCTGATTCGAGAACGCCGGTGTGGTTGGCGATCGCCGCCTCGACTTCCGCCGGGTATACGTTCAACCCTCCGCTGATGACCATGTCCTTCAGCCGGTCGACGATTGTCAGGTAACCCTCATCGTCCAAGTACCCGATATCTCCGGTCCGGTAGAACCCGTCGACAAATGCCTCTCGAGTCGACTCTTCGTCATTCCAGTATCCGATCATCACGCTCTCCGCTCGAGCCTGGATCTCGCCCACCCGTGGGTCGAGAGCACCTGTCGAGACAAGTCGGAGCTCGACCGATCGCGCCGGTTTGCCCGCTGACGCGAGACGTCGACCGGACGCATCGACGTGATCGGAGCGGGGGAGCACGGTGAGCGGATGCGGCGCCTCCGCCGTCCCGTAGACCTGCACGAATACCGGGCCGAAGACGTCGACGGCTCTCCTGATTGTGCTCGGCGCGATCGGGGAGCCTCCGTACGAGACGTGTCGCAGGCTGAGTGCCGATCTTTCCCGTGCCTCGGCTTCCTCGGTGAGCATCGTGATCATTGTGGGCACGACGAACGTGGCGGTTGCCCGCCGACGCAGAGCTTCATCCAGGAAGCGGCCGGGATCGAATGACGGCGCCACGATGTTGCGCGCTCCGCTGAGGGCATACGCAATCACCTTCGAGCCACTGCCGTGTGACAGCGACCCTGCGTGCAGCATGCCGTCTCCAGGCGCGACGTCGATCAACTCATCGAGCAACATGTTCCAGGTTGCAGCCATCCGACTTCGAAAGGTGGCTGTTGCGCCCTTTGGACGGCCGGTCGTACCGGAGGTGTAGAGGATCACGCTCGGGTCATCCGGTCGCCACGGGCGGGAGGGGGGCCGGTTTGCAGCTCCGAGAACATCTTCGTAGTCGTGGGTTCCGCCACCGCCGACGGACACGACGGTATCGAGTGCTTCAGCCTCGTCGACCAAGCTCAGGGCAGAGTCGGTCGATGTAGCCTCAGTGATCAGCATTGCGGCCCCGGAGTCGCTCACCACATGCAGGCGTTCGGACTGGCTCAAGCGCATGTTGATCGGGACTTTGGGATGGCCCGCCTTCACCAGGGCAATGTCGGCTTCGATGTACTCCATGCGATTGGAGGCGAGAATGGCGACCGGTCTCCCCGTGGGATTCAGTTCGAGAAGAGCCGACGCGAGGCGGTCAGACCGGTCGGCAAGCTGGGAGAACGTTTCCGCTCGGTCTCCGTCTTCTACGGCGACTCGTGACGCGTGCTGTCGAAATGACCGGTCCAGCAGGGCGCCGAGATCAGCCACCGTAGATGTCATCGGTAGGTTCCCCACTCGTCCCGCAGTACGGAGGTGATTTCGCCGACGGTCGCATAGGACTTGACGGCTTGGAGAATCGGCTGCATGGAGTTGCGGCCTGTGGCCGCGGCGTCCCTGACCTCGGCGAGCGAGGCGTCTACGTCCGCTTTGTTGCGATCGGCTCGAAGCCTCCGCAGGTTCTCGACCTGCTCATCCTCGCCATCATTTGCGATCGCAAAGCCGGCGGTGGGTGTGGGAACGCCATCAGCGAAACGGTTCACGCCGATACGCGGCCGCGTGCCATCGTCGATGCCGCGTTGGAGCGCATAGGCCTCTCGCTCGATCTCCGCCCCGATCCAGCCACTTTCCAGGGCCGCGATCGCTCCGCCCTGATCGGCGATCCGGCTCATGTATTCGAGGATCTTGCTGTGGAGTTGGTCGGTCAGCCATTCGACGAAATACGATCCGCCCAAGGGATCGGCGGTACGCGGGACGCCTGTCTCCAAGGCGATGATCTGCTGGGCGCGGAGAGACAGATGGGCTGCTTCCGCCGATGGCAGGCCGATTCCCTCGTCGTACGAGGATGTGGCCAGCGTCTGGACACCTCCCAATACCGCGGCGAGGGCCTCGAACGCCACCCGTGAGACGTTGTTCAGAGGCTCCTGCGCCGTTAGAGACCCGCCAAGCGTGTACACGAAGATGTTGAGAGCGTGGCTATTCGGGTCTGTAGCTCCGTAGCGATCGCGCATGAGATGAGCCCACATCCGGCGAGTCGCTCGATACTTCGCCACCTCTTCAAAGATATCGAGGTCGGCGGAGAGGAACATGAAGAGATTGGGGGCGAAGTCGTCCACCAAGAGCCCCCTCTTGAGGGCAGCTTCGATGTATTCGATGCCGTTGGCGGAGGCAATGGCCACCTCCTGGATGGCATTGGCGCCCGAATCGCGAATGTGATACCCACAGAATTCGATGGGTTCCCAGTGGGGGAGATGTCTCGCGCAGTATTCGACGAGGTCGACCGAGAATTCCAGGCCGCGCCGGGGTGGGAAGATCTGCGTGCCCCGTGCCACATACTCCTTCAATACGTCGTTTTGGAACATCACTCGGAAGTCGTCGGGTGCGCCCCCCAGGCTCTCCGACGCGGCGATGATGAGCGATGCAGCGATCGGACCGATCGAGTTCGCAGTCGTACGGATCTGATGGAGTTGATGGAGCGGTATCCCGTCGAGCAACTCTTCCATGTCGGCCAGGGAGTCGATCGGTACCCCGACTTTGCCGACTTCGCCCATGGCCAACGGATCGTCGGAATCGAGGCCATTCTGTGTCGGCAGGTCGAGAGCGATGGAGAAGCCCTTCTGACCTTGGGCTAAGAGCGACTTGATCCGAGCGTTCGTCTCCCGGGGGGTCGCGTAGCCGGAGTACTGGCCCATCACCCACAGCCCCTCGCGGTACATATGCGGCCGGATCCCTCTGGTGAATGGGAACCGGCCGGGCGCACCGATGTCGGCCGCAGGCTCGATCTCCTCGAGCGCTTCTGGTCCGTACCATGACTCGAGTGGTATACCGGACTGGGTGACGGTCGGGAATTCCGGCGGCGGGTGGGGAGACTTGTCCTCTGGGCTTTTGTTCCTCACTTCTTGGGAGCATAATCCGCGATGTGGAAGGCAATCAGTCGATCTCGAACCCGGACACGGCAGCCGGCGCGACCCTTTTCGGAGGGGATCGACGAGCGCTCGCACGGGCGATCAGCCGCTGCGAGCGTGAGCCCGATTCAGTAGGTCAGCTGCTTGAGCGCGCCTACGCCCACGCCACCGGCGCGCTCCGAATCGGGATCACCGGCCCGCCCGGATCGGGCAAGAGCACGCTCACCGACAAGTTGCTCGGCGCCTACCGGCGGGACGGGCGCCGGGTGGCCGTTGTCGCCACAGACCCGTCCAGTCCCTACTCCGGTGGTTCTCTCCTCGGGGATCGTGTCCGGATGGGATCTCACACCGGCGACCCAGGTGTTTTCATCCGTTCGATGTCCACGCGTGGCCGTCTCGGAGGGTTGAACGCGTCGGCCGAGATGGTGGCTGTCCTTCTCGACGCAGAGGGCTACGGACCGATCCTCTTCGAGACGGTCGGAGTCGGCCAATCCGAGGTAGAAGTGATCGATCGGACCGATACCGTGGTCGTTGTCATCGCACCGGGCTTCGGCGATGACATCCAGGCGGAGAAGGCAGGCCTCATGGAGGTCGGGGACGTCTTCGTCGTGAACAAGGCTGACCACCCCGGAGCGATCAAGGCAGCGAGAACGTTGGAGAACATGGTGTCGATGGGCCCCGGCCACGACTGGCGGCCACCGGTGCTGCTCACCGTGGCCAAGACCGGTGAGGGAGTCGATGAGTTGGTCGACGCTATCCGGTCACACAACGAGAGCATGGCCGGCTTGGGCGCGCTGCGAGCCAGGCGCCGGGCTCGGGCGGAAGCGGAGATCTCCCGAATGATCGAGAGGCTGGTGGTGCAGGTTTCCGGACCGGCAATCGCTCAGTACTCGGAGGCTGTGATGGCGGGCGCTACTGATCCGTGGAGTGCCGCCAAGCAGATCTTCGACTCGTTCCGGATCGAGGACACCGACCGCGAAGCTAATTGCTAGTTATCGTTACTAGTTGCTAACACTACCGCCTAGCGCTATGCCAGGTACGCGTCGACCATCTCCTGCGAGTTCCGCAGCGTCGCCGACGGACCCTCGATTGCGATCGATCCTCTGTGGAGCAAGTAGGTGTGGTCCGAGAGAGCCAGTGCGAGTTCGGCGTTCTGTTCGATGAAGAGGATCGAAAGTCCCTCGGCGTGCAGCCGGGTTATCGAGGCATAGACCTCGTCCACAATGGCCGGAGCGAGCCCGATCGTCGGACTGTCTATGAGCAGCAACTCCGGGTCTGTCATCAAGACCCGCCCGATAGCGACCATCTGCTGTTCGCCGCCGCTGAGAGTCCCCGCATACTGCCCGCGCCGTTCCTTCAGGCGTGGGAACAGTTCGAAGACTCGGGTGAGCATCTCCGGGACGTTGGAACGTCTCGCGGCGGAACCCAGTGCCAGGTTTTCCTCCACGGTGAGTGGCGCAACCACGGAGGTCGGTCGTTCCATCAGGAACGCGAGTCCATGATGGGCGAGTCGGTGAGTCGGCCAGCCGGTGATGTCACGATCGCCGAACTTCACTGTCCCACTATCCGGACTATGCATGCCGGCGATCGTCTTCAGCGTCGTGGACTTGCCCGACCCGTTCGAGCCGATGAGGGATACCATCGCCCCTCGGTTAACTAGCAGGTCAACGTTGTTGACTGCCCTTATGTTGCCGTAGCTTGACGAGAGATTCGATACGCACAGCATCAGCCTTCCTTCCGAAGTAAGCCTCGATCACCGTGGGGTCGGACAGACAGGCGGCCGGCGTACCCTGCGCCAACAACTTGCCAAAGTCCATCACGATTGCTCGTTCGCAGTAGTTGAGCACGAGCTCGAGGTTGTGCTCGATGACTATCACCGTGAGGCCGCGGTCCGTCAGGCTGAGCATGAGCTCGCCGATCGCCTGTGAACCGAGCTTGTGCATGCCCGCCGTCGGCTCATCCAACAGCAGGACGGATGGCTCCATCGCCAGAGCTCGAGCGATTTCGACCCTGCGTTGGTTAGCGTAGGACAAGGTGGCGGCATACTGGTCGGGTTGGCCGATCACACCGACCAGATCCATCAAGGCTCTCGCTCGCTCGGCCAGGTCCGTGCGTTCGCGCCGGTCGCGAGGCGTCATGAACACAGGATCCCAGAAGTTGGTCACGCGTTCGCGATCGAAGCCGACGATGATGTTTTCCAGCACCGTCAGATCCTCGAACAGCTGCACAGTCTGGTAGGTACGTGCCACGCCTTGGCGAGCGATGTCAGTTTGCTTCCATCCCGTCATGTCCTGTCCGAGAATCCGGATGTTTCCGCGATCCGGTTCGTCTCCCCCGCCCATTGCTGCGAGCAAAGTCGATTTCCCGGCCCCGTTCGGCCCTACGATCCCGAACACGGACCCTTCCGGAACGGTAAAGGTGAGATCGCTGATCGCCACCAAACCGCCGTATGTCTTGCGTAGGCCCTCGACGCTCAGGGCAATGGGCCGATCCTGCGTCGGATCGGCTTCGGGCGCCGTGCGACCTGTCAGGTTGACACTCCACAGCTCGGACTCTCCTTCTTGCCCTCCGTCCGCTGACGACTCGCCATGATTCGAGTGGATGTTGGTCGCCTGACTCTTGAGCTCTCTTCGTACCTTGCGCGTGGGATCGACCAGGCCGCGCGGGAGGTAGATCATGATGAGGATCAAGAGCACACCGTTCACGATGGTCTCGCCCTGGGTGAGGAACCGACGGAGGATTTCAGGAAGGATGGTGAAGACGAATGCTCCGACAATCCCCCCGAACCAGTGGCGGTTCCCTCCCAACACCACCGCGGCGAGCATCACAAAGGCGATGTTCACGTAGAACGTGTCGGGCGACAGGAATTGCACCAGACTTGCGTAGACGACCCCTGCCAATCCTGCGATTGCGCCACTCAACATCCACAAGGATCGCCGTGTGCCGTGAACATCGATTGCGAGCGATGCGGCTACGTCAGGGTGGCTGCGAATGGCTTCGGCGGCAAGTCCGAGCCGCGACCTGCTGTGACGAGCCATCACCCACATCACCGCGCCCAGGGCGGTGATCAGATGCCATGGCTCGACCAGCCGGGTAATCGGCGCGCCGTCCACGCCGCCCGTGACGGAGTCGAGATTCAGCACGACCACCCGCGCCATCAACACGAGAGCGATCGTTGCCAACGCCACCCAGTGGCTCTCAAGCCTCGCCAGGGGGATGCTGACCAGGAGGCCCGACAGAAGGCCGACCACAACTCCCACGACGAGTACCACTTCGATAGGGAGGTTGTGGTCCTCCACGAGAACGAGGCTCACGAATCCCGTGACAGCCGCCATCGGCGTGCCGGCGAGGCTGAGGATCCCGCCTCGGAGCGCTGCGTAGGTGGCGATGGCGAAGAGCGCGAAGGCGACAGAGAACTCGACCGTGGACGCGTACTGGCCCAGGAACGCCATCAGGCCCTGAGGCCTACGATGCGGTCGCCCATCAGGCCCTTTGGTCGAACCAGGAGGACGATGACGAGCAGCCCGAAAGTGATGAAGTCGCGAAACGAGTTACTGATGTACTGGGCTCCGAGAACCTCGGCCAGTCCGATGAGGATTCCACCGATGTATGCACCTCTCAGATCCCCGAATCCACCGATGATCACCGCTGCGAATCCCTTGAGAAGGAGTCCTTCGCCCACTGTGAAGCTCACGTTGTTCGTAGATATCGAGCTCAGAATCCCTGCAATCGCGGCAGTCCCGGCGGCGATGAAGGAAATGACGATCACCACACGTCGCGGATTTACACCAGAGATCTTGGCGGAGTCGGGATCCCAGCCAACCGCTCGCATTTGCGCCCCGGCGTTGGTCCTCATGATGAACAAGTAGAGGATCAGGAGAAGCACAAGGGCAACGACGAAGGTGATGATCTGGTGATACGGGATCACCAGATCAGCGACCCTGACGAAGCCGCGTGGAAGTGCTTCTCGCGGAAAGGTCTTGATCCGGGCGCCGGTAGCGATGATCGCGAGTTGGCCGAGGATGATCCAGAAGCCGATACTGGTGATGATGGGGCCGAGCAAGCCGCCTCCCCGCCGCCGGATCGGCTCGAATCCCAGTTGATCCACCAGCACGCCGATCAGGCCGCCGCCTGCCATCCCGATTGCGATCGACGGCACGAGGCCGACCCCCAGGCTGTCGAACGCGGCGAGCGCCAGGATTGCCCCCCATGTCGCGTAGGTCCCGTGAGCGACATTGAGTATTCCCATTGTGGCGAAGACCAAGCCGAAGCCCATGGAGAAAATGGCATAGGAGGAACCTACAGCCAGACCATTGATCGTCTGTTGCAGGAATAGCGTCATCGCGCGGAAACCACTCCTGACTCAAGCCGGATCTGGTGCCGCCTGAATGTGCGGCGGCACCAGATCCTTAGGTCTAGCAGCACCCGTTGCCGGAGGCTCCTACTGATTGATGTTCGGGAGCAATCCCTCCGCTGAGCCGTCCCAGATGACGAGTTCGCCGTCAGGACTCCATTGCACGAACGTCCACGCGTCAATGGCGGCTTCGCCGCGGGCATCCCATGTGAGCGTGCCAAAGACGGTCTCCATGGATTCGATCTGTCGGACACCTTCCAACACGGCCTCTCGAGTACCTTCGCCCCCATTCTTCAGCGCTTGCGCCATGAACCAAGCGACCTGCCAACCCTGCGCCGCGAAGATGTCAGGTGTGGTGTCGTACTCGGCTTCGTACTTGGCTGCGAAGTCTTGCACCATCGGAACGTCCTTCCCGGCGAAGAAGGCGATCGGTAGGACCGTACCCAGAAGGGGCTCCCCGGCCTGTTCCCACGTCTCCCCCGTCGCTATCGCGAGGTTCCCGATGATCGGACCGGCGTAACCACGATCACGGAGTTCCTGCACCATAAGGACCTCGGTATTGCCCAGCTGAGCCAGGAAGATGACGTCGGCGCCCAATGAGATCACTTCGGTCGCGGGACCGCTCATATCGGTGTCATCAGCGAACGTGTCGATAACGCCCAGGACTTCGATGCCGGAACTATCGAGTACTCCGAGGGTCGCATCCCGGTCGCTCACGAGCCCGTCATTGTCTGCTGTGACAACTACGGCTGCGTTCTCAGGAGCGAAAGCGGCCACAGCGGCCTCCGCGATTGCGGCCGTGCTCGGCTGAGACAGCGGGAATGACCTGAACGCATTGTCGGGATCCGTGATCGTCGGGGCGATCGCAGCGTGATCCACCCAGGCCAGGCCGGCTTCCACGATGTTCGGCTGGATCGCTCCGGCAACACTCGACAGGGCACAGCAGACCAGAGCGAGGACGTCGTCGTTGGCGATGTACGCGTCGTTGATGGCGATGGCGGCCGCCTGGTCTCCCCCGGCGTCCTCAACGAGGAACTCTATGGTCACGCCGTCGCCGAGGAACCCGCTCTCGTTGATTTCTCGCTCGGCGAGCCGGAGACCCTGAACATGGGGAACACCCGCGAAGGCGACCGCGCCCGAGGTAACAGCCGTGAAACCGAACTGGTAGTTCCCCGGAGCAAGGCCGGCCACGGTCTCTTCCATGGTCTCGGTAGTGGTCGTGGTCTGCGCCGCCGCCGTCGTGGTCGGTGCCGCCGTCGTGGTTGTCTGTGCCGCCGTTGTTGCGGTGGTCGCCGGCGCTGCCGTCGTCGCGGTCGTCTCTTCGCTGTCACCGTCGCCGCATGCAGCCGCGACCAGCGCCAGGGCGAGAGCGAGCACCAGGAGTCTGATTCTGGTCATACGTGCCCTTCCTCGGGAGCCATCAGGTCTTTGGGTAAACTGCCGGGAGAATCCGCCCACCACGGACCCCGGTCAGCAGCTCGGGTGACGATAACAGACACTGGAAGCGGGTTATCCACGGAGTTGCAGCATCGGCTGGGGAGGGGAATCGGATGGTGCGCCGAGTCGGGACGATCGGTGGGGGCATCTTCGGCGAGATGCACATTCGGGCGCTGACTCAGCGAGCCAGGCTCGGAGACATCGAGTACGTGGGTCTCGCGGACATCAACAGTGAGCTGCGCAAAGCTCGAGCGGCTGAGTACGGCATCGAGGTCTTCGCCGACTTCAACGACTTGCTCGACGTGGCATCGCCGGACGCCGTGACCATCGCCACCCCCGACCACCTCCATCGAGAAATGGTCGTGGCATGTCTCGAGCGGGGCATTCATGTGCTCGTGGAGAAGCCGATGGACACGGATGTCGATGGGTGCAGGGAGATGGTCGCGGCCGCCGACGAGTCCGGCGTGCTGCTCCAGGTGGATTTCATGAAACGCCATGACGTGTATCACGCTGAACTCAAGCGGATCGTGGAGTCCGGGGGCATCGGTGACATCCAGTACGGATATGCCTGGATGGAAGACCGCATCGAAGTTCCAATGGACTGGCTCCCGTCGTGGGCATCCAACTCGTCACCGGCATGGTTCGTCGGCGTTCACTACTTCGACCTCATTCGCTGGCTGGTCGGCCAGGACGCTCTAGCTGTTTCTGCCACCGGCATTGCCCAGCGGCTGAAATCGCTCGGGCTCGACACGTACGATTCGATCCAAGCGAAGATCACTTTTCCCGGTGGCGTCAGCTTCACGGTCGATTCCGCTTGGCATATACCCGCCGGCAACGAGGCGATCGTCAACCAGGGGATCAAGGTGGTCGGATCCGACGGATGGATGACGGTCGACAGTCAGGATCGTGGAGCGCGCGGTCTTGTGAGCAGCATTCCCGGTGCGCCCGCTTCGATGCTGACTCCCAACCTGGGACTCTTCAAGGAGAGCACCGAGGCCGGCGTCTCGCGGTATTCGGGATATGCCATCGACTCCATCGAGAGTTTCGTCACCAACGTGACGATGCTCGAGCGCGGAGTCGCCGACTTGGAGTCATTGAATGGCGCCTACCCGTCGGGGAAGGACGGTCTTGAAGTCACCAAGATCGCCGTAGCAGTGCACCGGAGCGTGGAGCAAGATGGGGATCTCGTCTCTCTCGACTCACTATGAGCCGCTACCGGTAGGGCATCCGGCGTAGCGATCCGGCTGAAGTCGACCCTCTCTGCCTAATTGAGTAGTTTCCAGCCGGTAGTCGATAGTCGTTCATCGATAATTAGCCTGCGATTTCGTAGTTCCCGATCTTGTCAACACTGTGCGAGTCCGCTTCGCCATGGGTACCAACCGCCCGCCGACTACGAAACGAGACCCCGGTGGAGTTCGCGCCTGATGTCCCATCGCGAAGTGTCCAGGAAAGCGGGCAACTCCCACCAGCCGCCAACCCGGCTATAGTCCGCAGCGGCCCGGAGAGACAACCGGGCGCCATGGGGAACAGCGAAGTCCGGTTGAAGCCCGGCGCTGTCCCGCAACTGTCATGCCTCTCTACGTATAGGGAGGATGAGCCAGGCCGCCTGACCCCATGGTCACGAATCAGCTCTCGGAGGAAGGGTTGGTCGTGCAGGGGCTCGGTAACGAGAACCCGGACGATCTCTCTTCATCCTCCGATCAAGGAGGATGTTTTTCTATGCGGCGGACACAGCTCCTAGTCGCAATCCTGCTGCTCGCCGCGGCGTGCGGCGGGCAGGAAACGGCAACCACCCGGGCGAGCACGACCCTGGGCACGACGACCACCACGGGCGTGGCCACCACTACCACCGTGGCCCCCACCACCATCGCGGTTCCGGCCACCAGCCCGCCCACGACGGCGGACTCGACCACGACAACTCCGCCGCCGGCGGTGGCGCCGGAGTCGGGCTTCCCGGTGACGGTCGCGGGCGCCGAGATAGCGACGCGTCCGGAGGCGATCGTTTCCCTGTCCCCTACCGCCACCGAGACGCTTTTCGCCATCGGCGCCGGTGACCAGATCATTGCGGTGGACTGGACTTCGGACTATCCGGAGGAAGCCCCGGTCACGGACCTGGACGGCTTCAACCCCAACCTGGAGGCCATCGCCTCCTACAACGCGGACCTGGTGGTGATCGCATTCGATCCCGGCGAGCTGGTCTCCGGGCTCAGCGCTCTCGGTATTCCGGTGATCCTGCATCCAGCCGCACCCGACATCGCCACGGCCTTCTCGCAGATGGCCGAGTTGGGCATGGCTACCGGACAAACCAGCGCTGCCGCGGAACTGGCGGCGGAACTGGCGGCGGCGGTGCGGGCGGAGGTCGACCAGGCGATCACCGGGTTCGAGAACGGCGCTGAGGGCGTCACCTATTACCACGAGGTGGACGACACCTTCTATACGGCTACCTCGGCCACGTTCATCGGCCAGGTCTACTCCCTGTTCGGCCTCGAGAACATCGCTGACCCGGCCGACACCGAGGGCTGGGGCTACCCGCAGTTGTCGGTCGAGTACATCCTGGAATCGGATCCGGACATCATCTTCTTCGGGTGCGCTGTCTGGTGCGGCACCACTGCCGAGAGCATGGCCGGACGCCCCGGATGGAGCGGCCTCACAGCCGTTGAGAACGGGCTGCTTATCGAGGTGGATGACGACATCAGCAGCCGGTGGGGTCCCCGCCTGATCGAGTTCGTCCGCCTGATCGGGGAGACGCTGGCCACCATGTTCGAGAGCGGTTGAGCAGCTTGCCGGCCGCATCACTCCGGCTACACGATCCCACCCGGCTGCGGTGGGGCTGGTTCCTGTTCGCCTGTGCGGTGTTGCTCGCCTCGGCTGTGGCCGGTATCACCGTCGGCCCTGCCGGGCTGACTCCCGGCCAGGTCATCGGCGAACTGGCCGGCGGCGGAGCGGAATTGTCCGGCACCCAGCGGGCGATCATCTGGGACATCCGGCTTCCCCGGGTGGTCCTGGGTGGGTTGGTGGGAAGCCTCCTTTCTCTGGCCGGGGCCTCCTACCAGGGGGTTTTCCGCAATCCCCTGGCCGATCCCTACCTCCTGGGAGTTGCGGCCGGCGGAGGCCTCGGCGCCACCGCCGTCATCGTCCTGTGGCCCTCCGCCGACTCCCGGCTCCTCCCACTGGCGGCATTTGCCGGCGCTCTGGCCGCGGCGGGGCTGACCTATGCTGTCGGGCGCTCCGTGGGCGGGCGGAGCGCGGTGTCGCTCATCCTCGCCGGTGTGGCGGTGGCCGCTTTCTTCACCGCCCTCCAGACCTTCGTACTGCAGCGGAACTCCGAAACCATCCGCCAGGTCTACTCCTGGATCCTCGGACGGCTGGCCACCACCGGCTGGCAGGAGGTTCTCGTAATGGTCCCGTACGCGCTGGTGTGCGGCGCCGGGCTGATGCTGCACCGGCGGTTGCTCGACGTGCTGAGCGTAGGCGATGCGGAGGCCGAGAGCCTCGGCGTCTCCTCTGCCCGGGTGCGTACCACCGTGGTCGTACTGGCCACGCTCGCCACCGCCGCGGCGGTCGCGGTCAGCGGCCTGATCGCGTTCGTCGGCCTCGTGGTTCCCCACACCGTGCGGTTGCTGGTGGGAACGAGCTACCGGTCCTTGATCCCGATCTCCGCCGTGACCGGCGGAGCGTTCCTCATCCTGGCCGACATGGCCGCCAGAACGGTGCTGAGCCCGCTGGAGCTTCCCATCGGGGTGATCACCGCCTTCATCGGAGCCCCCTTCTTTATGATGGTGCTCCGCACCAGCCGGCGGTACGTCACATGATCTCCGTGGAGGCACTCTCCATCGCCTACCAGTCCGGACAGCCGGTGCTGCGGGACGTGGGACTCACGGTGGAAGAAGGGGAATGGTTGGGCCTGATAGGGCCGAACGGCGCAGGGAAGTCGACCCTGCTGAGGGCGATTGCCGGGCTCCTCCCCCACCGGGGCGCCATCCGGTTCCATGGTGCGGACAACGGCTCGCTCCGCCGCCGCGATCGGGCCCGGTCGGTGGCACTGGTGCCGCAGGAACCGGCCATGCCCGGGGGAATGACGGTGATCGAGTACGTATTGCTGGGACGTACCCCGCATCTCCCCTATCTCGGGTCAGAGGGCGCGGCCGATCTGGCGCAGGCGCGGCTGGCCATGGAGATGCTCGACCTCGAGCGCCTGGCGAGGCGCATGCTCTCGGAGCTGAGCGGTGGCGAGCGGCGGCGCGTCGCCCTGGCCCGTGCCATCTGCCAGCAGGCCGACATCCTGCTCCTGGACGAACCGACCGGCGCGCTGGATATCGGCCAGGGCCAGAAGGCCCTGGAGCTGATCGCCCACCTGCGCAGCCGCCGACCGATGACCATCATCACGGCCATGCATGACCTCACTCTGGCCGGACAGTTCCCGGACCGCCTGATCCTGCTGGCGGGGGGTCGGGTCGTCGCGGACGGGGCTCCGGCGCAGGTGCTCACCCCGGAACATATCCGGGCCATCTACCGGGCTAGCGTGGAAGTAGTGAACGTCAACGGGGGACTCGCCGTGGTCCCCATGAGGACCGGTACTCGATGACCAGCGAACCACTCGCCGACGACCCTCGCCGCCCGGACACCCGCCGGGCCCGCTCCGTATTGATCGTCAACACCGGGGACGGTAAGGGGAAGAGCACCGCCGCCATGGGCATGGTCATGCGATCGGTGGCGCGCGGATGGAAGGTCGCCGTGGTCCAGTTCATCAAGTCGGGCGATTGGAAGGTGGGCGAGGAGAAGATGGGTCGGCGTTTGGGAGTCGACTGGGACGTCGGAGGCGACGGGTTCTCATGGGACAGCGAAGACCTCGACCGGTCCGCCGAACTGAACCGTGATGTCTGGCGCCTCGCCAAGCTGCGTATAGAGGAAGGGAAGCACCGCCTCGTGGTCCTCGACGAGATCACCTACCCCATCAACTGGGGCTGGATAGAGGTCGAGGATGTGGTCGAAGCGCTCACCAACCGACCCTCCGGCGTGAACGTGGTAGTCACTGGCAGGGATGCTCCGGCGCCGCTGATCGAAATAGCCGACACCGCTACCGAGATGCGCCCCGTCAAGCACGCCTACGACCAAGGCATCCGAGCAATACGCGGCATCGATTTCTAGCAATGGACCACGTGCCGCTAGCTCCGATTATTCGTGTGCCAGCACACCGATATGCATCCAGCTGCTTCAACCTCATCATCGCGGAGCGGCTGACCCTCAAGCGGGCGGTGAGTGCCACGCCCGGATGAAGACGGGCGTCACATGAACATACCCCCAGGTCAGGCGACCCGAAGCGCCCGCTCCGTCACCCTTTCAAACCCCAACCATGAATTATCGGGGCTACTCGCTCGTACAGCCTTATCGCGGGTACTCCATCTCTCGAAGCCCGTTCTTCGTCACGGCATACATCCATGGTGCCGGTGCCGTCGACAGTTCTTCGATCCGATCCCAACACGCCACAAGCACCCGCAACTGCCCCCACACGTCGAGGTTTCCGACCGTAGTCAGTACGAGCATGCGAAGCGGATACTGGGCTAGGACCGCCCACTCCGCCGGCCTCGTGCGAATCTTCTTGTCACGCCCGACGACGATCCACCCTCGTGAAGAGGCTTCCGGAATCCAGTCCGCGTCGTCTGTGCCTGCCCTAATCGGCGACCGCGGGTGCGTCGGAAATACGCAGTCACTGCGGGCAGTGGCCATGACTTGGCCGATGCCAAGGGCACTCTCGTCGAAGAAGAACCGGATGGGCCCGTCTCGCCGCACCCTTTGGGGTAGGCCCACTCAATTCACGCAGCTCTGAGAAACTGCGTCTCGAAGTCGACTGCCGTGTTGACGTCCTCTCCGGTGACTCCGTAGGCCCTGTAGATATCGATGATCGCTGAGCGCGGTTCGCCGGCAAGAGACAGTTCGGCTATGACTTCGGTACGAACTCCCCTCACGGTCGGGATGCCGAACGACAGGCGCGGGTTCACATATACGGGTTCCGGCGCCTTCATCACTATGTAGCGCATGGCTTCGTCCGTGGCCGGATCGAACTCCACACGGAGGCAGAAGGTCTGTGCCGCTTCGCTCAGCATCAGTTGCCCGGAACCTACGACCATCCACAGCTCTTCAGGTATCCCGAGTTTCACTTGCATGTCGGATACGAGATCGGGGCTGCCGATCAGGGGCTTGGAGACTGCGAAGGGAAACCGTGTCTTGAACTCCTGGCTCAGGGCTTCCCTCAACGGACGAAGCCTTTGCAATGGCAGGTGAGCACGGTACTCCCGCAGGTATGCCGCCTCGATGAACTCCCCCCACGAGACCTGCGAGTTGCCGGTGGGCTCACTACGGAGGACAGGTGGATACCGTTTCTCGCCTCGAACTGCGCCCTCCAGCCACCAACGGAGCCGTGAAGGCGATACTCGGAGAAGCCTTGCTGCCTCGGCGAGGCTGTAGGTGGGGCGCTCCAGCAGAGAGACCATCGTTTCTCGTTCCTCCTTGACGCGGGTGAGCCTACCCCTCCCCGCCATCAGATTGAAGACATCAAATCGGCGGCAACTGGGCAGGGGTACCTACTCGTAGTTGCCCTCAGGCCGGCGCGAACCAGTTCCGAGTCCACCCCGCCCATCAACGCCAGGGTTCGCGCTCGCTCTCGACCGAGCCGGTCGCCAGTGTGCTTACCACCAACCAATGGCCAGAGCTAGCAACCACTAGCAAACGTTAGTTTGCCCACTGCCCACTACTCTCCGGCAGAGGGGGTGGGGACCATCGACGCCGCCACGGGTACCTCGATCTCGCTGCTGCGGAACCAGACTCCCACCGGGAGGGTGGCCGGCAGGTAGCGAATGCCGGGGATGATCGCTTCGCCATCGGCGCCGACGAATCCCAGTTCGGTCCGGCCATCGGCAAAGCGACGCGCCCGGATCCTCCCGATCGGGTCTCCGTCCACTTCGACTTCGCCGCTCACCTGCCATCTACCGGCGGGTACGTCTTCGCTCAGGAAGCGCTCCGGCGGCAGGACCTGCTCGCCTCCCGCGAACTCGACGCCGTGCTCCAAGCGGCCGTCCTCACCCATCCGGGCGATGATGCGCAGTTGGTGAGGATCGGGGCTCGATACCGGCTCCGGAGACGTCTCGAGACCCAGCATCCTTCGAAGTTCGGGACTGTGATTGATCGACAGGCGTTGCAGGAAACGGAGGTTCGTTGCGCGGGCCTCCGCCGCCGCGCACAACGCGCTGTCGACGGACACCCCGTGGATGGGCCGGAGCACCCGCATCTCGGCGTCGAGAGCGAGCAACCCGTCGATGTCGGTGATGTCAGCTGCATCGAGCGCGTCGCGTAGGGCATTCGTGCCGGGGTTACAGCGCGCCTCTGCCATCATCTCCTGGACGCCGGGATCGCTCCACCCCTCCTCGGCGGCCCGCGCCGCGGTGACGATCTCTCCGGCCGTCACCGCCGCGGCGACGACGCTCTCGGCATAGGCGACCTGGGAATGGACCTCGAGCCCGTCCTCGAACGACAGCTTCGCGCCGTTCTCGATCCGCCCCAGGAGCGAGCGCCAGGCCGACGCCATCCACGCGAACTCGGCAGATGCCGTATCGGCCATCTGCAACACCGACTCCTCGATAGCGATCGGGTTGAGCGCCTCTCCGGCTGCCAGGGAATCGATCATTCCGGACGCGCCGACAACGGAGGCGTATCTCTGTGCGAACGTCTCGAGCAGCGTGGCAGTCGACAGGTTCGCCACGGTGACCGGGGCCGGGTGAGCCTCCTCCGAAAGCGCTTCGATGCCCGGCCGCTCGAACAAGCCGTCCAATAGCTGGGTCAGCACACCCGCCGCGTAGATCGCTCTCAGCCGGACCTGCGGATCAACCTCTTCGTCCGGGTCGGTGGTAGAGCTCACTTCTGTCGTGACCTTCCCGTCGCTGCCGGCTTCGGCGACCACCGTGTACCTGGCGCCGTCTACGTCTACGACCACGGGTTCGAACGTCGGGGCGCTCAGGACACTCAAGTTCTGCCACAGGCCGTGAAACCCGATCTCGTTACCGTCGGCGCCGTAGGTGACCACCGCCACGAACAGCCACGAGGGGCCGGATCGTTCGAGGCTGACCTCGAACGGAGCCACATCGTCGCTCAGGGCGCTGGTCACATTCGCCGCCTCGGACCCGGAGTGGTACGCCACCCCGGCCTGCCATCCGTCCGCGATCGGGCCGCGGAGCTCGAATACACCGGGACCGACCACGTACATCAGGGCAAAGCCGCCGGCGGCGAGGTCTTTCCCCGCGTTCCCGACCCGGTAGTGGACGGGGAACGGATCGCCCGCGACAACCTCCGCGGGCACCCGCACTTTCTCGATCTTCAGCCGGGACCTGTTCTGCTCGGCCTCCTCGTCCACCAAGTGGACCGTGAGGTCGAAGTCAGCTCGGAGGGGTTGGTAGTCGCGTTCCAGGTAGGTGGTTGCCTCGATGAAGTAGACGCCTGCCTGCAGGTATTTGACGATGCGGGCATCGCGACGCTCCCCACCATCGTCGTTGGCGGAGATGATGCCGCCCGAGACCGACACCAACGACATGACAGGATCACCGTCCTCCGATGTCAGGTCGATGCGCACGCGACCGGCCTCCTCGAGGCTGAACGTGTATCCACGAGCGGGATGCTCGACCACGAAGCGCGACCCGCACGTGTCGAGCGTCCAGGATCCCGATGCGGTCAGATCGGTGCCCGGTTCCAGCGTGCCGAGGTGCACCGGCTCGCAACCGGCGACCTGGCTCACGGAGATGGCGAAGTCCGCAGCTCCCCGGCTCCGGCCCCCGGCCGTCGTTGCCTCTATCAGGTACACGCCGGGCAGCAGGTCTCTCTCGACGCGGGCGTCCAGCTCGGCGCCGCCGTCGTCATTGTCAGCGATGCGGGTGCCGTCCTCCGCGAGCAGGTAGAGATAGGGGTCCGCGCCCGTCGACGTCAGGTCGACCCTGACCCGTACTGCCGTCGCCACCCGGAACCTGTAGGTGTGGGCGTCGCTGCCGGCGCGGAAGCGTGAATCGCAGTCCTCGGTCGTCCAGCGCCCGACCGCCTCCAACGCGTCGTCGCCCAGCGTCCCGAGGTCTGTCACCTCGCAGCCCGCCGACTCCTGCCCCAACACGGTTCCCGACCCCGGCAGGGCAAGCACGCCCGCTATGAGGGTGAGGACGATGAACACCCGCCCCAGCCGGTGCGCTCCGGGCCTACCAACCAGTACTGGTTCCATCTCGAACCCCCTTGTTTCGGACAACTGCCGGATGGGTGCCTCGTGCCGACCGGACACCTCGAAAACCCGGCTTCGATGGTAGCCAGGGAACCACTGGCCGTTACAACCGCGGGTTGATCCGTTCTTCCAGGGAGAAGGCGATCAGGGCGAACCCGAGCGAGGCCAGCATGATGAGCAGGCCAGGGGGCATCACCCACCACTTCCAAGCCGGGGTCAGGAAGGCGCCCCGGGATTGTGCCCAGAACAGTGTCGAGCCCCAGCTCTTCTGGATGGGATCCCCGAGACCGAGGAAGCTGAGGGCGGCCTCCAGCAGGATCGCATTCGAGACCGCCCGCACGAAGGATCCCGTGGCCAGCAGCCCCGTCCGGGGAACGATATGCCGTAGGATCGTCCAGCGGTCCGGCGCCCCCATCGAACGGGCCGCCAGCACGTATTCCCGCGACCGCAGAGACAGGACCTGCGAACGGATGATCCGGGCAGGCTCGGCCCAGATGAGCACCCCGATCACCACGATCGTGTTGAGAAGGCTCCGTCCGAGATAGGCGGCCAGCACGATCAACAGGGGCAGGAACGGCAGGATCAGGATCACGTCGACGCCCCGCATCATGGCCGAGCCCAGACGCTTCGGGTAATAGCCCGCCACGACCCCCACCGTGGTCCCGATCAGGAGGGCGACGGTGGCGGCGACCAGTCCGACCGCAAGCGATACGCGTGCTCCGAAGATCATTTCCGAGAGTAGGTCCTGGCCTATGTCGTTCGTGCCGAGCAGGTGGTCCGCGCTGGGAGGCAGGAAGGGCGTCGCCACGCGCACGGTCGGGTCGTAGGGCGCCAGCCAGGGGGCGAACACCGCTCCACAGATGAGGACCCCCACGATGAGTCCACCAGTCAGCCCGAACAAGGTGGGGATACGGGATTGCCGCCGTGCGGCGCGCCTCGCAGCCCGCTCACCGCGGTCGGCAACCGTCACGAGGTCCTGGTCCTCGGATCGATCAGCGGATAAAGCAGGTCGGCCACCAGGTTCGCCGCCAGCACCGCCGCCGTGAACACCAGGAAGGCTGCTTGCATCACGGGATAGTCCCGCCCTGACACCGCTTCGAACACGAGCCGTCCCAGTCCGGGGTAGGTGAACACCGTCTCGACTATCACCGTACCGCCGAAGGCAAATCCGAGCCGGATGGCGAGCACGGTGACCACCGGGGCGATGGTGTTCCGGGCGACGTGCCCGAACAGCACCCGCCGTTCGCCGGCGCCCTTGGCCCGCGCGGTGCGGATGTAGTCCTCCCCCAGCGTTTCCAGCATCGAGTACCGCATCGTCATGTACACGCCGGGCGTCGCCAGGATCGACAGGGTGATCACCGGCAGGATGGCATGGCTGATTATGTCCCACGCGTGAGCCCACCCGACAAGATCGGACGCCTGGGTCACCGCGCCGAACGACGGCAGGAGGCCCCACTGGACGGCGAAGATCGAAATGAGCACCATGCCCAGCCAGAAGGACGGCAGGGACTCGATCGAGATCATCCCCGTGAGCATGCCCAGGTCGGTCTTCGTGCGCCTCCGCCACGCTGAGATCGCACCCAGGATCACCCCCACCACCGCCGACACGATCAGCGACAACCCCGTGATCAGCAAGGTCCACGGGAGGCGAGACCAGATCATGTCGACGATGGGCCGTTTCGCCCGGAACGAGTACCCGAAGTCGCCCGTGACTATGTCTCCCCAGTAACGGAGGTACTGTTTCCAGAGGGGCGCGTCCAAGCCCACGCGGGCCACGATCTCCGCTCGATCCTCAGGACTCAGCAGCCCGACGTCCACCCCCGCGATGAGTACCAGCGGGTTGCCGGGCATGAGCCTGGGCAGCAGAAAGTTGAGGGTCACCGCCACCACGACGACCACCCCGTACTGGGTGAGCCGACGGACGTCGATACGCCGTCTCAACCGGAACCCGCCTCAGATCCGCTGCGGACAGAGGGTGAGCCGACGGACGTCGATACGCCGTCTCAACCCGTCAACTCACCCCCACTACGCGGAGTCGCGCGCCTAGGGGCGCGCGGATGGTGGCAGCAACGACAGCTTGCTGACGATGCCTTGCCCGGCGATGAACTCCCAGTCCGAGTAGACGGTCGAGTCGTAGACGTAGGCGCCGTCGGGATAGAGGAGAAGCACGAAGGGCAGATCCTCGGCGATTATCTCCTGCATGCGGCCCAGGATCCCGTTGCGTTCCGCCGGGTCGGGCTCTGTGCCGAGCACCGCGGAGAGGGTGTCCATCTCGGCGTTGACGTAACCGGTCAGGTTCAGGAACCCACCGGCCGGCACGCTGGCGACCAGCTGCGGGAGGCGCAACGGGTCCGCCTGCACGGGCGCCGACCAGCCCCACATCGCGATGTCGTAGTTGCGCCCGTTGTTCACGTCGAATCCCGGCCAGACAGCCTGTTCCCAGGTTGCGGTCTCGACCGCCGCAACCGACGTCTCGATCCCGATCGCGGCCAGCATCTCCACCGTCAACTCGGCTATCCGCAGCCGGAGCGAATCGGAGGCGTTGGTGATGATCTCGAACGACATCGGCTGCCCGTCGTACTCCCTGACGCCGTCACCATCGCTGTCGAGGTAACCGCCCGCGTCGAGCAGCGCATTGGCGGCTGCCGGGTCGTAGACCGTGCCGATATCCGCGTTGTAGGACGGATGGCCCGGATGGATCCAGCCCGGGCTGCCGATCGTGGCCGCCCCCAGGAAGACCGTATCGACGATGTCCTGGCGGTTCATGGCCAGGTTGATGGCTTGCCGGACCGCCACGTCGTCGAAGGGGCGCTTCGAGGCGTCGTAATTGATCATCTGGGTAGTGAACTCGGGCCCGAGGATGACGTCCAGCGAATCCTCGGCGTCGAGCAGATCGATCTGCTCGGGCGGAATCCGCTCGAAGATCACGTCCACCGCATAGGCGCGGATCGCCGCCTGGGCGCCGGCGTCGTCGGCGAAGACGATCACTACCAGCTCGTCAACCGCAGGCGCTCCCCGGAAGTAGTCGGGATTGGCCTGGAAGCGGTAACTCTGTCCCTCCACGTACTTGACCAGCTTGTACGGACCGGTCCCGATGTTGGTATCGCCGAAATCGTGCTCGGACGGGAGTTCGACTCCCTCCCAAATGTGGCGCGGGATGATGGGAACGTCGGCGAGCGCGCCCAGTTCGAAGCCGGCGTTCGGGCCGGCTAGAACGAAGGTCGCGTTGTGGTCGTCCGTCACAACGAGGTCCTCTACGCCCCTGAGGTCCCGGGCGAACCGGCTCGCCTCGACGTTGTTGATGTAGTAGTTGACGCTGAAGGCCACATCGTCGGCTGTTAAGGGCTCCCCGTCGTGCCAAGTGACGCCCTCGACCAGGGTCACGGAATACTCCGTCAGGTCCTCGTTGACCGAGATGCTGGACGCCAGCCATGGCTGCGGGATGCCGTCGGCGTCGAGCTGCATGAGCGAGTCGTACTGGAGCATGAGCAGGTTCCAGCCCGGAAAGCCGCTGATGTAGGTGTACGGGTTGAGGGACGCCTCGTCACCGGTGACGGCCGCCCGTACTCTGACGGGACCCATGGCGGCCTCCTGCTCCATCATCGCCTCGTCGAGCATCTGCTCGGCCTCTGTGAGAGCGGACTCCGCGGCGGCCAGCGCCTCCTGGGAAGCCTCGGCCGACTCCGTGGCCCTTTGCTCGGCTTCCTCGAGGGCAGCCTGCGCGTCTGCCAGCGCCGACTGGGAGACCTCGTCCCCCTCCATAGCTGCGGCGGCCGCAGCCTGGGCGGCTTCCAGATCGGCTTGAGCCTGGGCGAGTGCATCCGCCGCCGCTTCGGCCTCCGCCTGAGCCGACACCGCCTCGGACTGGGCGGCGGCAGCGTCGGACTGGGCGGCTGCAGCCTGTGCCTGCGCGGCGGTCACTTCTTCTGCCGACGTGTCCTCGCCGCCGTCACCGCACGCAAAGGCGACCAGCGAAAGGGCCGCCACCAGCGCGACGAGCCTCCACTTCCGGCTTGATCGTCTGCGCCGATGAACTACGGGGTGTACCAATGACATGGATCCGCCTCCCTATCCCGAGGAATTGCATCATACTGTATGGGCCAAAAGTCGGCAGGGCCGAAAGCCTTCAATTGGCCTGGGCCGGTGGGCAGGGGATGCTGAGGCTGCCGGGGATCAGGATCGACCAGGCGCAACGGCCAGGTGGCACGAGACCCATCGTCCGGGAGCCACTTCTAGCAGTTCGGGTTTGACGGTCGAGCACAGGCCCTCCACCGCTACCGGGCAGCGGGTATGGAAGCGACAACCGGATGGGGGATCCGCCGGGCTGGGCAGGTCCCCTTCCAGCTTGGCGCTCCGGGTCGACCTCACGCCCGGCTCCGGAAACGGCACTGCGGCGAGCAGCGCCTTGGTGTACGGGTGTAGGGGGGCCTTGTAGATCCGGTCGCGGGGCGCCCGCTCCACTATCTCCCCCAGATACATGACGGCCACCTCGTGGGAGACGTGGCGCACCACCGCCAGGTCATGGGCGATGAAGACAAGGGCCATGCCCGTTGCCGCCTGTACATCTGCCAGTAGATTCACGACTTGGGCCTGGACCGAGACGTCCAAGGAAGAGACCGGTTCGTCGCAGATAATCACCTCGGGATCGGCGGCCAGGGCGCGGGCAACGGCGATCCGCTGCCGCTGCCCGCCGCTGAACTCGTGCGGGTGCCTCCGGCCGGCGTCGGATGGGAGCCCTACCTGGGCGAGCAGTTCGGAAACCCGTTCCCGCATCTCGTCCGCGGTCCCGAGCCGATGGATACGCAAGGGCTCGGCGATCACATCCCCCACCCGCATACCCGGGTTCATGGCGGAGAACGGATCCTGGAAGATCATCTGCACCACTCTCCGATGCCTCCCGCTCCGATGGTCGATCGGGTCTCCGTTGATGTCGATCGTGCCCGCGGTGGGCCGGACAAGCGCTACGAGAGCCCGGCCGAGCGTGGTCTTGCCGCAACCGCTCTCCCCGACCACACCAATGGTCTGCCCGCGGCGCACGTCGAGGTCGACCCCATCCACGGCCCGTATAGCGCTCGAACGGGACCGGCCGAGTCCCCGGACCACCGGGAAGTGCACCCTGAGCCCCCTGACGGAGACGACCACATCCCCGTCCTGCCCCGAAATCGCGTGCTCCCCCGTCACCGATCCTTCCGACCACAGGTCGGAGTCGGTGCCCATCTGGTGATGGTGTATGCAAGCCGAGCCGTGCCGGTCGGGGCCCACCTCCTCCAACTCGGGAAGCGCCTCACCGCACCCCTCCCCCACGAGGGGACACCTGGCGTCGAACGGGCATGCTCGCAGCTGTTCGGCCACGCGGAGGGGCGAACCCGGAATCTCCGCTAGGCGGGTGGTGACGGGCCGGTCCAGCCGCGGGATCGAGCGGAGCAGTCCGGACGTGTAGGGATGGCGGGTCGCCCGGTAGATCTCGTGGGCCGGACCGATCTCGGCTATGCGACCTGCGTACATGACCGCCACCCGATCGGCTATCTCGGCCACGACGCCGAGGTCATGGGTGATCCACACGACCGCAAGCC
The DNA here is from genome assembly GCA_021296345.1 of Acidimicrobiia bacterium. Classification (GTDB taxonomy): domain Bacteria; phylum Actinomycetota; class Acidimicrobiia; order Spongiisociales; family Spongiisociaceae; genus Spongiisocius. The sequence goes on along the minus strand of JAGWAN010000002.1, from coordinate 36,712 downwards.
GGTACTCGTCCTGGACCTCGCGCACCAGATCGACGATCTGGGCCTGGACGGTCACGTCAAGGGCCGTGGTCGGTTCGTCGGCGATGAGCAACTTGGGCTCGCACGCAAGGGCCATGGCGATCATGGCGCGCTGGCGCATACCTCCCGAGAACTCGTGCGGATAGTCGTCGACCCGCGCCGAAGCGGACGGTATGCCGACCCGGTCGAGGAGCTCGATCGCTCGTCGCCGGGCCTCGGCCTTCGTGAAGCCCCGATGTATACGGAGGCTCTCGCCGATCTGCCGACCAACCCGATGGACAGGATTCAGCGAGGACATCGGCTCCTGGAAGACCATCGCCACGTCCCGGCCGCGGAATTGCCGCAACTCCCTCGCCGGCATACCGATGACCTCGCGACCCTCGAGCCGGATGGACCCTGACACGGTGGCGGGAGGTGAGGGCAACAGGCCCATGACGGAGAGCATGGATACGCTTTTCCCGGAACCGGACTCCCCGACCAGGGCGAAGGTCTCGCTGGGAGCGACCGTCAGGCTCACGCCGCTAACCGCGCGGATCGTCTCGGTGGCCAGGTCGAAGCGGACCGCCAAGTTCTCTATGTCGAGCAGGTTCGCGCCGGTGGCGGCGGCATCGAGCGACGGCCTACGAGCTCCCGCAGCGGTCGCTGTGGTCATCCGTCCCACCCCTCGCGGGCGGATTCGCGTAACCCGTCAGCTCCCGGCGGGCAGTCGGGAGACCGCCCGAGCGGTACGGGAGCGTGGCCCGACGTAGGATGGCGCCAAAGCTCCCGCGTACAGGAATGAGGACACCCATGTCCGTTCATGGCGGCCAACTTACACAGACTGGGCACAGCGCGGAGGACCGATCCGGGTGGGGGATCCCGGTTCCGATCGACTTGGAGTCCTTGAACGCCGACCTGGAAGACGGCCAGGCCACCGTCGACATAGGCATCTTCCATCCGTCGAACCTGGAACCGGCCCACCGGCAGAGAGTGGAACTCGAAACAGTGATCGATGGCGTGCTCGAGGCCCGACGGATCTTCGCGTTGGTCGGTCTCCAGTTGGCCGTCGTCTCGGTCCGGACCGGGCTTGTAGACCCGGAGCTGCTCGTCTTCCATGCCGAGGCGCCGGGCTCAGAACTGCCCCGTGGTCGCTACGCCAACCTGTACAAGGAAAGCCAGAAGCGGCCATCCAGGCTGTCCTCCACCGCTCTGGCGGCGTTGGAGAGCGTGATCGGCAACGGACCGGACCACGATCGCCGGATACATCTCGTGGTCCTCGAGGACGTCTTCATCTCTTTCCATGACCGGATCGACGAACGCACCTGGCAGTTGAAGACCATTGCCACCAACGCCCTGTCCTTCCCCGCCTACACGCACCGGGACACGATCCCGCGCCACCTGCGAGGTGTCATCACCCTCACCAACCTGGGGAGACCTCAGTCCTGGAAGACCGTCGCCCATGAACTCGGGCACAAGCTGATCAACGCCAGCCACGAGTACCGCGATAGCGACCCCCAACACGAGGCCTACGGCGACGAAGGCCTCCTCCAGTACGGGAGCGGAACCGACATCCCCTCCGGTCGCGATGGCCGCTTCCACCGGGAGCGGCTGCATCGATCACCTTTCATCTACCGGAGGGACGCGTCCGGATCCAAGACATGGAACCCCGACTACCTGGACGGCGGCGGCTATTACGACCCCATCTACGAGGGTCTTACGGTCGGCTTCGACCCGTCTTAGTGGGACGGTGAACCCTCGGAGGTACGCCGCCTCGATGCCAGCGCCTTCATGGCCTCTCGCCTGCTGAGCGGGGAGAGCCGGCCGCGGTTGGCCTCCACGTAACGGGTCACCGCCTCCGGGCGGGTCTTGGAGTATTCCCGCAGCGCCCACCCGATCGCCTTGCGCAGGAAGAACTCCTTGCGGGCGATGGAAGGTTCGATCACGGCGAACAGCAGGCCCGGGTCGGTGCGGTCCTTGAACCGGAGCTGGGCCAGGATCGCGGTCCGGCGCCGCCAGATGTCGTCGTCCTCCGCCCAGGAGAGCAGCACCGGGCGGACGTCCCCCGGGTACGTGGCGAGCAGGTGGCCCATGTGCTTGCCGGCCAGCTGATCCACGTAGTCCCACCAGGCGCCCGTGACGACCATCTCCTCCACCATCGCCAGGCGGTCGGGCCGCAGCCACCCACGGTAGGGCCGGGCGTAGGCCAATTCGATAGCTCCGTAGCGCTGCTCCCGATGGGTGGCCGCCCGCCATATTCCGAGGACGGTCCCCTCCCAGGCGTCAGGGTCCGTGAGAGGATGGTCTCTGATGACCGCCCCGGCCAGGCGTCGCACCTCGGGTACCCGTACCCCGTGAAACGGAAGCTCCGATTTCATGTACCGCTGCTGGCCCTCCGCCCGGTCGGGATCTCCTGCCCCGGCAAGGCGGGCGACGAGATCGGCCCTCAGAGATGCGTCCACACGAAGGGATTGTGCCAGACCGCGAGATTGTGCCAGACGCGCTGCCGGCTCACGATGATGGGACTCGGTTCCAGCACCCCCATCAGAAAGAACGCGAAAATCGCGCCAACCCGGCGCTCCGCACCGGGCCCCCTCCCCCGCCGCCGCCACCGTGGTTCGGAGCGTGGTCGGCCATGCCCGGCCGGTTGCCGGGAATCGGCTGTTCGCTCCATTGAGCTGTCATGTTCCCTCGGACCGGCCGTTCCGATCGGTCTCACCTCATCGGCCGGTGGTGGTGCTTGGCAATACGCAACGTATAGCGAGGGTATGACATGTTCTATCCTTTCGTCCGATCCCGTGAGCCGGCCGCCGGTCCCGTGGAGAGAACTCTCTCAACGGAGCCGCCATCCCGGTCGGCAGCCGGCAACATTGGAAACCGCGACTCGTAGACTCTCCTGCCATGAAGTTCCGGACGCTCCTGGCAGTGGCCCTGCTGGCGACAGCCGCCGCGGCGATCACCTCCTGGAGGTTGCGCGCCTCGGCCTACACGAAGCCCCCCACCACACCCGGTACCTGGCATCCGATCGTGCGCCATCAGTGACCCATCGAATCGCTCTCCATTCAGAAGGCGATCGGAGCAACCGGGTGATCCGGGTGCTCCAGGCCGCCCCCGGCGTCGAAGTCGGCCGGTTGCCAACTGGCCCGGACGCCGACGGGCCGCCGGGCTCCGTCGAGGGCTGGGACGTGCTCGCCGTCGACACGGTTGACGCCGCCTCCCGCCCGCTGGTGGAGGAGGCATGCGCTCTGGGCCTTCCCGTAGTGGTTGGCGCCGACCTACCCGTCCGCTTTACCCCTGCCCCGGATGCCACCATCGTCAGCGGAGCCGCGAGCGGGGCGGGTCTGGCCGCCGCTCTGGCCATCTCGATGCTTCCCCCGTCGGCGGAGCCGCTCAAGGCTCGCCTGGCGTGGACCGTGGCGGGCCGTCCGCTCCGGGCCGGGCGGGCGGTGACCTTTCCCGAGCCGGTCGGGTCCCTGTGGGCCGGCTGGGGGGAGAACCCCCTTCCCTGGCCGGATGTGGCCTGCTGCCCGGCCCCCACCGACTCGCCATGGAAGGCGGTCCGGGTCGACCTCGAGTTCCATGGCGCCGAGGGCGGCGGGTCCCTGGTCCACGGCGTTTCGGACGAGGGGCGATTCCTCGATGCGGTGTGCTTCGGATCGGCCATCCTGGCCGCCGCGCGCGGCGCCTACCCACGGGGCGCAGGCGGACCCGGCGATCCGGACGGGGCCTTCGTGCGGCTGGCCCGGGAAGCCGGCATGCAGGTGGCCCGGTTCGTCGCCGCCTAGATCATTAGTCGGTAGTCCGTAGTCGCTAGTCGTTGATCGCTGATAAGAACTAGCAACTAGAACACCGGACCCTCCCATATGGATACGGACCCGCGCTACCGTTCCTGGCGGAGGTCATGGAGACAACATGAGCTTCACTAGCGAATGGCGGCCCGCCGGTCCTGAGTCTGGCCTAGTGACTCGTCGGGTGCTGCCGTGGCGAACGGCCCGCTGAAGGAGCCGTACCCGCAGCGGTCAGTTGGCCAGGGTGGGCATCTCGGCGGAGTCCTCGGGTGACGTATCGGGGCCGGGATCCGGAGGGCCGGGTATAGCGGGCGCCGGCACCTGCAGGGTCTCCTCCAGCATGACCACCTCCACACCGCCCACCACGTCGGAAGTCAGGTTGTAGATCACCGCCGCCAGCGTGGACAGCAGGATCATCGCCGCCCCGAACACCACCGAGAAGAAGATCGCCACCCGGATGAACCGGCTTCCGTTGTCGAAGAAGACCGAGCGATCGTCAACCAGGCTGATAGTGATCAGGAACTGGTCGAGCGAGGCGGGGATTCCGGCCCTCTCAACCAGGGACCACATGAGGAGCAGGCCGATCAGAGTGGCGGCTGCGAACACCACATGAAAAAGAAGCGACACCTTGAACACCGTCCACGGGTCGAACTTGCGGATCACCCGCCGCACCCGCCGTACGGTCGCGGTCGCCATCACATCCCTCCCGGGCGTGATCGTCCCCCGGCCTCGTGCCGGGCGGAGGTATCCACCGGCACCTCCTCCAGCACCGTGAACTCGATTCCCCCGACCAGATCCGCCAACAGGTTGTACAGCACCGCTCCCACCGTCAGGGTGGCGGTGGTTCCCGCCATCCAGCTGGCCGCCAGCAGGATCATGCCGCGCAGGTACTCCCCGCCCGCCTTGAAGAGCGACTCGTCGGGGTCGATCAGCGCCACCCGGGCGGCGGCCTCGTCGAAGGCGGAGACCAGGCCGAGCCTGGAAATCACCGCCCAGAACATCACCGACAGCAGGACCAAGCCGAGTGCTGCCAGCGCGGACAGGACAGCGGACACCTTCATGACCGTCCAAGGATCGAACTTGCGGAGAATCCGGCGAACCCGGCGTTGCGTGGTGGGCGGGGCGGACCAAGCCCCCAACCTCGCTTCCGTCACTTCGCCCCGGTAGAGAGGCCCGTGTCCATAGGAACGGGAGCGAACGAACTGACCCTGGCCCCCTCGGATAGGTCCATTACCTTCACCCCGCTCGCGTAGCGACCCTGGCGGCTTATGTCGTCCGTCCTCATCCTGATCGCGACGCCCTCCGATGAAACCACGAAGGCCTCGCTCCCTTCCGTAACTGCCTGTGCCCCGACCAATTCCCCCGGCACCCGGGTCAGATTGATGGCTTTCAGGCCCCGGCCGCCCCTCTTCTGAGGTCTGAACAAGGCGACCCGCGCCCGCTTGCCGAGGCCACTCGACGTCAGCAGCAGAACATCGTCTCCGTCAAGAGTCACCGTACCGCCAACGACCTCGTCGCCCTCGTCGAGCTTGATGCCTTTGACGCCGCGCGTGGATCGACCCATCGGGCGGATGTCGTCCTCGGAGAAGCGGATTCCGAGGCCTTGGCGCGTGAAGAGGAGGATGTCGCTGTTCCCATCCGTCGACCGGACAGCAACCACCTCGTCGTCGCCAACCAGGCTGATAGCCACGAGCCTCGTATTCCGGCTGTCGTACTGGCGGAAGGCGGTCCGCTTGACCTGGCCCTTCCTTGTGATCATGACCATATATTTGAAGGACTCGTAGTCACGGGTATCGACAAGCGCTTTGATGCGTTCGTCCGGCTCGAGGGGCAGTACCCCTTGAGCAAGTACTCCCTTCGCGGTCCGCGCCTTGCGAGGGATCTGGTGCGCCCGGATGCGGTAAACCCGACCTCGGTTCGTGAAGAACAACAGGTAGGCAAGCGCTGTCGTATGTATCACATGGGTTAGGTAGTCGCCCCCCCGGAGGGCAGCAGCCTTGACCCCCCTGCCACCTCGTCCCTGCGACCGGTAGCTCCCGGCCATTACCGACTTCACGTAGCCCTTCTCGGAAACGGTGACGAGGAGCTCGTCATCCGCGATCAGATCCTCCAGGGACAGCTCGGTCTCGGCCGGCATGACCTGGGTGCGGCGAGGGTTTCCGTGAGCCTTGCGCGTGGCCTGGAGCTCGTCGGAGATGATCCCCCGGCGGCGGACCGGATCGGCCAAGATGCCGGACAACTCGGTGATCAGCCGCTGCAGCTCGGCGTGTTCCTTCCGTAGCTTGACGGTCTCCAGCGAGGTGAGGCGGCGCAAGGCCATGTCCAAGATGGCTCGGGCCTGTATCTCCGAGAGCGGGAAGCGGTCCATGAGAGCGACCCGGGCCGAGGGGGTGTCCTCGCTCCCCCGGATCACCGCGATCACCTCGTCGATGTTGTCAACCGCCACGATCAGCCCCTCCAGGATGTGGGCGCGGGCCTGCGCCCGCTTCAGGCGGAAGCGGGTGCGGCGCTCGATCACCTCCATCTGGTGATCGAGGAAGTACTGGACCATCTCGGCGATGTTGAGCGTGCGCGGCACCCCGTCCACCAGGGCCACCGCGTTGACGTGGAAGTTCTCCTCCAGGTTGGTGTGCTTGAACAGGTTGTTCAGCACCACCTTGGGGTTGACGTCCTTCTTGAGCTCGATAACCAGGCGCACGCCCACGCGGGCGGAGGACTCGTTGCGCAGGTCGGAAATACCCTCCAGCGTCTTCTGCTGGACGAGGGTGGCTATCCGCGCCATGACCCGATCCTGGCTCCCCTGGTAGGGCAACTCGGTCACCACGATGGCCGTGCGGTTCTTGCGGATCTGCTCGACATCGGTGACCGCGCGCATCCGGACCGAGCCCCGCCCCGACACCAGCGCGTCCTTCACGCCCTTGGTCCCGATCACGTAGCCTCCCGTCGGGAAGTCGGGTCCCTTGACGATCGACAGGTATTCCTCGGGACCTGCATCCGGGTTCTCCAGTCCGAACAGGCAGGCGTCGATGATCTCCCCCAGGTTGTGGGGCGGGATGTTGGTGGCCATGCCCACTGCGATCCCCTGCGAGCCGTTCACCAGCAGGTTGGGGAAGCGGGCCGGCAGCACGACCGGTTCCTGCTCGGACCCGTCGAAGTTGTCGGCGAAGTCCACCGTGTCCTCGTCGATACCGTCGAGCAGCACCGCGGCCAGCGGAGCCAGCCTGCACTCCGTGTAGCGCATCGCCGCCGGCGGATCGTCGGTCGTGCCGAAGTTGCCCTGCGGATGGATCAGGGGATACCGGAGGGAGAAGGACTGACCCATCCTGACGAGGGCGTCATAGATGGCGTCGTTGGAGTGCGGGTGGTATTTGCCGATCACCTCCCCCACCACCGTGGCCGACTTCCGGTGGGAACTCCGCGACCCCACCCCCATGTCGTCCATGGCGTAGATGATCCGCCTCTGCACCGGCTTGAGCCCGTCACGCACGTCCGGGAGCGCCCGTGACACGATCACGGACATGGCGTAGTCCACGAAGGACTTGGCCATCTCGTCGTTTATGTCGACCGCTAGGAGGGGGGCGGCGCCTCCCGTCTCGAGTTCGGGCACGGTACCTTCCTCCCGCTCAGATATCCAGGAACCGGACATCGCCGGCGTTCTGCTGGATGAACTCCTTGCGAGCGGCTACGTCACCGCCCATCAGGGTCGAGAAGACGTGGTCGGCCCCCGCCGCATCCTGCATGTCCACTTGGACCAGCGTCCGGGTATTGGGATGGAGGGCAGTCTCTCCCAACTCGGAGTCGTTCATCTCCCCGAGCCCCTTGAACCGCGTGGGCCGGGCCTTCGGATGGGACTCCTTGAAGGCCGACAGCGCGGCATCGTCGGCCAGGTACCTGACCCGCCGCCCGACCTTGACCCGGTACAGGGGCGGCACGGCGATGTACACGTAGCCCGCTTCGATGAGGGGTCGCATGTGGCGGAAGAAGAAGGTCATCAAGAGGGTCCGGATGTGGGCGCCGTCCACGTCCGCGTCCGTCAGGAGGATGACCTTGTGGTACCGCGCCTTGCCGATCTCGAAGTCCTCCCCGATGTTGGTGCCGATCGCGGTGATCAGGGCCTGTATCTCCTTGTTGTGGAGGGCTTTGGCCAGCCGAGCCTTCTCCACGTTCAGGATCTTGCCTCTGATGGGAAGCACCGCCTGGAACTTGGAGTCCCGCCCGTTCTTCGCCGGACCGGCCGCCGAGTCCCCCTCCACGATGAACAGCTCGGCGATTTCAGGATCGCCGGACGAGCAGTCCACCAGCTTGCCGGGCAGCCGTGAGGAGGCGAGCAACGACTTGCGTCTTATCACATCACGGGCCTTGCGGGCCGCCTCACGGGCGTGCTGCGCCTGGCGAGCCTTGTCCACGATCCGCCGGGCGTCCGGCGAGTACCGCTCCAACCACTCCGGGAGCATCCGGTTGAGCGACTTCTGTACGTAGCTGCGTATCTCGGTATTTCCGAGCTTGGTCTTGGTCTGCCCCTCGAACTGCGGGTTGCGCACCTTCACGGAGACCACCGCGGTCAGGCCTTCCCGCACGTCCTCGCCGGTCAGGTTGCGATCCTTGTCCTTGAGCAGGTTCTTGGAGCGGGCGAACTCGTTGACGGCTTTCGTGAGAGCGGTGCGGAAGCCTTCCTCGTGTGTTCCGCCCTCGTGCGTGTTGATGTTGTTGGCAAAGCTGATCAGGTTCTCGTTGAACGAGTTGGTCCACTGGAGAGCGACCTGTAGCTCCGCCTCAGGCGCCTCGTCCTCCAAGTAGAGGATCCGCCCATGCAGGGCGTCGCGGCGGCTGTTCAGGTGGAGGATGAAGTCCCGCAGGCCGCCCTTGTAACAGAAGTTGTCCGAGCGGGCGCCGTTCCGCTTGTCCACCAGGCTCACCTTGAGCCCCTTGTTGAGGAAGGCCAGTTCCCGGAGCCGCTGCGCCACCGTGGAGTACTTGAACTCCAGCGTGTCGGTGAAGACTTCGGGATCGGGCCAGAAGGTGATGGTGGTGCCGGTCTCGGCGGACGGGCGGCCTTTGACCAGCGGTCCGGTTTGCTTGCCGCGCACGAATGTTTGCGACCATCGGAAGCCGTCCCGCTCCACTTCGGCCACGAACCGGCCGGCGAGAGCATTCACCACCGATATGCCCACCCCATGGAGGCCACCGGATACGGTGTAGGCGCCCTCCTCGAACTTGCCTCCGGCGTGGAGGGTGGTGAGCACCGTCGTGAGGGCGGACTTCCGGGTCTGGGCATGCTGCGCCACCGGAATCCCGCGACCGTCGTCGGACACACGACAGCTTCCGTCCGCTTCCAGCACCACGTCGATGGTGGTGGCCCAGCCGGCCATGGCTTCGTCGACCGAGTTGTCCACCACCTCCCAGACCAGGTGGTGAAGGCCCCTGGGGCCGGTCGTGCCGATGTACATGCCGGGGCGGCGGCGGACCGCCTCAAGACCCGGCAACACCTTGATATCGCTCGCGCCGTAGCTCGAGGGTCGGTCCAGGGTCACATGCAGTCCTTGGTCGTGCGGAGGGCGGTGGAAGCCCGCCGGTGGGGCTCGTCCACGCGCACCCGATTGTACCCGAACCTGGATCTAAAGCCAACCTTCACGCCACTAAGAAACAGGGGTTGACCTGCGGGTTTGTACAAACTAACTCCCATGGGCGGGCTCACTCCTCACCACCCCCTTCGCCAGGGTGGTCCGACCACCCGCACCGAGGTCACGAAGGACCTCCCGAAGCGCTCCGCGATACGCACCACCAGCCGATCGGCGTCGTGCCGGAGCATGCGGACCAGCCGCGGGTCCGAGGCTTCTACCAACAGTTCCCCGTTAGATACCACCACCGGGACCGAGTTGGAACCCCATTGCGGGCCCGCCACCTCCTCCCAGCGCTCCTCGAGCTCTCGGATCCGATCCAGATCCGCCACCCCGAGGCGGGCCATGATGGACTGGATCATGTCTCCGAAGGACACCATCTCGCCGGCCTTCTTCGCTGCCCGCCTCTGATGGCCACGCTCCAGCTCATGGATTTCCCAGAGCATGCGCAGCGCTCGGGACTCGGTTCCGTCGAAGGATGCCAATGCCTCCTCCACCTGGTCGGGCGACCAACGTTCGGTCATCCCAGGTTCCCCTCCTCCAGGCGCCAGCGGCGCCCGGCAGGCAGGGGAACCTCCTCATCCCGAGCTGTCGAGATGAAGGTCTGGGCGACAGGCAACGATCGGGCCAGCGCCGCCGAGCGTTCGTGGTCGAGTTCCGAGAAGATGTCATCCAGCAGGAGCAGCGGGGGTTGGCCCACCGACTGCTCCACCGCCCGGTGGGATGCCAGGCGGAGCGCTAGGACGAGGGTGCGCTGCTCGCCCTGGCTGGCCTGGACCCGTGAGTCGCGGTCGTCGAGAAGCAACCCCACATCGTCCCGATGGAGTCCCACCGTCGAAACCCGCCGTTCGAGATCGGCGGGCCGGGCCTCCCTGAAAGCCTCCCTGAGGGCCGCCTCCCATCCTGGCCGATCCGAAGCGCACGCGGCGCCCCACCCTGACCGGTAGTCGATCCGCACCCTCGTGGCATCGCCCGCCAGTGCCCGGTAAGCGGATCCCGATCGCTCCTCGATGGCATCCACCACGGCGCGGCGGCGAGCCATCACCCGCGCGCCGGCCCGGCCCAGCCGCTCGTCCCAGACCTCCAGCGTGATCGGATCGATCCGGCGACCCATCTGCTTGAGCAACATATTCCGCTGCCGCAGAGCTCGCTCGTATTCCAGTTGGTCGCGGTAGGCGCCCGGCCACAGCTGGACGGCCACCGAGTCGAGCAGGCCTCGTCGGCGAGCGGGACCCCGCTTGATCAGGTCGAGATCGTCCGGAAGGAAGGTGATCATGCGCACCTCCCCCACGAGGTCCGCCAGGCGAGCCAACCGCGTTCCGTTGACCTGTGCCCGGCGACGCCCGGCCCGCTGTAGTTCCACCTCTATCCGGGTGGTTCTGTCCGGGGTTACCACCTCCCCACGGAGAACTGACTGTTCTGCGCCCGTCCGGACCAGAGCGGCGTCCGGAATCCCTCGGAAGGATCGGAGGGAAGCGAGGTAGCCCACTGCTTCCAGAAGGTTGGTCTTACCGGACGCATTACGGCCCACCACCACATTGACCCTCGGATCCGGCGCCCACCGCATCCGCCGGTAGCTACGGAAGTCGGACACCTCCAGCCAGGCCAGCTTCACCCCGGGGCGCCTCGTCGAGCCGCGGCGCCCTCAGACGCGCACGGGCATCAACAGGTAGCGGAAGGTCTGGCTCCCGTCCGCCCTGATGATGCTGGGGCGGTTGCTGTCCTTCACCTCCATGCGGATGCGCGGGCCCGGTACGGCAGTGATCCCGTCGTGGAGATACCTGGAATTGAAGGCAATGTTCATCTCGTCCAGCTCACCACTCACAGTGGCTTCGAGCATCTCGACCTCCCCACCGAGGTCGTTCCGACTCACCGACATCTCCACCCCGTCCGGGGTTATGTTCAACCGCACCGGGATATGTTCATCCGCCACCACCGAGGCGCGGCTCACCGCCTCCAGCATCCGGTCCTTGTCAAGCTCCACCGCGGCCGGGTAATCGTCGGGAAGCAATTGCCGGTAGTTGGGGAAAGTGCCCTCGATCAGACGGATGCTCAGCGAACCTCGGTCGGAGGCGAACACGACATCCCGTTCGCGGATCGCGACCCGAACCTGCTCGGCGGCCACTGTTCGCGCCAACTCCTTGAGGCCTCGTGCCGGGATCAGCGCCGCATCCCCCACTTCCAGCCCCGGAAGGTTCCGGATCGCCAGGCGGTAGCTGTCGGTTGCCACCAGCCGCAAACCCTCCTCGTAGTTCTCCATCAGAACACCGGTGAGGATCGGCCGGGAGGCATCGTTGGAGGCGGCCACGAGCACCTGCGAAAGCGCCTCCACCAACAGGTTCCCGTCCAACTCGATCGCTCCGGTCAGGTCGGGCTCAGGCAGCTTGGGGTAGTCCTCCAGCGAGAGCAGCCTGATCGTGAAGGTCGGCCCGTTGCCGGACAACTCGATCGCCCCCTCCTCGGACCGGATGGACACCGCTCCCTCGGGCATTCTCCGTATGGCATCGGTCATCACGCGGCCTGGGACCAGAAAGGCGCCTGCCTCGATGACTTCGACCTTTGCGGAGGTCCGGATCGTGACCTCGGTATCGCTTCCGGTGATTTCCAGTTGTCCGTCTTCAGCTTGGCAACGAACTCCCTGGAGGGTGGGCAGGGCCGTCTTGACTCCTGCACCCCGGTTCGCGCGACCGAACGCCTCGGCCAGATCATCCCGATCAGCTCGGATATGCACTGCTAGATCCTCCCTGCTCTCGTCTACTAGTTTCTTGGTTTCTCTACCGGTAGTGGTAGTAGGCCCTGTGGAATGTGGATAGATATCCGCCCAAGCCACTCCATTGTGGTCTGACAAGCTGGCGTGTGGGCCGACCACGACCGCTGATGTCCCAGGTCAGTTGGCCGGCCTGGTGACCTTCGTGCCATTGACGGGTGACTGCTCATGGTCGGGCCGGCAGGTCAGGTGGTCGGGGGAATATTGGCGACCTTATACCCAGGCTCGCTCGGGAAGAGCGACGGGTTGGGGAAGACCCTCATCTTTTCCACAGGATTCCGGACAGGTGCGAGACCTGCCGGGCCAGCTCCGGATCCTTGGCGAGAAGTTTCTTGATCTTGTTGATGCCATGCATGATCGTGGTGTGGTCGCGGCCGCCGAGGACCTTGCCGATCTTGGGAAGCGACAGGTCGGTGAGTTCCCGGCAGAGGTACATCGCCACCTGCCGATGGGTGGCGAGGGGTTGTACGCGGCTGGGGCCTTGGAGGTCGGCGAGGGCATGGCCGTAGGTAGTGGCCGTGACTTCAATGATCTCCGGCCCGGTCGGTGGGGTGGTCGCCGGGTCGGGTATCAGACCGCGGAGTTCCGAGCGGGCTAGGTCCACGGTGATTTGTTGGTCGGTGAGGGCGGCGCAGGCAGTAACTCGGGTAAGCGCCCCTTCGAGTTCCCGGATGTTGTCCGTGATATGGCGGGCGATGAACTCGAGCACCTCGTCGGGTACGGGGGGCGAGGCGTACTCCGTGGCGTTGCGACGCAGGATCGCAAGGCGGGTTTCGAGATCGGGTGGACCGATGTCGGTAAGCAGGCCCCATTGGAAACGGGACCGGAGCCGGTCCTCGATACCGAGATCCTTGGGAGGGCGGTCGCAGGACAGGACCATCTGGTGGTCGCGCTCGTGGAGGGTGTTGAAGGTGTGGAAAACCTCCTCGAGTACCTGCTCCTTGCCCTCGAAGAACTGGATGTCGTCGAGTAGGAGTACGTCGATGGTCCGGTAGCGATCCTTGAAGGAGTCCATCCTCTTGTTACGGATGCCGTCCACGAACTCGTTGAAGAAGTTCTCGGAGGTCATGTAACGGACGGTCGCGGTGGGCCGGTTGGACCGGATGTAGTGGCCGATGGCGTGGAGGAGGTGGGTCTTGCCGAGGCCCGCCCCACCGTAGATGAACAGTGGGTTGTAGTTCTGACCGGGGCCTTCGGAGACCCGTTTGGCTGCTGCCAGGGCGAGTTGGTTGGACTGGCCGGCTACGAATGTGTCGAAGACGTACTTGCTGAGGAACTTGGGGGGATGAACCGGTGCCTGGCTGCGGCGGGCGCGCGGTGCTTCCTCGGGTACGCGGCCGCCGAGCTGATCGGGTGCCGGGGACGGTACTTCGGTGAGGTCGGGCCGATCCGTCACGAGGTACTCGATCACGGTCTGCGGGCCGAAGGTGGAGGCCGCCACCTCGTCGATCGTGGTCTGGTAGTTGTTACGGAGCCATCGGATGTGGAAATCGGATGGCGCTACCAGGTAGAGGGTCTCGTCGACGACTTCGTGGCGTACGGCGGCGAACCACTTCTTCCAACCCTCCGGTCCAACCCTGGTTCGTAAGGCGGATGAGAAGTCGGGATCATCATGCGCGCGTTCAGGTTTAGACAAGCAATCCTCCTCCCGGCGAGACGTCCAGGGTGCAGTTACCCACAAGCCTGTCCACAGGTGTGGATAACAAGACGTAGACTGGCCACGCCACTCCATCCCGCGCCCGGTAGTACTCCACTTTGGTCTGGTGGCCGGGCTCCGGTCGCTGCGTATGGAAAGATCCCCGGGGATGTGGGATCAGGCGAGCCCGGCAGGAAGTCATCCTACGTCGCCGGAGCCGGTGCTGCACGCGTGAAAATCCCTCCAGGGAAAGGCGCGATTAGCGTATGTCAGCGTGCATAACTCCTTGTCACACGGGTAAGCGGATGCACGGGCGACCGAGGGGAGATCACCCTCCAGAGTTTTTGCCGCTCTCGCCCGAATAATTTCGCGCTCTTGCAACGAGAGGGGCACGCGGCGTGCCCGGCCGTACCGGTCGGGCGCCGCAACCCACTCATCTTTGCAAAACGGACGGATTGCCCGTAATCTTGCGGGACCTCAAGGAAGTGTCGGCAAGCCCCGGCCCTGGCCGGGCACGCCGTAACCACGCACCGGGCACCGTACCCGGGTTGTCCGATAAGGGACCCTGAATGAAGCGCACCTACCAACCGAACAACCGCCGCCGAAAGCGCAAGCACGGGTTCCGACATCGCATCCGAACGCGCCAGGGTCGCGCCATTCTGAATAGACGGCGCCAGAAGGGCCGCCACCGGCTTTCCGCCTGAGCAGGTCGGCCACCCGCCGCGACGCGAGTGGGCAGCCGGGGGGACCGCTCGGGTCACACATTCCTTGGGCATAGCCCGGTACGGGTTAGCACACCGACCACGAAGGTCTGTAGAAAGGTGCTGAAAAAGATGGGGATGAGTTGGCCCAGGATGCGTAGACCCGGGGCTTCGTTGCGACCCATCGGGCCAACGGGACATTTTTCGGTACCTTCCTAGGCAGGGAGAAGATGCACGAATGACGACCGCGCCGAGTACGGCTTCCACCGTATCCCCTGGGTCGTCCTCTGCGTGTTCGACCGGTCGCCTCGATCGGTTCGGACGTCTCAGCGGCGCCGCGGAGTTCAGCGAGGTGCTCCGGCATGGCCGGCGGATCCGGCGTGGTGGCATCACCGTGGTCTCCCACCGGCGCGATGGCCGTTTGCCGAGGGTCGGCCTGGTAGTGGGCCGCCGGGTCGGCGGCGCGGTGGTGCGCAACCGGGCCAAGCGGCGCCTCCGGGCGTCGTTGCGCGAGGTGACGCTCGCGGACGCGACCGACTATGTAGTCATAGCCACGCCCGTCGTGGCCACGGCGCCCTTCCAAGAGCTATGCGGATGGGTACGCGACGCGATCTCGTCCACACTCCCCGGAGCGGGGGCAAGGTGAGGCCATCGAAGCCGATGAGTTCGGCGACAAGGCTGCCGGCTGTGGCTGGTCAGGGCCTCATCCGCGTATGGCAACACACCATCGGGCCGATGATCCCGAGTTCGTGCCGGTTCCTCCCCTCCTGTTCCCGCTACACCTACGAGGCGCTGGGCGAGCACGGGTTCTGGCGGGGTGCCTGGTTCGGGATCAAGCGCCTTGGCAGATGCCATCCCTGGTCGGCCGGAGGATACGACCCGGTTCCTGACAGAAAGGCGATCAGCCGGTGAGCGAAGTATGGAACGGCCTGCTGGCGATTCTCGGCAATATCCTTTCCTTTTTCTACGATCTCGTTCCCAACTATGGCTTTGCCATCATTGGCCTTACCATCGTTGTCAACCTGTTGGTATTCCCGCTCACTCTCAAGCAGGTCCGGTCGACACGGGCGATGCAGGAGATCCAGCCGGAGATGGAGCGGATCCGCAGGGAGCTCAAGGGCGACCAGGAGGCGATGAACCAGAAGGTCATGGCGCTCTATCGGGAGCGAGGCGTCAGCCCGTTCGGATGCGTGCTTCCCCTGCTGGTGCAGATGCCGGTCTGGTTCGCGCTCTTCCGGGTGCTGCGGGATCCGGCGAATAGCCTGCCGTCGGACTCCAGCCTGCTGGTGGCGGCGTCGGAAGGCGCGTTGCGCTTCCTGACGATGGATCTCGACCTGGCCCCGTCCGAGGTGGTGAGCACGCAAGGGCTCTTCGCCTTGGATACGGTCCCGTACTTGTTGCTGGTGGGGTTCGTGATACTGACCGGTTTCATGCAACAGAAGTTGTTGAGCCCTCCAAGACAGTCAAATGTCAGCAACCCGCAGGCGGAAGCTGTTCAGCGGATGACGAAGATATTACCGTTGATGTTCGGTGTGATTTCGTATATCTGGCCGTCAGGACTTAACCTCTACTTTGCCACCAGTAACGTCTTCCGGACCGGTCAGCAGCTGCTGATCTTCAAGATCGACGGACGTCCCGGCACCCCGGACGGCGGGAAGACGGCTACCAAGGAGCCCGATGACGGCAACAAGCCCGACAACAGTCAGAAGTCGTCCCGCCCGCAGGGCTCATCCAAGAAACAACGCAGACGGAGGAGAAGGTAGATCGATGGTGGAGTGGGTCGAGGTCAAAGGCGCATCCGTTGAACTGGCCGTCCAGGCTGCTCTCGAGGAGCTGGGTATCGAAGATGCCGACAGGGCGGAGATCAAGGTCCTACAAGAACCGAAACCGGGGTTCCTCGGTATCGGGCGGCAGGATGCCGTCGTACGCGTCAAACCACAGAGGAAAGGACGCGGGGGCCGGTCCGGTCGTGGCCGGCAGAGAAAGAGGAAGGCACCACGTAACGCGGGTTCTCAGCGGGGGAGCACCCCGCCGAAGGACCGGAGGAAGACCAGGGGAGGAGCCGCTCAGGCGAAGACCCGGCAGGCAGGTAGCAAGCCCGGTAGGGGCTCACGGTCCGGTCGCGGTAGGAAACAACAGGCGCGTCAAGGCCGAAGGGCAGAAGGGCAGGTCAAAGCGGTGTCGGGTGATGGTAGGGATGGTGAGGCCTTGGGCACCCAGCAGGCCGAGGTGGTCCGGGAGTTCTTGGACGGCCTTCTCAAGGAGTTCGGGCTGGAAGGTTCCGTCGAGTCCGGATTCGACGGCAAGATCGTACGTGCGGACATTACGGGCGAACAGACCCAGGCCCTCATAGGCCAGAAGGCTTCCATCATGCACGCCGTCCACGAACTGACAAGGACGATCGTGCAGCGGAAGACCGCGCGTGGTTGCCGGCTACGACTCGACATCGCCGGCTACGGGGAGAAGCGCAGGAAGGCGCTCGGGATCTATGCGGGTCAACTGGCCGATCAGGTGCTGGACGAGGGGGGAGAGGTCATGCTCGAGCCCATGAACGCGGTAGACCGCAAGGTTGTCCACGACGCAGTGGCGGGGATTGACGGGGTCCGTTCCTACTCCGAGGGCAAGGAGCCCCGGCGTTCGGTGGTCATTTCCCTCGACTGAGAGCTCGAAGGCGCCCGTAACTCTCAACCCCGCACCTTCATGTTTCACGTGAAACACTGACCACCTAGAATAGAGCCGTGCTCGACGGGCCAGTGACTCCAAGTGAACGTGCGCGGCGGGGCCTCGTCGTGGCGATCGCCAATCAAAAGGGCGGTGTCGGGAAGACGACCACGGCGATCAATCTGGGCGCTACCTTGGCGCTGGAAGGACACCGTGTCCTGCTCCTGGACTTGGATCCTCAGGGCAACGCCACCACGGGGGTCGGGGTCCGGATAGCCCATGGCGGCCGGTCGATATACAGCGTCCTCATAGGCCATAGCGTTCTCAGCGAGGTCGTGGTGCCAACCGCGGTGGAGAATCTGGCGCTGGCGCCGTCGAGCATCGACTTGGCGGGCGCCGAGCTGGAGATGGTGTCGATGCTGAGTCGGGAGCGCCGTCTGGCAGCGGCTATCGAGCCTGTTGCAGGCGATTACGACACGATCCTGGTCGACTGCGCGCCGAGCCTGGGCCTGTTGACCATCAACGCATTGGCCGCAGCCCACGAGCTTCTTATTCCAGTGCAATGCGAGTTCTACGCGTTGGAGGGCCTCGGTCAGCTTATGGACAGCATCGATCTGGTACGTGAGAGCCTTAATACAGGACTTCACATCGGTGGTGTATTGTTGACTATGTTTGATGCTCGTACCAAGCTCTCTACCGATGTTGCTATCCAGATCCGTAACTACTTCGGCGAGCGAGTCTTCCGCACCGTGATCCCGCGCTCGATCCGATTGTCGGAAGCACCTTCCTACGGCGAGCCCATCGAACTCTACGACCGGATGAGCCCGGGGGCGGTCGCCTACCGCTATGTCGCCATCGAGCTCCTCAAGAGACACCAACAACAGGAGCAAGCACGATGACCACCCGCCGATCAGGTCTCGGCAAGGGCCTGGAAGCTCTGATTCCGCCGCCGAGGCGTAGCAACCTGCAACGGATCGCCATCAGCCGGATCCGCGCCAACCCGAACCAGCCGCGACGCGCGTTCGACGCGGCAGCGCTGGAGACACTGGTCGACTCGATCCGCCAGCTGGGCGTTCTCCAGCCGGTGGTCGTCCGGCCGGAGGGACCCGGCTACGTGCTGATCGCGGGCGAGCGGCGCTGGCGCGCAGCTCAGGAGGCGGGCCTCACCGAGTTACCCGCCCTGATCCGGGAAACGGATGAGGTGGGGACGGTTACCGAAGCCCTGGTCGAGAACCTACTACGTGAGGACCTTAACCCGCTGGAGGAAGCAGCGGCCTTCCACCAACTCGAGGACGAGTTCGGCATGACCCACGCGAAGATCGGGGAGAAGGTGGGCCGGAGCCGGGCCGCTGTCACCAACGCCCTCCGCCTCCTGAAGCTCGCTCCGGCGGTCCAGGCCCTGGTTGCCTCTCGTGCCCTGTCAGCGGGACACGCCCGGGCTCTGCTCGGACTAGAGGATCAGGCCTTGGCCCAACACCTGGCCGAACGGACGGTCGCCGAGAGATGGTCGGTCCGGCAACTCGAGGAGGCGGTGCGGCTCGGAAAGGGAATGATCCAGGACAGTGCCAAGCGGCGCCGCCCGGCCAAACCCCGTCCAGCGGTGATCATCGAGTTGGAGAACCGCCTGGCCGAACAGCTCGGCACCTCCGTGGACATCCGCTACAAGGAGCGCAAGGGCGGGGCGCTCGACGGCCAGGTCGTTCTCAGATTCAGTGGCCTGGATCAACTGGAGCAGATCTACCGGCGTTTCTTCCCGCCGAGTTGACCCACTCCCCGAGCTCCGAGAGGATGGCGGCCTTGGGCCGGGCGCCCACGATCCGCTTCTTTTCCTCGCCGTTCTGGAAGACCACCATGGTGGGAATGCTCATCACCTGATACTGGAAAGGGGTCTGTTGGTTCTCGTCGATGTTGAGCTTGGCGATGGTTATCCGGTCGCCGTGGTCGGCGGCGATCTCGGCCAGTAGGGGCGCTACCAGGCGGCACGGACCGCACCACTCCGCCCAGAAGTCGACCAGCACCGGCTTGCTGCCGGAAACGGCCTGCGCGAACTCGGCGTCGGTAAGTATTACGACATCAGCCATGATGACCTGGATCCTCCTTCGGATATATGGTTCTAAATGTACGGTGGGTTACCATATTTAGGCTGTGCTAGCACTAGCACAGATACGGTTCCGAACCCTGCGGAGTTCGCTCCCGGGCCTCGAGCCAGCGCTCCGCGTCGATCGCCGCCGCACAGCCGGTGCCGGCGGCCGTCACCGCTTGGCGGTAGACCTTGTCCACCACATCACCTGAGGCGAACACACCCTCGACGTTCGTCATGGTGCTGCGGCCCGGCAGCCGGATGTAACCCTGTGCGTCGAGGTCGATCTGGTCTCGGAACAGGTCGGTATTGGGAACGTGTCCGATCGCGATGAAGACTCCATCGGTGGCGTGCTCGCGGGTGTCCCCGCTGATGACGTCCCGCAGCATGACGCCTGCCACCGTTGACTCACCCCGGATCTCCTCCACGGTGGTATTCCACAGGACGTCGATCTTCTCGTGGGCCAGTGCGCGACCGGCCATGATCCGGGAGGCCCGGAACCGGTCCCGACGGTGCACGATGGTCACGCTCGAGGCGAACTTGGTGAGGAACAGGGCCTCCTCCATCGCCGAGTCACCGCCGCCCACCACCACCAGGTCCTTGCCCCGGAAAAAGAATCCGTCGCAGGTGGCACATGCGGACACGCCACGACCGATGAGCGCCTCCTCGCCTGGTACTCCGAGAAAGCGGGCGGTGGCGCCCGTGGCGATTATCACCGTCCGGGCCGAGTGACGATCCGACCCCACCCGGAGCTCGAACGGCTGCCGGGAGAAGTCGACCGATGTGACGTCGGAGGTGATCAGGGTGGCGCCGAAGCGCTCGGCCTGCTTGCGGAAGCGTTCCATGAGCTCGGGACCCATGATTCCGTCCGGGAATCCCGGATAGTTCTCCACGTCGGTGGTGATCATCAGCTGTCCTCCCGCCGCGATCCCTTCGAAGACCAGCGGGGACAGGTCGGCCCGGGCCGAGTAGAGGGCAGCGGTGAGCCCGGCCGGGCCCGATCCGATGATGATCAGGTTCTGGGTCATTCACTCTCTCCGGGTGGCGGTTCCTCGGGTACTTGCCGTCCCTTCCGCCATGACAGCCATCCGGCGGCCAGAAATAATCCACCGAAAGCGGCGTAGGCCCCGGTGGCCCCGGTGGCTATTGCCAGGAGACGGAAGAGGGCAACGCCGATCAGAACGAGCGCTGCCAGGATGAGCACCACGGCCCCTATGCCAAAGGCGGTCAGGATAATCCCACGGTCGAGCCGGTCCACTGTCAGCGAACGAACTCTGGCGGCGATCCCTTCCAGCAGGTCGGCAAAGCGAGCGGCGTAGCTCTCTTTCACACGGGGCAGGTTAGCCCCTGTGCAACCACGGCTAGACGAGCGGTTCAGGCATTGGCCAGTGGCAGTCGGCGAGTAGCCCAGTGGATCATGGTTCAACTACCAGCTAGGGCTGGTTCGTGACCGCCCGGAGTGCCACGGCTCGGCAGTCCGGGTAGACGAACAGAGCCAGAACTCCGGTTCCCGGCTGGTGGTCCGGGCCCGGCGCGACCAGGTAAGCCTCGCCCGCTACGCCGTCCACGAGCCCGGGGGCCATCCAGATGATCACCCCGCTCGCCCCTGCCAGCTCCGCCGCTCCTTGCCAGCAGACCAGTTCCGCCTCCACGGCCCGTTCGGCGAGTTCTGTGACCGGCACGGGCGCCATCTCGCTGATCACGGCCAGCTCCTCCATCATCTCCAGCATCTGGCGGGTCTCCTCGGGCCGGTCGGTCACAACCTCGAACGCGACGTAGCCGGGCCCGAGACCTTGGGCTTCCTCCGCGGCCATCGCCTCCGGTTCCTGAGCTTCCGCCAAGGCCTCGTCCGCCATAGCGGCTTCGGCCATCGCGCTTTCGGCGAGTTCAGCGGTGGCGTCAGCTTCCATCCCCGCGCCTGCCATCGCCTCGTCGGCAGCCCGGTCCACGGGCGCCTCCTCTGCCAGGGCGACCGGGTCTGCGGCGTCCTCCGGATCCTCCGGAGCCGGCGCCGGCGCGGCAGTCACCTCCACAACGTCGGCTGCCTGTTCGGTAGCGGCCGCGCCGGCATCCGTCAGGGAGGCCTCCTGTACGGAATCGGCGCCTCCGACCAGGTTGATGGCGACCGCGATCATGGCCACCACCGACGCGGCTGCCGCTGCGGACGGAAGCACGCGTGCCAGCCAGGACCGCCGCTCCTGCCGTCCCCCGGACGGCTCGGGGGGCGCCTCCTCCACGCGGAGCTCGGCTCGGACGGCCGCCCGTAGCCGCCGGCGCTCATCGTCGGAGAGTTCCGGACCGGGGAGCTGTCCCAGTACGGTCGTAACGGCGGCCTGTACGGCCAGTTCCCGGCGGGCGTCGTCATCGAGGGCGGCTTCGAGCCGGGCAGCCTCGTCGTCGGGAAGGCTGCCCTCCACCAGGTCCATCAACTGGTCGATGGGGATTCGCTCGTCACTCATGTTTGTCCTCTTTGGGATACCCGGACGGGGCCATAAGGTTCCCGAGATGTTCGGCCAGCAGCTTCCGGCCCCGGAACACGCGGGATTTCACGGTACCGAGCGGGACCTCGAGGATCTCCGCCACCCTCCGCAGGGGTAGGCCCTCCAGATCGCTGAGCAGCACTGCCGGCCCGAACTCTTCCGGCAGCTTCGCCAGAGCCTCTTCGAGAATGGGTCGGAGCTCGGCCGCACGGATGCGATCGGTTGCCGACAGGTCCGGCGGGTCGTGGGCTCCCGGCAGCGGCGTGGTCGGGCGCCGCCCCTTCTTCCGGAGCATCGTGTAACAGGTGTTGACGGCCACCCGGTACAGCCAGGTGGAGAAGGCCGATCTTCCTTCGAACGAGCCGGCCTTGCGGAGCACGGTGATGAAGGTCTCCTGGGTTGCGTCCAGAGCCTCCTCCCGGTCCCGCAGGATTCGAAGGCAGACGGCGAACACCCGACCCTCGTGAGCGGCCATCAGCTGATCGAACGCCCTGCCGTCTCCTGCCAGGTACCGCTGGACGAGGACGAAGTCGTCGCGGGGGGCGGAGCGGTCGGTCCTGCTCAACTGCTGAAGCTCACTTCGGCCAGCCGGGCGCGGTAGCCGGCTTCCTCGGGTGGCAAGTCGGTCAGCCAGAGCAGCCAGACCCCGTTGCGAAGTTCGGGTAACGGTAGGCGGAGGGTTGCGGCGCCGGCTTGTTGCTCGGCGATGACCTCCCAGCCCGCGTCATCGACTCCGAGAAGCGACTCTGCCCACATGAGACGGAAGGCCGTACCCTCGGACAGGCCCGTCAGCTCGAGGAGTGCCGGCGATCCGCTCACCTCGAAGGCAAGACCCACGCCCTCCTTCAGCAGGGGTAACGGGTCGAAATAGCCTTCGGTGCGCCACTCGGTGGTGGGATCCCCGTCGGTCAGTAACCCCAGCCGGTTGGGATGCTCCTGGCCGTCCCCCAGGGGGTCGAAGTCGAGCACCCGTAGCAGGACCACCGGCTCGTTTTCGAGCACCGCTTGGTCGGTCGGGTCGTCCGCTGACGACGATGCCAGGGTAGGCCCGGGATCGGTATCCGGCCTGGAAGCCAGGGTGGGCAGGGGGAGGGAAGAGACCTCCAAAGGGGGAGTCGGGCTGGTGTCCACCGCGCTACCGGCCCACACGAGCACCCCAGCGGCCAGGGCGAGCAGGCCAGCCGGCAGCAGCCGGCGCCAGGACAACCGGAACGGGACCGAGACGGGAGGTGAATAGGGAACTGCCCGCAGCCGGTCGGCCAGTTGCCGGGCATCGATCTGGTTGGCGAGGGCGGAGCTAAGGATGTCGTCAACGCTCGGGGACAACGAGTGGATGAGTTCCGAGGGAGCCATGGCACCGGCAGGCATGCCGGTGAGCGCGGTCTCCAGTGTGCCGGCCAGCGCCCGCACGTCGTCCTCGGGGGAGGAGCCCCGTGGTACCCGACCGAAGCCGCCCAGCTTGGCCGGTTGCCCTCGCGAATACAGGACCGCCCCCGCGTCGATGGCTCCGTGGGTCACGCCCGCGGTGTGGAACACGGCAAGGCCCTCGGCGAGACCGCCGGCGTTGCTGAGCAACTCGGCGATGGGTGGCCCGCCACCGGCCCCTAATTGGTCGGCCAGCGTGGTGCCGCCTACCCACTCGGTGACCGCATAGGTGGACCCGGGCACCGTGTCGGCTGCGAAAACCGCGGCCACGTGCGTATGGCTGGCGCGAGAAGCGCGCTGGACCGCAGCCAGGAACGCTCGGCCCCGCGCCCTGGTCGCCTCGGGACCGATCACTCGAATCAGGACCGGGCGGTCCAGCTCCAGATCGGTGGCGAACCACTCCTCGATGTCCTCGTCCCGGCCGAGGCGCACCTCCAGCCGGTAGCGGTCCGGTATCGGTGGGGGCATGGCTAGCGATCAGGGCCGGGGACGGGAGGGGGGACGGCAGCGCACCGATGCGGGCGAGGCGAAGCGCCCGACGCCGTTCTTCGGGGAGGTGCGCCGTTCATTCCCTGCCGCCTCTCGAGCTGCGGGCCTTCCACCTGGAATCTACCAACCGGGCCGTTCGGGAAGGGCCGAGGACGGCGCCCCGCCGGGATCCGGCCAACGCGCACCGAGCCGCACCAGGAACCCAGAAGACCTTTTCGCGTTCTTGCGGAAAGGGCTTGAACGTGTCACACGTTTGATATACGTTGCCTATTGCCAAGCACCCACACCGGCCGATGAGGCGAGACCGATCGGACGGCCGGCCCAGGGGAACAAACAAGGCTTCATGGAGAGAACCGCCGATTACCCGGCAGCCAGCCGGGCATGGCCGACCACGCTCCAGCAGGATGGGTGGTGGCGGGGGCGGGGCCCGGTGCAGAGCACCGGTTTTTCCCGACTTTGGGCCGTCTGGAGGTTCTTGAGGCAGAGGGCGTCATATACGGTGTCCTGATCCTCAGGTTCGTGGAGCCGTGTATGACGTTCTGATCCTGAGGTTCGTGGCGCCGTGTGTGGTGTTCTGATCCTGAGGTTCGCGACGACCGGGGTAGCCTGGCTGCATATGAGAGTGCTGGCCGTTTCCCATCCGGTTTTCGAGCAGCACGATGCCGGGCGGGGCCATCCCGAGCGCCCGGCCCGCCTGGACGCGGCCCTCCAGGGGGTGCGGGCCGCTCCGGTGGAGTTGGTTGAGGAGTTGGCCCCGGAGGTTGACCGGAGGTTGCTGGAGCTGGTCCATGCCCCCGGCTATGTCGATTACATCCAGCAGGTTTGTGCCTCGGGAGGCGCTCGGCTGGATCCGGACACGGCCGCCGTGCCGGCCTCGTGGGACGCCGCCGTCCGGGCTGCAGGAGCGGGTCCTCTGGCGGTCCGCCGCCTGGAGGACGGGACCGCTGACCTGGCGTTTCTGACGGTCCGGCCGCCGGGCCACCACGCCCGCTCCTCCACGGCGATGGGGTTCTGCCTGTTCAACAGCGCAGCGGTCACGGCGGCCATGCTGGCGGAGCGGGGCTGCAAGGTGGCGATCATGGACTGGGACGTCCATCACGGCAACGGCACCGAGGAGATGTTCGAGCATGAAGAGAAGGTCTTGTACATCTCGACCCACCAGTATCCCTTCTACCCGGGCACCGGACGCATAGTCGATATGACGGCCCACCGGGGCGCGGCCACCATCCTGGACCTGCCCCTTCCGCCCGGAACCGCCGGCGACCTCTACCGCCGGGCCTTCGATGAGTTGATCCTGCCTGTGATCTCGCAGTTCGGTCCGGACTGGCTGCTGGTCAGCGCAGGCTATGACGCCCACGCGGATGATCCCCTGGCGAGCCTGCGCCTGCTCCCGTCCGACTATGCCTTCATGTCCCGCGCCCTGGTCGATTTGACCCCTCCGGGCCGTACCATCTGCTTCCTGGAGGGCGGGTACGACCTGGACGCCATCACGGCTTCGGTCACCGCCACCCTGGCGGGAGCGGCCGGCGCGGTCGTTCCCGATGAGGAGTACCGCTTCCGCTCCTCCGAGCTTGCCTTCGCAACCCTGGATGCTGTGACGGCGGAAGCTGCCGAGGTGTGGGACCTCGGCTGATCCGAGCATGGTTCCCGAGCGCCTGAACTGGCTCAACAGCGGCACCAGCCGGGAGTTAGCCGATCTCTTCGCGGCGGCCGGCTACGAGATCCACCTGGTGGGCGGCTCGGTTCGCGATGCCTTGCTGGGTCGGGAGTCGGCCGATCTCGACTTCGCCACCAGCGCCCGGCCCGACCAGATGAAGCCACTACTCAGGGACTGGGCCGATCAGCTCTACACCATGGGCGAACGGTTCGGAACGATCGGCCTGCTTCGGGATGGGGAGCGGTGCGAGATAACCACCTTCCGCGCCGAGACCTACCGGCCGGATAGCCGTCGCCCGGAGGTCGCTTTCGGCGATTCGATCGAGGCCGACCTGGGGCGCCGGGATTTCACTGTCAACGCCATCGCATTGCGGCTCGGTCGCGATACCCCGTTTCTGGTGGATCCGTTCAACGGTGTGGCCGACCTGGCCACCCGGACCCTGCGGACACCCAGCGGCCCCGACGTGTCGTTCTCGGACGATCCTCTCCGGATGGTCCGGCTGTTCCGGTTCATGGCGCAGTTGGGCTTCTATCCCGACCGGCCGGAACTCGAGGCGGTGGCACGCCTGCGGGAGCGCCTCCGGACGATCAGCGCGGAGCGGATCCGGGACGAGTTCTCCAAGTTGGTGGTGGCCGGTGGTGCGGCGCCCGCCATGTCGGCGATGGTCGAGTCCGGGCTGGCGGCCGAATTCGTTCCCGAGGTGCCCGCGCTGGCCATGACCGAGGATCCGGACCACCGTCACAAGGACGTGTTGGCCCACTCGCTGGCGGTGATGGCCAAGACGGAATCCGACCTGGTCCTGCGTCTAGCCGCCCTGTTTCACGATGTCGGGAAGCCTGCCACCCGCCGGTTCGAGGGTTCCAAGGTGACCTTCCACCACCATGAGGTGGTGGGCGCCCGGATGACTCGCCGCCGCCTGCGAAAGCTGCGCTACCCCAACGGGACGGTCAACGACGTGGCCGAGCTGGTGTTCCTCCACATGCGGGCCCACACCTTCAAGATGGGTTGGACCGATTCGGCGGTACGCCGCTACGTGCGGGACGCGGGCGAGCTGCTGCCCCGGCTCAACCGGCTGGCGCGGTGCGATGTCACCACCCGTAGCGACCGCCGGGCCCGCCGGATCCAGCGGCAGATCGACGAGCTGGAGGAGCGGATCGAGGCCCTCCGCGCCAGGGAGGAACTGGATGCCCTCCGACCACCCATCGACGGGTTCGATGTCATGGAATACCTGGGCGTCGGCCCCGGCCCGACCGTCGGAGCCGTGCTGAAGATGCTGCTGGAGAAGCGGATCGACCAGGGTCCCTACGACCGGGCCGAGGCCTTCGGAGACGTGAGGCGGTGGGCCGTAGAACAGGGATTGCCAGACCCGGGAGAACCCCCGCCCGAGGCTGCCTCGGAAGGCTCATAACCCTCGCGAGCTCCGGCTAGGGCCGTTGCTGCCGGCGATCTCCGATCGGAACGTTGGTTGACCGCACCCCGATCGTCGTCAGCGAGATGGAAGCCCCCTTCGAGGAGATCCCCGCCGGGAGGTAGCCCCGGCCCGGTACTGCCTACCGCACCAGTTGGTGGGCCGGAGCGGACAGTCGATGGCACTGTCTTCGAGATGTGGCTTGGCCTGCCCATAAAGCGACCGGACCCTCTCAGCAGGAAACATGGAGCTCTGGGACGGCAGGACGCGAGGAGTGTCTTAGCTCAATCCTCCGCCCCGTAGAGGCTCCGATTGACGAGTCCGCGGGCCTCCAACTCAGTCATCAATTGCACCTGCGAGCCATCCGCCTTCAGCTGGTTGCAGGCATGACACAGAAGCTGGAGATTGCCAATGTCGTTGCTTCCGCCTTTCGAGCTTGGGACGACATGATCAATGGTCAGGTTTCTCAGCTGGAAGTGATGGTCGCAGCCGGCGCAGTACCCGCCTTGCCTTCGATAAAGGATCGCGTGGTTCACCCGTTTCCGCGTGGTCTTGTTCTGCCCTCTCATTGCGTCGTTCGCCGCGTGGTCTGCAATGAGTCGAAGTCCCGGGGGCACTGCTTCGGGAGCCAGGACCATCTCTACATTGATTGGACCGGGGACTCTGCGGGACTGTATGAGTTTAAGACGACCAGAATGGTCCATGTCGAAGTCGGCCTTGACCACGATACGCTCCGGCAGCCGCCCTCGCTTGTCGGCCAGTCCGTACGCCTCCGCCGTGACTGCATGTACCAGCGAATTCAGGTCGTGCGCTTTCTCCTACTCCTTAGTGCCGTATTGCTCAACAGCATCGTGTCCGGTCTTCGATGGGGCGATGCCCCTGAAGGTGGGCGAGAGAGGACTCGAACCTCCACGAGCGCAATGCCCACTGGGTCCTGAACCCAGCGCGTCTACCAATTCCGCCACTCGCCCCGTATCCGGGGCAGTTTACCCCGGAGATACGAGTATCCCGCCTGAAGACTCCCGGGAGCGAGTGGCGCCGAGTGAACCCCTTTACGTCCGGCACCTTCATAGGCTGGGCCCGGATCCGGCTTGGAGGCGACGCTGAAGCGCTTTACCAATCTGGCCCTGGCCAGTCTCCTGATAGGGGCGATTGCCTCGGGGCTCCTGGCCCAGGGATTCGGCACGGAGTGGTCTCGGGCCGCGACGGTCGCCCACGGCGTGCTCGGGTTGTCCTTCCTGCTGCTCGTGCCTTGGAAGTCGAGGGTGGCTCGAACCGGATTCCGGAGGCGCCGCAAGGGAGCGATCTGGTCGGTTGCTCTGGTGGTGGCCGTGGTGGTGACCATCGGTTCCGGCCTGCTCCAGGTGGTGGGCACGACATCGCGGATCGGCCCGCTCGCGACCATGCAAGTCCATATAGGAGCTGCCGTTCTTTCTGTGATGCTGGTGGGTTGGCATTACGTCCGGCATCCCGTCCGGCCCCGCACCACCGACCTGAGCCGCCGGAACCTGCTGAGAACCGGTGGCCTGGCCGCAGGGGCCGGGGTGGCGCTGGCCGGATGGGAGAGCGCCATGGGCGTGCTCGATTTGCCCGGCTCCGAGCGCAGGTTCACCGGATCGCACGAGCGGGGCAGCGGGAACCCGGCCCGGATGCCCGTGACGCAGTGGTTCACCGACAAGGTGCCGCGACTCGACCGGCTGCAGGCCGAGGTAGCCGGCCGGGTGCTCGGACCGGATGATCTGAGCTCCTTACCGATGGAGACGGTGGAAGCTACCCTCGACTGCACCGGCGGATGGCACTCGACCCAGCAGTGGACGGGCGTCCGGCTGGATCGGCTTCTCGGAAAGGTGGATGGGGTGAGCATCCGCGTGCGTTCGGTTACCGGGTACGAGCGCCGCTTCCCGGCTCGGGATGTGGACAGTATCTGGCTGGCGTTCGAGGTGGGTGGCGAACCGCTGAGCGCGGGCCACGGTTACCCGGCCCGGATCGTGGCGCCGGGGCGGCGCGGCTTCTGGTGGGTCAAATGGGTGGACTCCGTGACGGTTTCCGATGCTCCGGCCTGGTTCCAACCCCCGTTCCCGCTCACCTGACCCGATGACGAAGCCGGGATCGTGACCAGCCGGCATCGGCTGCCGAACAGCTACGGCCGGCGCCGCCGGAGGGTCTGGTGGTGGATGGCGCTGCTGCTCCTGATCCTCATCGGGGGGGCGGTCCTGGTCAACAGCCGGGGCGTAGTCGCCCGCCAGGAGACGGCCTTCTTCGACATTGCCCGCATCGCCACCAAGGAGGTGGACCAGATAGCGGCCGGCTTCCGGCGGCTGGTGAGCAACGAGCTACGGACCATCAACCGGGACGACTTCGATGTGCTGATGGACCGGCTGTCGGGGGAAATGGCAGACCAGGCGGAGAGGTTCCAATCGGTGGAGGCGCCCGAGTCGGCCTTCGCGGCCCGGGAGATGCTCGATCTGGCCTTCGCTTCCTGGACGGCGGGCCTGGACGATTTCAGGGTGGCTGTAACAGCGGTCACCGATGACCCGACCGGTTCGGTGCCGGTGGACCAGCTGGGCGGCGCCATCGCCCGTATTCGGGTGGGCGATCTGGTGTACGCGCGGTTCCTGGCCCGGGCGAGCGGCATGCTGGAGGAGTTGGGCATAGTCAACGAGATCCCGGCCGTTTCCTTCATCGTCGACCAGAGGCCGCTGTTGAACGGGGAAAGGCTGGCGCGGACCATCCGGAGCAGCACCGATATGGGGGTGCGCCGGGATGTGACCATCCTCCAAGTGGTGTTCGAGCCGCTACCGGCCGGCGGATTCGGCGACGAGGGAGAGATCCTGTTCCCGGCCACGCAACGCCTGCAGTTCAGCACGGTGATAGGCAACCGGGGCAACGTGGACCAGAAGGGTCTGATCGTCAACGCCAGCATCCGCTCGGAGGCGGGGGAGTCGTTGACCACCGTCGACAGCCGCGGGCTGGACCTGGCGCCCGGAGAGATCGGATCGGTGCTGTTCGGGACCGAGTTGGTGGAGCCGGGAGCCGAGTACTTGCTGACCTTCAAGCTGACCGTGGTGGAGGACGATCTGCATCCCGAGGACAACGTGTGGGAGTCGCGCATCCGGATCAACCCGCCCGGATAGCCGCCCCGTTGGAGCCCAGGGTCGGTTACCCGGTCTCAGTCGGTAGACAGTGGTCAGCGGTCATATAGTCCACCATGTACTACTAACTACCAACTAGCAACTATCAACCAGGTCGGGGATATCATCACGGGATGATCGACATAACGCTGCTACGCGAGCAGCCGGACGCCCTCAAGGCTTCTCTGGCCCGCCGCGGCCTGGATCTCGACGTTGACTCGATGGCGCAGATCGACCAGGCCCGGCGGAGCACCCGGGCGACGGCCGAGTCGATGCGCGCCGACCAGAAGGGCCTTAGCCGACGGATCTCCCGCTTGGAGGGCGAGGCCAGGCAAGACGCTATCGCCAAGGCCGGGAAGCTGGCGAAGAGCTACCGCGCCTCCCTGGCCGAGGCCGATGAACTGGACGCGCAGTTCAATGATCTCTGGATCAGGGTTCCCAATCCCGCCCATCCGTCGGCCGCGGATGGTTTGCACGAAGAAGACGCGGCCGAGATCAAGCGGTGGGGAACCGTTCGGGACTTCGACTTCCCGGTCAGGGACCACCGGGAACTGGGTGCGGGACTGGGGATGATCGACATCGAGCGGGCCGCCAAGGTGTCGGGCAGCCGCTTCGGGTACCTGACCGGGCCGGCGGTGATGGTCGAGTTTGCGCTGGTGCGGATGGTGCTCGAGATGCTGGGCGACAGGGGATTCACGCCCGTGGTTCCGCCCGTGCTGGTGCGCGAGGAGGCGCTGTTCGGTACCGGATTCTTCCCGGATGACGATCAGCAGGTCTACGAAGTGGGCGTGACGGTCGGCGAAGAACTGCGGTCCGACAACCTCTACCTGGTCGGTACTTCCGAGGTGTCCCTGGCTGCCTATCACGCCGGCGAGGTGCTCGAGGAGGACGCTCTGCCGCTCCGATACGCCGGCTTCTCCACCTGCTTTCGCCGGGAGGCGGGGGCGCACGGTAAGGACACGGCGGGCATCTTCCGGGTACACCAGTTCGACAAGGTGGAGATGTTCTCCTTCTGCCATCCAAGGCATTCCTGGGACGAGCACGAGATGCTGCTGGCGATCGAGGAGCAGATCGTTCAGAGCCTCGAGATCCCTTACCGGGTCGTGAACGTGGCGGCGGGGGACCTCGGCGCGTCGGCCGCGAAGAAGTACGACATCGAGGCCTGGATCCCCTCTCAGGGTCGCTACCGGGAGATCACATCCTGCTCCAACACCACCGATTTCCAAAGCCGACGGATGCGGATCCGGTACCGGACGGACCGGGGTAACCGGTTGGTGCATACCCTGAACGGGACGGCGGTAGCCGTGGGCCGGCTGCTGATCGCCTTGATGGAGAACCATCAGCAGGCGGACGGATCCGTGGTGGTGCCGGACTCCCTGCGTGCCTACGCCGGATTCGACCGCATCGGCTGAGCGCCCGGGCGCGCCGGTGGAGCGTCCGACGGATGCGATCTTCGCCAGGATCGCCCGGCGCTACGACCTGATCAACCGGGTGCTGGCAGCCGGGCGGGACCGGGCCTGGCGCCGGTCGGTGATCGAGCGCCTGCCTCCGGGAAGATTGCTGGATCTCGGCGCCGGTACCGGGGCGGCCGTGCCCCTTTTCGGCAGCCGACAGGTGGTCGCGCTCGATCCGGTATCGCAGATGCTGGACCTCAACCCCACCGCGGCCCGGGTGGTGGGCAGAGGGGAGCACCTGCCCTTCTGTGAGGACTCTTTCGATGCGGTGTTCTCGGCGTTCGTCTTCCGGAACCTGGACTCGGTCGGGACCACGCTGGGCGAGATCGCCCGGGTGCTCCGTCCAGGGGGATCGGCGGGCGTGGTGGGGCTCACCAGGCCCAAAGGAAAGGTGGCCGCTTCCCTCCATCGGGCCGGCTCGGCCGTAGTGGTCCCGATGGCGGGCGCCCTGATCTACCGGTACCTCCACCGGTCGCTCGACAAGCTCCCCCCGCCGGAGCAGTTGTTCGCCGACCCACCCCTCCGGGTCGACCGGATCTGGCGAATGGGCCCCCTCGGATTCGTCTACGCCGCGATCCTCACCAAGTAGACCCGTCCCATGGCGGCGGTCTCGCGCATCTAACCCGATGTCCTTCTCCGGACCAGCCGGGTCAGCACTGCGGACTCTGCGATCCACGCACCGGAGGCGTCGTTTGACGAAACTGAGTCCCACCCCGCCGTCGTTGCTCGGGACGACCTTGCAATCATGGGCGTCGGCGTTTCCGCGGCGTCCACTGCCGATGCGCCTTCAGCGAGTACCGTCGCACCGTTCCTTGTTACTGCTCGCCTAGAACATGTGCCCAGCGATGCGCGACATCGTGATGCCACTGGAGTTGGGTGTACGAGGCAGGATGGGCCGGATGGATGGTTGCCACGGTCGCCCTTGTTTCCTTGATCACCTCACAACAGACACGAGGGAGTCCATCGTCGGCGGTAAGTAACACCCATGGGATACGACGTTCGGCCAATGTGCGTATGAGCGGCTCGTCCTTCGTCCCTTTGAGACCCAACTGGGCCAATGAGATGGCTTTACGCCCGCGGTTGCGAGATACGAGTCGACGGATTCAAGCCATCGTACAGCGTCGTCGATCTGATTTTGTTCGAGGTCGAATTCCTCTCGGAGCAGGTCCGCACCGCTCGCGGCTCGGGCTGTCTCAGCGACGAAACGGGCTGGTATTCGACGGCCCTTGATAGTAGGACGACCGGAAAGCCTCTCAGGGTCAACTTCGATGTATTCGAGGTCCGGATGCTCGCGAGCGGCCCAGCCACCTCTACGAAGATCGTGGGCGATCTGCTTGAGATGGTCCTGCACCACCGGGTAGATCACCCCATGCCATGGCATCTTCGTAGCATCAGCTTCGTACAGTTGGCCCGAGTCCTGCAGCAGGATCCGACGATCCGATTCCGTGTAGAGGGGAGCGTCCTGTAAGGGCCAAGCTCCGAACTCATCACGAAGGTTCTGGACCGCCACCCGGATCTTGCTCATCGGCATACCGTCGTTTATGAGGCTATGCACCACCATTGCCTCGGCCACATCCTGGTATGAGTACACCCGCGGTCGACCCTCGGACTGAGACGACCGGATATATCCGTAGCGCGCCCACTGGCCGATACGGCCACCAGAGACTCCGGCAAGTTGCCCAACCTCATGTGCCAGGTAGTAGCCAACGGGGGGAAACTTGATCGGCTCCATGGTCGCGTAGGCTACCACTCAATCCTCGTCATCGTGATCTACAAACCGCGACGCATAGTTTAGTAGAACCGATAACAGAACATAAGATGTGTACTAGGGCATATATGCGAATACAGAGCGGAGGGAGTGGGATTCGAACCCACGAGGCGCGGTACGCGCCAACACGCTTTCCAGGCGTGCGCACTAGGCCAGACTATGCGATCCCTCCCAGCCGACTGATTCTAGGAGGGTACTGAAAAGTGTCCCGTTGGCCCGGTTCCCGACAACGCAACCCCAGGTCAGAGCATCACGGGCCAACCCGTCCTCGTCTTTTCAGCACCCTTCTAGGAGGTCCGGCGTGTCGAGAACATGGGGACCCAGGGCTAGACTCGCCGGACGCCGTGCTACGCGGGACGCTAGGGGTGTCCTGTAGCCCGAAACCCTCTACAGGCGGGGCGGAATGCCCGCCGAAGGGTGTCGAGATGGCGAGGCTCTCGGTCGGCACGTGGTGCGGAAAGCCGGGTCCTACGCAGCGGAACCTTCGTGAACCGGGTCAGGTCCGGGAGGAAGCAGCCCTAAGCGGGCGGTTCCGGGTGCCGTGGGGGTGCCGGGCTGGAGCCGGCGACCGGTCGGGGCCTCGGGATCCGCATTCGACGGCGGGCTGCACGGCTCTGTTCTGTCCGTCGCACGGCTTCGCCGGGGTTGGTGTATGTCTTCCTGGATTCCTTGGATGGAGGCGGCTCTGGCCGAGGCCGGTCGGGCCCCCGCCCACAATGACGTGCCTGTCGGTGCGGTGTTGGTCGACCCGGATGGGCAGCCTGCGGCGATGGACCACAACCGCCGCGAGGAACTTCGGGATCCCACCGCCCACGCCGAAGTGCTGGTGCTGTCGGCTGCCTCCCGCCGTGCCGGTAAGTGGCGGTTGGACGGGCACACGCTGGTGGTCACGCTCGAGCCCTGCGCCATGTGTGCGGGGGCTGCGGTGGCGGCCCGGTTGGAGCGGATCGTATACGGAGCGCCCGACCTCAAGGCAGGGGCGGCCTGGAGTCTCTACAACATCCCCCAAGACCGGCGCTTGAACCATCGGATGGATCTGGTGGCAGGGGTCTTGGAGGAAGAGTGCGCCACCATGCTGGCCGGCTTCTTCGGACGGCTACGATCGCCGTCCCCGGATGGTGCAGGCTGAGGCGCCGAACGTCGGCAACCGGGTACAATCCGAGGCCGTCCCGGAGGGGTCGCATAGTCTGGCCTAGTGCGCGGCACTCGAAATGCCGTAGGGGGTTACTCCTCCTCGTGGGTTCGAATCCCACCCCCTCCGCCTACCGCGTTGCATATACGCCCTGATGACTTGGGAGAACGCTTTGGGGAAGCTCATTGCCGACACGATTGAAGACCTTCATTCCATCATGGTCCACTTTCCGATCGCTCTTCTGGTGCTACTGGCAGCTCTGACCGCCTACGTGGTGCTGAGGCCCGGATCAGGGATGCTTCAGACCACCTGGCTACTTCTCGTGGTCGGGACGATCGGCGCCGTCGCCGCCACAGTCTCCGGCGTGGTCTCTCACTTTCCCTACGAGGAGACGGACCTTCATGGGGTTATCGAGACTCACCAGTGGTGGAGCATTGCGGCTACTGCTCTCTTCGTCGCGGCGACCATCTGGCGTTCCATCTCCCGTCGGAGAGGGTCCGATTGCGGAGGATCCGTTTCGTTTCTGGTGGTCGTTGCCGTTGGGACGGGTCTCTTGGCGATGTCCGGCCTCACAGGAGGGGACCTGGTCTTCGACCACGGAATCAACGTTCGAGGGGTCAACCCGCTGTTGGGCCAATAGGCTACGAATGCGGACCGCGACGAATCCGGGGAAGACGGACCGGCCGGTGGGTTGGCCGATCGGTTGGTAGCGGAGGTCGAAGCTCCAGCGGATGGCCTCGCTGTGGTTGTCCAGCGAAGCGTGCTCGGTCAGCTTGTGGAGCAGGACCACGCCTCCCGCCCTACCTCGAGCGGGACTACCCGCTCCTAGTCGATGATCGCTCCGGGATGTAGGTGGTGGCGAAGGCGGCGGTTCCTGGACAATGCGGGGTGAGATCCTCGCGGTGGCTGGCCCGCTAGACGATCAGGCACCCGTTCTCGACGTTGGCGTCCGTGACTGCCAGCCACACGGTCAGCAGGTGCGTCTCGTCCGCCTCGGGTTGATGACGCCCGCGTCCTGGTGCCATGTCCTGGCGGCGATGTTGGAGGCGGTCACAGCGTCGGGCAGGCAGTGGGCAGGCGGCTTGATGCGGGTGTGCTGGACCGGGTTGGAGTAGATCTCGGCTCCGATGACAGACTCTACGAATGTCGAGCAGGCGCGGGTTGGTCAGGAGGTGGAACACCTCCGGCCCTGCGTTCATGGTGTGGGAGTGGTCGAGTTCCTCGACCATTGGCAGGCAGATTGTCGAGGTGCTGGTATAGCGTGTACATGTCGTCTATGTGCTGCATCGCCTCGACGTAGCGCTCGGAGAAACTTGTGCCCCGCGGCGGGGGGATTCGTCCCTGCTCGACCAGGTCGGCGGCAACGCGTTACACCGCCACACTTCCCGGTCTACTCTGAGAAAGACCCGGCTGCTGACCGCCCGGCACCCGTGGCGTAGGACCGGATGGAGCGAGTCAGGCGCAGATCGGCAGGCGGGCGTTGGCGTCCCATCTGGTGTTGAACTCCCATGGGACCTCCCCGCTGACGATGCGGTCTCGGGCCTGCCACCAGAGGTTCGCCCACTCGGCAGGGTCGGTGAGGACTTGTTCCGGGTGGGCCTTGCTGCGGGCTATGAAGCCGGGGAAGACCGAGCGGCCGGTGGGTTGGCCGATCGGCTTGTAGCGGAGGTCGAAGCTCCAGCGGATGGCCTTGCTGTGGTTGTCCAGCGAGGCGTGCTCGGTGAGCTTGTGGAGCAACACCGCCCCTCCCGCTCCGACCTCCAGGGGAACCACCCGGTCCCGGTCGATGATCGCCTCGGGGATGTAAGTGGTGGAGGAGGCGGCGGTTCCGGGGCAATGCATGGTCAGGTCCTCCCGGTGGCTACCACGCTCCGCTATCAGGCACCCGTTCTCGACGGTGGCGTCGGTGACGGCGATCCAGACGGTGAGCATGTCGGTGTCATCAGCCTCGGGGTTGATGACACCGTTGTCCTGGTGCCATATCGTGACGGCGATGTTGGAGTCGGTCACGGTGTCGGGCAGGTGGCGGGCGGGTGGCTTGATGCGGGTGTGCTGGACCGGGTTGGAGTAGATCTCGGGTCCGACAACCGATTCGGCGAGGTCGAGCAGGCGTGGGTTGGTGAGGAGTTGGAACACCGCCGATCCGGCGTTCATCGTGGGGCTGTGGTCAAGCCTTTCGACCATCGGAAGGCAGATGTCGAGGTGCTGGTAGAGAGCGTACATGTCGTCGATGTGCTGCATCGCCTCGATGTAGCGCTCAGAGAAGCTCGTACCTTCAGGCGGCGGGATCCGTCCCTCCGCCACGAGGTCGGCGGTCGCCCGGTCGAGGATCTTCCGGTACTCGTCCTCGATCCCGGCCAGATCATCAGCGGAGAGGACGTCCTCGACCACCAGGTACCCCTCTTCGTGGACCCTGGCCAGCTGATCTGCGGTGAGACCGGCCATCGTAGCCTCCGTCGTTCGCTCTGAAGAGAAGGCTATACACGGCGCGGGCGCATTGCACCCGATTTCTAGGTGTCGCTT
>JAGWAN010000001.1 GCA_021296345.1 Acidimicrobiia bacterium | reverse complement strand
ACTCCGGATTGGAACGCATCGCAGAACTGGATCAACGACTGGTACAAAAGCATCGAGTTCCTGCCGGAGGCCGGCCAGGCGTTGGCGACCTACCAGATCGATTACGACGAGGAGGTAGGTGCCGCCGCTGTCCGGCACCTCTACGATCTGGCGCGAGACACTGACGAGCGCCCGTTCTTCCTCGCCGTCTCGTTCACCCACCCGCACGATCCTTACGTGGCCCGGCCGGAGTGGTGGGACCTGTATGACCACGACGACATCGACCTGCCCGACGTGACCCCTCCTGGCGGTCTCGATCCGCACACCCTCCGGCTACGGCAAGGCATAGGGGCGGATCGCCCCGGCTACACAGAGGCCCTGTCCCGCAACGCTCGGCACGCCTACTACGCCAACACCAGCTACTTCGACTCCTGGATCGGCAACCTGATCCGGGTGCTCGACGAGACGGGACGCCTCGACAACACGGTGGTGATCGTCACCGCCGACCACGGCGACATGCTGGGAGACCGGGGAGTCTGGTTCAAGCGGTGTTTCTTCGAGCGGTCGGCCCGGGTCCCCTTCCTCATGGCGGGACCGGACATCGCCAACCGCGCCGTCCCCAACGCCTGCTCGCTCCTCGACCTGCTACCAACCCTGCTCGACATCGCCACCGGCGGTGATCGATGGCCCGAACAGGTCACCCCTCCCGCCGGACGCAGCCTCTGGGAGGGTGCCACCGGCGGTGAAGACCCGGTCGATGAGACCACCGCCGAGTACATGGGCGCCATGGTCTCGGATCCGATGTACATGATCCGAAGGGGTAACCACAAGTACATCCATTGCGACTCCGATCCGCCACTGCTGTACGACGTCGCGTCCGATCCGATGGAACGTGACAATCTAGCCGACGACCCCGCCCACGCCGGTCTCGCCGCGGCTTTCGCCGCCGAAGTGACCCGGCGCTGGGAGAGCGCAGCCATCCGGGAACGGGTGTTGGCCTACCAGCGGACCCGGCGGGTAATCAACGCCGCCTTGGCGATCGGCGAGCCTTATCACTGGGACTACTCGCCCCCTAGGGACGCCGCCAACGAATACGTCCGCAACCACATGGACTGGGCAGAAGCCGGACCGCGCAGCCGGTTTCCGAGGATCTGACGGGCGGTCGAGCCGATCAGGGCTCGCTCCGGATGCCGTCCTCGGCCTCCCGTTCGAGAGCTAGGTGTCTGGGTGGTGCTCGGGGGGTGGGCCGGGGTCGGGGCCGACTGCTATGGGCATTCCCTCGGCGGACCAGTCGGACCAGGAGCCGGGGTAGAGGATGCCTTCCGGGTAGCCGGCGATGTGTAGGGCCAGGAGGTTGTGGCAGGCGGTGACCCCGCTCCCGCAGTAACTGATCACCGGCTCATCCCGATCCAGGCCCATTTCGAAGAACCGGGCTGCGAGCTCGTGGGCCGGCTTGAAGGTTCCGTCCTGGCCGACGTTCTCGGCGGTGGGAGCCGACAGGGCAGTCGGGATGTGACCGGCCACGCTGTCCATCGGCTCCGTCTCCCCCCGGTAGCGCTCCGGTTCGCGGGCATCGATTACCTGTGCGGTGCCCAAGCGGGCGAGCAGCTGGTCGCGATCGACGGTGAGGGTGGGGCCCTCCCCGGTCTCGTAGGTGGTGGGAACGGCGTCCGGTAGTTCGGTGGTCAGCGGATGGCTCTGGCCCGACCATCGATCGTATCCACCGTCGAGCACGCTCACCCGTTCGTGACCGACGCTCCTGAGCATCCACCAGAGGCGGGCGGCTATGGCCCCGGGGCCCTGGTCGTAGATCACCACGTGATGCTGGTTGCCGATTCCGTGGCGGCCCAGCAGATCGGCTAGGTCGTCCGGGGTCAGGAGCGGGTGGCGACCGGGACCCTCGGAAGCGGCTAGGTCATCGTCGAGGTCAAGGAACACCGCTCCGGGGAGGTGATCCTCCTCGTACCGGAGCTTTCCGACGCCCGGCTGTCCCAGGAACCATCGGGTGTCCGCGATCCGGATGCCGGGATCATCCAGATGGTCGGCCAGCCAGCCACAGGTGACGAGGGGTGGGGTCGCACGCTCGGCATCGCCTTCCGTGTCTCCGGCCTCCCCCTTGCGTCTCTCTGCGGTTTGCCGTACTCGTTCGGCGGCGGCGCCGGCGGCGTCGCGAGCAGCTGATCCGACCGTGTCGGCGGCATCGCGAGCAGCCGTTCCGACCGTGTCAACCAGCGACTGCACCGCACTCTTCACGCTCGCCCGGACCTCGGGGTCGTTGGCGGTCGTCGCCAGCGCCTGGCCCAGGTCGCGAGCGGCATCCACGAAGCCGCTCCAGGCCGAGCGGAGCTCCGCACCGGTCGCGGACCCATCTTCGCGCCCGTCACTGAAACCGGACCGCAACAGGTCGCCCAGCTCCGCGAACCCGGTGGAGCCTTCCTCCCACGAGCCTTCGGGTTTGGATTGCTCTCTCTCGTCGCTCACGTCGAACCTCCCCTGGTTCGCCGAGTCTATCCCTGCCCCATTCCTAGCCGGTCGTGGGCAGGCCGTCCCGGACCATCGACCGGTTCGACCGCCGCCGACCCCTCACCCCGTGGCCGTTACCTGCGCAGGGGCGGAGCAACTACTATCTTCGACGCACCCGGCCGACCGGGCAGGACTGGAGAAGCCACTTCCGGGCAACCCGGTACGGTTCGGCGCGACCGGCAGACCGGCAATAGGATTCCGGCTGGTACGTAGTCCCCTTCCGCACCAGAGCGAGGCAAGCATGACCGAAGAGCAATACCCCCGACTCAGCGGTGAATGGATGACCCCCCGCCGACGTTTCCTGTCGGCCCTGTACGGTGGCCGGGTGGACAAGGTTCCGGCCATGACCCTGAGCTCGGTAATCACCCTCGAAGCCATGGAGATCGCCGACGCGGCGTTTCCCGAGGCCCATCTGGATGCCGAGAAGATGGCCCGTCTGGCCGCCACCGCCCACGAGAACCTGGGACTCGACACGGTGATGCCCGTGTTCCACTCCCAGCTGGAAGCCGATGCCCTCGACGCCTCCACCTGGTGGGGAACCAAGGACAACTGGCCGGCGGTGGACGATCATGTCCTGACCGATCCTGACGACTTCAAGGTTCCGTCCGACTATCTGGAGCGGCGCTCGTTCAAGGCGGCGCTCGGCGCCATCCGCCTGCTCAGGAAGCGCTACCCGGATGTGGGCATCGTAGGCAAGGTCTACGGGGCCTGGTCGGTGGGCTTCCACATGGTCGGTATCGAGAACTTCCTGATGGACACCATCCTCGATCCCGACAAGATCCGCCGTTACCTGGAGGTCCTGCTACCCGCGTCGATGATGTCCGCCCACGCCCAGCTCGAAGCCGGTGCGGACGCCATCATGTGGTGCGATCATGCCAACCGGGAACTGGTCAGCCCCGACATGTACCGGGACTTTCTCCTTGAGATGCACCAGCAGATCCAGGCCGAGGTCGGCGGTCCCAGCATCCTCCACTGCTGCGGCGAGACCACCGATCGCATCGACTATTTCGCCGAGGCGGGCTGGGACTGCTTCCACTTCGAGTCGCAGGTTGATCCGGTCAAGGCGAAGGAGATCGCCGGCGACCGCATGTCACTGTTCGGGAACATCAACAACCCGACCGTCCTGTTCAGCGGTGACTACGAGGACTGCTACGAGGCCTGCATGACCGTGCTCAACGCCGGGGTGCAGGGAGTGGCGCCCGAGGGTTCGGTCCCGCTCGGGACGAAGATGGAGGTACTGGCGGCGCTGGCCGACTCCGCCAGGGACTACTCCAACGCGCACCGACCGGATGGCCGGTTCGTGGTCCACGATCCGCCGGCGGCCGGCGGTGACGATTAAACGGTCGACGGTAGATCGCCGGTCTTCCACCCCTTGCCAGCCCGACCTGATCTAGGTAGCCTTCCGATTCGGAAGGTTTCAGGAAACGTTTCCAACCGAGTGAATAGGATTGATCGATTCCAATGGTTCAGCTATCCGATATAGCGAACGAGACGATTCGGGCCGAGATCGAGGAGTTCCTCGAGCGGCCCGAGGAGATCGAACGCAATGTGGAGTTGTTCACCCGCGCGTCTCCGAGCATGCAGGACATCGCCGCCGCTCTGATCGAGGGTGACAACGAGACCGTCGACCGGCTCACCGCCGGGGCCCTCGCGGACGGTGTGCCCGCTCTGGAGATCATGGACGATGGCCTGATCGCCGGAATGGGGATCGTGGGCATCAAATTCCGGGAGGGATACGTCTTCGTCCCTGAAGTACTTGTGTCGGCCCGGGCTATGAAGGCCGGCATGGCCCATATCGAGCCGATCCTGGCCGCCTCCGGAGTGGAACCGATCGGCACCGTCATCATGGGAACCGTCCAGGGCGACCTGCACGACATCGGCAAGAACCTCTGCATCATGATGCTCCGCGGCGGCGGGTTCACTGTGATCGACCTTGGCGTCAACACCTCACCGGACGAGTTTCTCGCTGCCGTCAAGGACAGCGAAGCCCGCCTGATCGGGATGTCGGCCCTCCTCACCACCACCATGCCCAACATGGCCAGGACGGTGGAGGCCTTCAAGGACGCCGGCCTCCGGGACCAGGTGCGGTTCATGGTGGGTGGAGCTCCGGTGACGCCGGAGTTCGGCGAAGAGGTGGGGGCGGACGGCTACGGCAAGGACGCTCTGGACTGCGTGGTGCTGGCCAAGCAAATGGCGCTCCAAGTCCGCCGCTGAGCCTCAACCAGAACCACGCCATGGCGGACCAGGACCAGGAGGCCTTCCAGGAACGGCTCGACAGAATCGCTCGTATGTTCAGCGGTATCGTCAGCCACGCTGAGGCGTCATCCCGCACCCGCTGCCCCTACCGGGACCGCCACGACCGATGCACGGCGCTGTTCCGGTGCCGCAACCAGATCGTGGAGGACGCCGAGTCGGATCTGCTGACCTGCGGCCACGACGGAACCTTTGACTACCGCACCGCCTGGGAAAGCCATCCCCGCGCCCGCCAGAGAGCCAGGGCGAAGATATCCGCCATCAAA
This sequence comes from Acidimicrobiia bacterium, assembly GCA_021296345.1. Lineage (GTDB taxonomy): Bacteria > Actinomycetota > Acidimicrobiia > Spongiisociales > Spongiisociaceae > Spongiisocius. Next base: position 77,289 of record JAGWAN010000001.1, on the reverse strand, counting down.
GAGGAGGCCGCCTCCCGCCGGCGGGAACAGGCCGGCGAAGAGCAGCAGGCGTGACCGTCTCCCACCTGGGCACGACCAGGAAGTTGCGGATCGGCAGGACCATTTTCGACTACGCCGACGAGCTGTCGGTCGAGGTTCCCACCTCGTGCCTGCGCACCGGCCGGTGCCACGAGTGCGTGGTGGAGGTCACCGGAGGTATGGAATCGGTCGCGCCGCGCACCGAGCCGGAGAGCTTTCTCCGGGGCAGCTTCAGGCTGGCATGCCAGGCCAGGATCGTGAGCGACGAACGCCCGATCAGCTTCCAGCCGCTCCGCCGCCGTCCGAGGATCCTGGAATCCGGCCGCCGGCACCTCGATCCGGAGGCACGGCTCGACCCGATGGTGATCAGGACCGGCGACCAGGTCAGGTATGGGGGCGAGGTGATCGACACCTACCGCGGGGCCGTTTTCGGTGTAGCGGTCGACCTGGGAACCACCACCGTGGTGCTGGAGTTGGTCGACCTCGAGTCGGGCGAGACCGTCGCCGTCACCAGCTTCGAGAATCCCCAGCAATTCGGTGGCAGCGATGTCATGAACCGTATCTCCTACGAGGCCAGGCAGGATGTTGCCGGCGAGCTGCGTAACGCCGCCGTGGCGGCCGTCGGCCAGGGTATCCGCGAGATGGTTACCCACCTCGGCAAGCGCCCACCGCACGTCTACGAGATCGTGGTGGCGGCCAACTCCACCATGCGGGACATCTTCTTCGGCATCGATGTCCAGAGCATCGGCCAGAAGCCCTACAAGTCGCTCATCGAGCACGAGTATCTGGACGGCCGGCGCCCCCATACGTCCCTGGTGGCCCTGAGCCGCGACCTGGGCCTGCGCGCCAACCGCCGGGCCCGCGTCTATGGCCTGCCGCTGATCGCCAGCCATGTGGGCGCCGACGCGGTGGCCTGCCTCGAGACCGTCCGTTTGGGCAGGACCGGGGAGACCGAGATGCTGGTCGACATCGGAACCAACACCGAGGTCTTGCTCCACCATCAGGGCCGCCTCTACGCGGCCTCCTGCCCGGCGGGACCGGCGTTCGAAGGGGGGCTGGTCACCTACGGTATGAGGGCGTACGACGGGGCCATCGAGTCGATCCGGCTCGACGGCGACGGATCGGCCGTTTCCTACCGGACCATCGGGGGCGCCGCGGCGTCCGGCATCTGCGGCTCCGGCCTCGCCGACCTGCTGGCCGAGCTTCGCCGCCTGGACCTGATGACGCCGCTGGGCGTGTTCACGAGTGACCGCAAGCTGGCCGCCATCGACCTCGTGCCCGATCGGGGCATCACCTTCTCGAGGCGTGACATCGGCAACCTCGCCCAGGCCAAGGCCGCCAACTACTGCGGCCAGTTCATCGTGATGCGAACAGCCGGGGTCACGCCGTCCGCCATCGACCGCCTCTACCTGGCGGGAGGGTTCGCCAATTACCTGGACGTCCGCAACGCCATCGGGATCGGCCTCATCGCGCCCGTGCCCGAGGAGCGGGTGGTCAAGGTGGGGAATGCGTCCATCGAAGGGGCGCGCGCCCTGCTTCTGGACAGGACCAAACGCCCGCGGGCGGAGGAAGTGGCCAAGAAGGTGACCCATCTCGAGCTTGAGACCACCCCCGACTTCTTCGAGATCTTCGTGGAGGGATGCCAGATGAAGCCCATGCCCGACACGCTCCCACCGGCCCCCGAGGGCCCGAGCCCGGCGACCGCGGAGTTGGTGCTGCGATGACGGCACCGAGGTTCGTAGTTGTCGGCGAGAACGTTCACACCAGCCGTATCGTCCTCAGGAAGGGCAAGCGCTTCGCCGTAGAGAACGGCGTGGAGGGTGTCACCTTCGAGACCCTCGGCGGGGAGGCCGGGCTCCTCCCGATCTCCGCCGCGATGCGGGCCACCAAGGCCTATGACGAGGGCCGGATCAAGCACATCGCCCTAGCGGTGGACGCCGCCATGGGGAAGGGGGACGATCAGGACCTGGGCCTGGAGTACCTGCGGCGGGTGGTGGCCGATCAGGAACGGACCGGCGCCCACTACCTCGACATCAACGTGGACGAGATATCCCTCCGCACCGCCGAGCAGCGGGCCGCCATGGAGTGGCTGGTCGGCTACGTGGCCTCGCTGACCGACCTCCCCATCTCGGTGGACTCGTCGGACATCACCGTCATCGAGGCCGGGCTGGCGGCCGCTCGCCGGGCCGGCGACGCCTCGCCCATGCTCAACTCGGCATCCCTGGAGCGGACCGAGGCGTTGGAGCTCGCGCTCGAGTACGGCGCTCGGGCCATCGTCACCGCCGCCGGCGCCGAAGGCATGCCGTCCAGCGCCGGGGAGCGGATCGAAAACGCCTCCCGGATGGTGGAAAGGGCCCTCGCTGCGGGCCTTCGCATCGGGGACCTGTTCGTGGATCCCTTGGTGTTTCCCATCTCGGTGGACAGCAGTTTCGGGCTGCACACCCTGGAGGCGATCCGCACCCTCCGGGACCGCTACGGGTCGGACATCCACATCACCGGCGGCATGAGCAACGTCTCGTTCGGCATACCCGCCCGCAAGCTGATGAACGCCGCCTTCATCAACTTGGCCGTCGAAGCGGGCGCGGACAGCGGCATCATCGATCCGGTCATGAACCCGGTGGCCGCGGTCTTCACGGTGGATCGGAGGTCTGAGGCCTACGGGCTGGCCGAGGACACCCTTCTGGGCCGTGACGAGATGTGCATGAACTACATCATGGCCTGGAGACAGGGTCGTCTCGACACGCCGATCGGGTAGTCATCGGAGGCACTCCCGCATGGCGGCGGCCGCGGCGTTGGCGCCGCACATCCCGTGGACGCCGGGTCCGGGCGGGGTAGCCGCCGAGCACAGGAACACGCCCGGGATACCGGTGCGATAGGGGTTGAGGAACGGACCCGGACGGCCGAGCATCCGGATGATGCCGTGGGCGCCCGTGGCGGTATCGCCGGCCGGGTAGTTGGGGTTGTAGGACTCGAAGTCGAGGGGGGTGGTGACCCGCGCCGCCAGCACCAGGTCGCGGAAGCCGGGTGCGAAACGTTCGATCTGGTTCTCGACCCGTTCTCTCATCGGCTCGGTGCTGCCCAAAGGCACATGGGTGTAGACCCAGGCGGTGTGCTTGTCCACGGGCGCCCGGGCCGGATCGAAAAGGCTCTGCTGGCCGACCAGCACGAAGGGGCGGTCCGGGACCGCGCCGTCCGCGACCGACCCCTCCGCCCCGGCGATCTCTCCGTAGGTTCCCCCTACATGCACGGTTCCGGCTCGGCGGCACTCCCGGGCCGTCCATGGGATCGGGCCGTCCAGTGCGTAGTCGATCTTGTAGGAGGCCGCACCGCTCCGGTAGCGGCGGATCCGGCGGCGGGCAGCTAGGCCGAGTGCTCGACGGCCGTAGACGGCGACCAGCGCTTGGGGATGGGTGTCGAATAGGACCACCCTCGCCTCAGGAATGTCCGCGGGTGTCCTGACCGGATGGCCGGTCCGGATCGACCCGCCCAGCGCTTCAAGGTGTCCGGCGAGGGCGCGACCTATCGCGTCGGAGCCACCCTGCGCGATCGGCCATCCGCCGACGTGGGCCAGGGCGCCCAGTACCAGGCCGATGCCGCCGGTGCCCGGAGTCTCCAGCGGCGCCATCGCGTGGGCGGCCAGCCCGGCGAACAGGGCCCGGCCGGCGGGGGTACGGAACCGCCGGACGAAGGTCGCCGCCGGAAGTGCTGCGCGGAGCGCGCCAGGCGGCGGCAGGGGTCGGTTGGCCAGGGGTTTCAATGTCCGCGCGGCGAAGTCATCCCAGCCGGCGGCGATCCATCCCACGGCCCGCCGCCATACGCCCGAATCGGCGCCGAGGCTGTCGCAGGTCCGGTCCAGCGAGCGCCAAAGTGCTGCCGCTCCGCCGGTGTCGAGAGGATGAGCCAGCTGGATCTCCGGCACGATCCAGCGGAGCCCGAGCGGTTCCAGAGGTAGCCGGTCGAAGAGCGGGGAGGCCGCGCCCAGGGGGTGGAAGCCGGAGCACACGTCGTGCCGGAAGCCCGGCAGGGTCAGCTCCTCGGTTCGGGTGCCCCCGCCGATGGCTCGGGCGGCCTCCAGCACCACCACCCGGTGCCCGCGTTCCGCCAGCACGACGGCGGCAGCCAGCCCGTTGGGTCCCGAGCCGACGACAACCGCGTCGTTGGGGGACATGGTCAGTGGCCGGTACCGTCCGTCCCGGAGGGCCGGTTGCGTTCGGGCGTCGATCGCAGCATCAGGTAGCCGAGTACACCGGCGATGATCGAGCCCGTGAAGATACCGATCTTGGACAGATCGATGACCGTGTGGTCCGTGAAGGCCAGCTCGCCGATGAACAGGGCCACCGTGAACCCGATGCCTGCCAGGGCAGCGGTGCCGATCATGTGCTGCCATCCGACTCCGGAGGGCAGGCGGCCCCAACCTGCTTTAACAACCAGCCAGGCGAAGCCTGTTACGCCGACCACCTTCCCGACCACCAGGCCGATCGCCACCCCCAACGCGACCCTCGAGGTGACGGAATCGACCAGGTCGATCCCCTCTAGGGATACGCCTGCGTTGGCCAGTGCGAATAGCGGGACGATCACGAAGGCGCTCCAGTTGTGGAGCTTGTGCTGGAGGCGGGAGAGTGGGGAGATGGACTCCCTCGCCACGTCCGCGAGTTGCCGCGCCTCGTATTCGACTTTTTCCTGAAATCCCGGCTCGACGGAGTGGGCCGGGAAGATGTCGACGATCTCGCGCGCGGCGCGGTCGAACTCACGGTTGTCGTACAGGGGGCGGGAGGGGATGATGAAGCCGAGGATCACGCCGGCGATGGTGCTGTGGACGCCGGACTCCAGGAAACAGAACCAGGCGATTATCGCCAGCGGGGCGTAGACGAGATGAGACCGGATGTTGACCTTGGTCGCAACGGCGATCAGGACCAGTACGCCGACCCCCAATCCCAGGAATCCGAGGCTGAGATCGGCGGTATAGAAGATGGCGATGACGGCGATCGCTCCGATGTCGTCGGCGATGGCCACCGCCAGCAGGAAAAGCCGCGCCCCGACCGGCACGCGGGAGCCGACCAGGGCCAGCACGCCGAGCGAGAAGGCGATATCGGTCGCCATCGGAACCCCCCATCCGCGGATGGCAGCCGGATCGCCGGCGTTGAAGGCCACGTAGATGAGCGCCGGGAGGACCATACCGCCCAGGGCGGCGACCACCGGGAGGGCGGCCTTGCGCGGATCGCGGAGTTCCCCCAAGACGAGTTCCCTCTTGATTTCCAGCCCCACTACGAGAAAGAAGATCGTCATCAACCCGTCGTTGACCAGATGCTTGAAGTCTTCGGCGAGGTGAATAGGCCCTAGAGACACCTCTAGCTGGTGGTGGTGCCAGAATTCCACGTAGGAGTCGCCGAATACCGAGAGGTTCGCCCAGAGCATGGCGACGACGGCCGCCACGACCAGGACTATTCCCGATGAAGCCTCGATGTGGGTGAGCCGGAGGACCGGGCGTACGAACCTGGCGGGAATAAAGCGATCGGAATCGATCCAGTTCTTGCTAGTCCGATCCACGGATCGGGAGTCTAGCCAACCCTGTGCCATCCTCGGCTGTACGGTGCCACCCGCACGACGATTTCTGTGCAGGCGGACCCGCACGCGGCACGTCATGCGCCCCATCCGGCCGGTCACGCCGACTCCCCAACGACTGTGACGTCCGTAGCCTTCAGAGGGTGAGAGCTAGCTAAGTATCTAGCTAACTACACGGGAGCAATGGTATGCTCGTGCCATGGTGATGGTTGGTATACACGAGGCCAAGACAACCCTTTCCAAGTTGATCCAGAGGGCCAACGCGGGAGAGGAAGTAGTGATCACTAATTCTGGCGTGCCGGTGGCCAAGCTCGTCACCATGGTCGGCGGCGGACCGCGCCAATTGGGTCGGGATGTCGGGCAGTTCGAAGTGCCCGATGATTTCGACGATCCCCTGCCCGGCCATTTGCTCGACGCCTTCGAAGGACGGTGACGTTGGCTGTCCTGTTGGACACGCAGGCATTCCTGTGGATGCATGCCGCACCCGACAAGCTCTCCGAATCGGCCAAGTCAATGCTCACCGATCCGGTCCAGGAGGTTTTCTTCTCGGCTATCTCATCATGGGAGATCGCTATCAAGCACGCCTTGGGGCGCCTTGACCTTCCCGAGCCGCCGATACGATACGTTTCCAGCAGGATCGCTAGCGCCAATCTGACAGCAATTGCAGTGGAGCACATCCACGCTTTGGAGGCAGGGGCGTTGCCCATGAAACACCGGGACCCGTTCGACCGAATGCTCATCGCCCAGGCACGGGGGTTGGATATTCCGCTGATGACCTCGGACCGGGTCTTCGATCACTACGACGTCGAGGTGGTTTGGGCCCACCGGTAGCGAGGGCGGATGTCATCCCTGGCTCTACCGGCTTCCTGATCAGCGCTTCGCCCGGTTATTTCTCCCGTCTTGTGGCCAACGTCCTCGGCACGGCCGCAGGATCGGGTCCAGCGGCGAGCGGTTCCTCACCGAAGGGACTCCCGAGGCCAGCAGCCACCGGACCGGACGGATGCTCGGGTCAAGCAACGTTTCCGACTTTCTGTTGTCATCCACCGTGCCTAACGTCCATGGCCATGCCGGTGGGACTTGTACAGAACCGAGCTCTGAGGTCGGTCCTCCTGGGGCTGGGACTCTTGTTTACCGCGATCGGTATCGTCGGTATCTGGGTTCCCTTGGTCCCCACCACCGGGCCGATCCTCCTGGCCGCGTTCCTCTTCTCGAAGTCCTCTGCCCGCTTCGATCGATGGGTGGTCGAGCATCGCGTGTTCGGGCCGATCATTAGGGACTGGAGAGCCGGCCACGGGTTCACCGTCCGCCTCAAGGCGGCCGCGGTGATCGCCATCACCCTGTCCTTCTCAATCACGCTCGGGTTCGCGCTCAACAGCCCGATGATCCGGCTCCTCCTGGGGCTGTTCGGGGCCGGCCTGATCGTCTACATCCTCCGGCTGCCCACCAAACCCGAGGCGGCGTAGACACCCGCAGTTGGCGGGCTCACAGGTGGGCGATGGCCTCGATGACCTTGAGTCGGGCTGCCCTCCAGGCCGGGTAGACCGCGAACAGGACCCCCAGAATTCCGGTGGCGAGCAGCCAGAAGAGCAAGCTCCCTAACACGCCGGCCACCGACGCCGAGGACGGTAACCACGGGATGACGAACACGGAGAACCCCTGGTCACCCAGTGCCTGTATCAGTGCCCAACCGAAGAAGATACCCAGGCCGATCCCCATCATGGCCCCGAACACCGAGACGATGGACGCCTCGGCCCGGACCATCCGTCGGGTGGTTCGCCGGTCGAGGCCCACCGCCCGCAAGAGACCGATCTCGCGGGTCCGTTCGAACACCGCCAGAGCCATCGTGTTGGTCACCCCCAGCATCCCGATGACCACGGCCAGGGACAGCAGGGCCAGGATGAAATTGAGCAACCCGTTCAGCTGGGCTTCGGCCTCGCTCTGCAGATCCTCGAACGTCTGGACCGCCACGTTCGGGTAGTCGGCCAGCAGCGGCTCGACTGCGGCCTTCAGCTCCTCCGGGGTAACGCCCTCCACCGCCTTCGCATAGACTTGGGAGTGCCGGTCCAATCCGGAGGCCGATATCAAATCGGTCGAGGGGATGGCGACTATCCCGGCCCAGGCGGGTCCTTCGGCGATACCCACCACGGTGAACGGGAGCTCCTCGGATTGCTCGAACCCGATCGCCAGGACGTCGCCCAACTCGAGGTTCCCGCTCTCGGCGATCGACGCCTCCATGACGACCTGTCCCGGGCCGGGGTCGAGCGTGCCCTGGAACGCTTCGGGTGGGATGAAGTCGGCCAGGTTCGATTCCATGCCTGTGATCAGGATCTGCTCGGTAACAACAGTCTCTGGAGGCGTCCCGGAGGTGATTTGCCCCCAGCTGATCCAGACCCGGGTGAGGTCCGCCACGAGGTCCGTTCCCTGTACGCGATCCGCGATCTCGGGGGCGAAGGCGGCGGTGGGATCACCGAACTGGCCGGCCGGCAGGATGATCGCGTCCGCTACCACATCGTTGGCCAATACCTCGTCGATGGTCCCGCGGATGGAACCGGTGAGGGTAGAGGCCAGCGCGACCAGCGTGATACTGATCGTCACTGCTGCCGCGGTGGCTGCTGTCCGCCGCGGGCTCCGCATGGCGTTCCTTCTGGCGAGCCTGCCGGATGTACCGGTGAACCGTTCCAGGACGCTTCCGAGGAGGTTGGTCACGGGCCCCGCCACCAGCGGGCTGAGCGCGAAGACCGCCAGGAATATCACCCCGACTCCTACTCCCACGTATACGATCGGGCTCGGTCCGGAACCGGTGTCCCCGAACAGCCCGAAGAAGAGGGCGGCCAACCCCAGTGCCAGGATCACGGCGCCTACCAGGGCGCGGCGCAGGAATCCGCCCCGGGCCGGACCGGCGGCATCCTCCCGGAGGGCGGCCATCACCGAGACCTTGGAGGCCCGCCGGGCCGGGATCAGGGCGGAGAGGAATGTGATCACCGTGCCCGCCAGCAGGCCGACGATCACCGTGCGGGGTTTGATGGATAGCGCGGCCGTCGGTAGTTCGATCCCGGCCGCCGGCAGGATCAACTGGAGGCCGAAGGCGAGCATCACGCCGAAGCCCACCCCGAGGATGGCGCCGATCAGGCCGATGGTCAGCGCCTCGAGCAGGACGATTCCCCGGATCTGGCGCGCGCCTGCGCCCAGAGCCCGCAGCAGCGCCAGTTCCCTGGTTCGCTGGCTCACCACGATCCGGAAGGTGTTGTATATGAGGAAGGAGCCCACGAACAGGGCCACCCATCCGAACACCGACAGGAATATGGTGAAGAAGGAGAGAGCGCTCTGGATCTCGGCGGCCTCCGCCTCTGCAGCATCCTGGCCCGACACGACGGTCGCGTGGTCCGGCAATATCGCCCGTATACCGCCGATCACCTCGTCGATCTGGGCCCCCGGAGTGGTCTGCACCGCCCCTCCCGACACCATGCCGGGGCGCTGCAGCACGGACTGGGTGGTCGGAAGATCGAAGAACACCCATTTGGTGCCCCCCAGGCTGTTTTCCTCGCCGAACATGACGATTCCCACCAGCGAGAGATCCAGGCGACCTGCCACATCGGATATCACCGTCACCTGGTCCCCGACCTCGAATCCTCCCAGGTCGGCGATCCCGCGATCGAATGCCACCTGCTCGCTTCCTGCGGGGTAGGCGCCTTCGCTGATCGTGAAGCCCCCGGTGTTCTCGTAGGCGCTTCCCTCGGTAGCCGACAGGCTCGACACGAAGGTGGGGGGCCCCGGGCCGGTGCTAAGGACCTCGCCCTCCGCGTCCAGAACGGTCACGCCCATGCCCTGGAGGTATCGGAGAGTCGCTTCCACTCCTTCGACCTCGTCGATCAGGGCGAAGTCGGCCTCCTCGAGGTAGGTTCCCTCACCGAAGGCGAAGTCGGACTCGGTTCCGACCACGATGTCGATTCCCGAAAAGGCGTCGGAGAAGATGCCGTCGAAAGCCTTACCGATCGTGTCGGTGTAAACGTAGACCCCGCTGATCAGGCCGACCCCGAGGATGATGGCCAGGGCGGTGAGGACGAGGCGTACCTTGTGGGCCCAGACGCCCTTGAGAGAGACCCGCAGCATCAGTATTCCAAGCTCTTGAGGCGGTCGAGAATCCGCTCCGGGTTGGGATCCGCCATCGAGTCGACCACCCGTCCGTCGGCCAGGAACACGATCCGGTCGGCGTAACCGGCGGCGTTGGCGTCGTGGGTGACCATGACGATGGTCTGGGCATGATCCTTGACCGCCGACCGGAGGAACGTCAACAGGTCGGCACTGGCCTTGGAGTCGAGGTTGCCGCTCGGCTCATCGGCGAAGATCAGCTCCGGCCGGGAGACCATGGCGCGGGCTGCCGCTACCCGCTGCTGCTGGCCGCCCGACAGCTCGGACGGGCGGTGCTTGAGCCGATCCGCCACACCGAGGGTCTCCACGACCGAGTCGAACCAGGATTGGTCGATCTTGGCGCCGGCGAGGTCGAGGGGAAGGGTGATGTTTTCGCTCGCGGACAGCGTCGGGACCAGGTTGTAGGCCTGGAAGATGAAGCCGACCCGTTCCCGGCGGAGCTTGGTGAGCTGCCGGTCGCTCAGGGTTGACAGGTCCTTATCCCCTATGAACACCGAGCCGTCCGTCACCGAGTCGAGCCCGGCCATGCAGTGCATGAGCGTCGACTTGCCCGAGCCGGACGGGCCCATCACAGCGGTGAACTCACCGCTGGCGAACCCGACGGATAGGTTGTCGAGCGCCGTGACGCGGGTGTCGCCCCATCCGTACACCTTCGTGACGCCTTCGGCGCGAGCCGCCGTACTGCTCATTCGGAAATTCCTTTCGGAAGGGGGATGTGCGGGCCGGGATGCCGGGACTCCGACCATTCGCCGTCTCCGGGTCATTATCCCCCATACTCGACTCCGGCCCTCGTCATATCTGTGGGGGATCACCCTCGAATGCTCCTCGATGCCGTCTATAGCATGGGGGAATATCCTCGAATTCAACCCTATTCACCTCGGGTGGTTATACGAACCGACGGGTTTCCACAGTGTCCCCTTTCGTTGTGGAGCCGGTCATCCGTGCCAGTTTGCGTCACAAACTAGAATAGCCCGGTCGAGTTTGTAGTGCAAACCATCCGTTCTTGGCGGCGGGAGCGGTGGGGCGGTGTCGCCGGCCCGATTCGACTCTCGCCGCACCGGCGCGGTAGCGAGGACAGGCCATGCGTCCATTGCGCCGGCCGGGAGGTCCGCGGTTATCCTGCCGTGTCACATGCGCTTGGTCATCGCGCGCTGCTCGGTCGACTACCGCGGCCGTCTCACCGCCCACCTCCCCTCCGCTACCCGCCTGATCATGGTCAAGGCGGACGGATGCGTGGCCATCCACGCCGACGGTGGCGCCTACAAGCCCCTGAACTGGATGAATGCTCCCAACACGCTGGTCGTGGAGGAGGCTCGTTGGGTTGTCACCAACCCGAAGGGGGAGGAGCTGACCATCCGGATCGAGGAGGTCGTGTCCGACCGCAGTTTCGATCTGGGTCAGGATCCCGGGTTGGAGAAGGACGGTGTGGAAGCTCATCTCCAGGAGTTGCTGGCCACCAAGCCGGAGGTGCTGGAGGAGGGGATGGTGGTGGTTCGCCGGGAGTACCCCACCGACATCGGCCCGGTCGATCTGCTGTGCCGGTCGGCGGATGGCGACACGGTGGCGGTCGAGATCAAGCGGAAGGGCGAGATGGACGGTGTGGAGCAGCTGACCCGCTACCTGGATCGGCTCGGCAACGACTCACGACTCCATCCGCTCCGGGGAGTGCTCGCGGCCACGATCATCGCCCCGCAGGCCAAGGTGCTGGCGGCGGCACGAGGGATCGCCTGCGTGGAAGTGGACTACGAGCAACTGAGAGGCGCACCGTCCAATCACCTGCGCCTTTTCTAGTCCTGATCTTCATGTTCCCCGACACACCGGCGTACGCCAGGCAACTCCAACAGTCCGTGCCGGGCAGCCGCCTCCCACCCGCACAGAATCCCGATCTGCGAAGGACCGGGGCCGATGTGCCGGACCCGTCCCATCGCAGGGCACTGTTCCGCCGGCAACGAAGGGGAAGGGCTCAAAGTGTCACACCCCCGCCATACGTTGACTAACGCCAAGCACCTGCACCGGCCGTTGATGCCATTGCCGATCGGTTCGGCCGGTTCGAGGGAACACAGGGCTAATGGAGCGAACAGCCGATTCCCGGCCGCCGGCCGGGCATGGCCGACCACGCTCCGAACCAGGACAGGTGGTGGTGGGGGAGGGCCCGGCGGGCGAAGCCCGCTTGCCGCGATTTTCGCGCTCTTTTGAGAACCAGGACACCGGGCATGTTCCAGGTAGTGCTCTACCGGCCCGAGATACCGCCCAACACCGGCAACATCATCCGTCTGTGCGCCAACACCGGCGCCGACTTGCATCTGGTCCGCCCGCTGGGGTTCTCCATGGATGACACCCGTCTGAGGCGGGCCGGCCTTGACTACCACGAGTACGCGAGCGTCAGCGAACACTCCGATTTCGACGCATATCTGGAGGCGGCCCGACCGGCCCGCCTGTTTGCCATGTCCGGAGGTGGCCGGCAGCGGTACTCCGAGGTGGCATATCGGGAGGGGGACGGCTTGCTGTTCGGTCCGGAGAGCGTCGGGTTGGGTGAGCGCATCCTGGGCCACGAGGGGGTGACCGAGATCCTCCGGATCCCGATGCTGCCGGATCGCAGGAGCCTCAACCTCTCCAACGCGGTAGCGGTTGTCCTGTTCGAGGCCTGGCGCCAGCTGGCGTTCGGTGGCGGGGTCTGATCAACGGGTCAGCGCGTCAACTCAGCCGGCCATGGCCCGCAAGGCCACCGCCTCGGCCAAGGCGCTCCTGCTGAACTCGCCAAGGTCGAGGCTTTCATTGGGGCCGTGGATGTAGCTGGTGGGGTCGCCCGCTCCGGTCAGCACCAGATCCGCTCCGGGGAACGCCTCGGAGAAGGCCTGCACGAAGGGGATGGAACCGCCGATGCCGGTGTAGACGGCATCGCGTCCGTACGCATGGCGGAAGCCGGCCTGGAAGGCGTCGTAGGCGGGGCCGGATGTGTCCAGCGTGAAGGGATGGGCGGACGCGCCTGGCGCCACGTCGACGGCGGCGCCCCATGGAACCGCGCCCTCGAGATGGCGTACCAGCGAGTCCATCGCCCGCTCGGGATCGTCCCCGGGTGCCAGCCGGACCGATACCTTGGCCCGGGCCTCCGGCACCAGCTGGTTGATGGAGCTCGCCACCGGAGGCGCGTCGATCGAGAGTATCGAAAGGGCAGGCCCTGCCCACAGGCGTTCCGTGATCGATCCCCTCCCGATGGTCTCCACCCCTGCCAGCACACCGGCATCCCGGCGGGCCTCGTCCTCATCGGCATCAATGAGCGGGCGTTCCCCGCGCACCAGGCCGGGAATCGCCACGTTTCCGTGCTCGTCATGGAGCGAGGCGAGTGCCCGTACCAGTACGGAGAGAGCGTCGGGGAACACTCCTCCCCAGACACCGGAATGAACCCCCGCCTCCAGGGTGCGGACCGTGATGGTGCAGTTGATCATTCCCCGCAGGGAAGTGGTCAGCGCGGGCACCCCCACCGCCCAGTTGGCGGCGTCGGCCACCACGATGACATCGGCGGCCAGCAGGTCCCGGTATCGCTCCAGGAACCCCTCCAGGTGAACGGAACCGATCTCCTCCTCGCCCTCGAGGAATACCTTCACGCCGACAGGCGGCCGGCCCTCATGAGCCCGTATCGCTCCCGTGTGGATCACGATCCCGGCCTTGTCATCGGCCGTGCCCCGGCCGTACAGGCGACCACGGGACTCGATCGGCTCGAAGGGCGGTGTGCTCCACAGCTCGGCGGGCCCGGGAGGTTGCACGTCGTAGTGCGCGTAGAGCAGGACGGTGGGAGCGTCGGGGTCAGGAGGACCGATCGCGGCGAAGACGGCCGGGTGGGAGTCGCCCAGCTCGAGGACCCTCACGCCCTCCAGGCCCGCCCGCTCCAGCTGGGCGGCGGATACCTCGGCGCCGTGGCGAACCCGGCCGGGATCGAATCCGGGAGCGCTTATCGAATCGACCCGGACGAGTTCTTCGAGGTCGCTCCTCAGCGCGGGGCGCAACTCTTCGATGGCCGAGGTCAGATCATCGTGCATTCGGGAGGCCGGGTCGTGTCACCGGTTATGGCTGATGGCGTCCTCGGCCATCGGCAGGACGTTCTCGGGCGGAACGACCGGGTCGATACCCAGGTCGGAGTAAGTGGCCATGGGGAAGTACGGGACGCCGAGTTCATCGAAGGCGCCACTGGCAATGTCGCCCCGGTCCGCCAGCGTTACCGCCGCCACCACGTCGGCGCCGGTCTGTTGGACCGCGCCGAGGGCGTCGAGGATGGAACCGCCGGTCGTCACAACGTCTTCGACCAGCAACACCCTGTCGCCAGGGCCGATCTGCAATCCCTCGATGCGCCGCCGGGTTCCCCGTCCCTTCTGCCGCTTACGGACGATGAACCACTGCTTGTTGCTCACCGCGGCGATGCCCACGGCTAGGGCGTCGGCGCCCAAGGTGGGACCACCAGCGGCATCGAACTCTATCCCGGCTGTTCCGACGGCCTCCACGATGGCATCGCATGCGACCTTGAGGTCCTGCCACGCGGCGAAGGCTTCCTTGCCGTCGATGAAGTCCCTCGACATGGCCCCGCACGCCAGCTGCATTTCCTCATCGCGCCGGCTCAGTGCCCTTGTCCTCAGGATCTGTTGAAGCCCGGCGCGTAGCTGCGAGGGCACGGCGGCTCTCCTCCTGGTGCGGTGTCCCGTACCCTAGGACGGTACTGAGAAATGTCCAGTTGCCACCATGGCCGGCAGCTGAAGTCGAGGCGTGGCGGGCCAACCCATCTCGGTCTTCTTCAGCACGCTCCAGCCCTGATCCTTCTTTAGGGGCTTATATACTTAAGTTGATACTCAGGGCATACTGTTCTGTAGCGTCTGCTTGCGTTCCACCCCGTGGGGGTGTTCGGTCTCCTGGCAGAAGTTTGTGCGCGCTACACCGGGGGAAGTTTCCTCCCTCCCCTCCCGGCCCCGAACCGGGTAGGCCCGGGCGCATATGTTTCTCGCAGCGTTGACATCCCGGCATAGCACCATCCCACAGTTCCCGCAGTCGTAGACACGTGTGTCGAGGGGCATCGGCTGGCGATGCCCACAGACTGAGCAGTCGGTGCTGGTGTAGGCAGGGTTCACCCTCACATAGCGGACACCAGCTTTCGCGGCTTTGTGTTCCAATATGGCGTCGAGGGCGGACCATCGCTGTTCGGACATTTTCTTGGAGAATCTGCGGGAGCGGAGCATCCCCGCAACGTTCAGAGTCTCGACAGCTATCCCGTCGAAGTCTGTTACCAGCCGGTGGGCTAGCCGGTAGTCGGCTGCTCTGACCCGTTCCGTCTCTCTACGCCACAGCCTGGCCGGCGCCAGACGTTTCTTGGCACGCGTTCGGGATCCTTTCTAGCGCGGGAGAGGCGACGCTGATAGCGGCGCACCGTCGTGTTGTCAACGGTGCGAGCGTCTTCGTAGTCGCCGTCGCAGAGCACCAACCGGTTGGTGAGACCCTTCTCCATCCCCACACCGGATTCGTTGGTTCCCCGGTGGGGTCCGGAACATGGGGGTGGCGGAACACCGCATGGAGCTCGACGCGAAGCACGGTACTGGCTATCCGTAATTCCACCAGCTCCCTTCGGAGAGCGCGGCACCGAGACGACCACTGCGGTCTGTGAACCGGATCGAGGGGACTCCTTTGACACGGAGCCGCCACCACCTGCCCTCTCCGGGTTCGGACAGCATGGCGGCCGACGCCCCCGGTATTTCGATGCTCCGCCAACGCCGGCGGGACTTGAAACGGGGATACCCCGGCTCCTTACCGGCCTGGCATCGGTCGTAGAACGCTTTGCGGGTGCGGTCGAAACGGCAGATCACCCCGCGTCCCACCCTGGTATCCAACCCGCCCCATCGGGTGTCTTCACCTCTCACCTAGGTGAACATCTTGAACAGGTCATAGCGGGACAGGTTCCGTTCTGAGGGGAAGGTCTGGTGGTCGCCCGGGTTGTGTTCCTTCCACCACGCGTAGCCGCCCTTCCACGACTCCAACAAAGCGTTGTACATCTCAGCCGACCAGCCCAAGATCTCATCTATGCGCCGATGCTGGGCTGGCGAACACTTTGCCGTCAACCGCAACGTGACCATAACTATCACGCTAACGACCCCGGTGTGACACGGACCGCACAGCCATGCGTCAACTCACGTATATGAGCCCCCTTCTTTACTGTTCCCGGCACGCCGAACGTGGATCAGGCCACTTCAAACGCATCATTGCGAGGGCCCACCTCACCGCCGGGGTGGCTTCGCGTCTGGGCCGAGCCGGGCGCTGCGTTCGGGTGATCCGGTGTTCCCAGGCCTGTCTCGTTGAGAGCGCGCGGAGCGGGCTAGCCTTGTCTGACCGAGCAATCTCGCCGACCGTTCAGAGGTCGAAGAGAACATGCTCACGCACTGATTCCTGAGGATCGGAAGGTTGGAGTTGCGGGTCGAGGTAGCGGTAGCAAGGGCGATCGGGCCCGGCCGGCGTACCGTTGCGGCGATACTCGCGGTAGCGCTGATCGCCTCGACGACCGTGTTCGGTCCGGTCCCCGCTCGGGCAACGAACGGTGTTGCTGATCACCTGCCTACTGCGACAGCCTGTACCGGAGCCGCCACCAAGTCAGCCGGGTTCCTGGACACGCTCGGCCTGTTCGCGGAATCATCAATAGACTGCCTGGCCTACTACGGCATCACGCGTGGGACGGGGCCGAACATCTTCACGCCGGCTTCGCCCGTCACCCGTTGGCAGATGGCGTTGTTCCTCGTCCGTGCCGCACCCCTGGCCGGGATCAGCCTGAGCCCACCGGTCGATCAGGGCTTCCAGGACATCGGAGGCCTCGGGTCCGGGGCTCAGGGCGCGATCAACCAGTTGGCGAGCCTGGGCGTAACGCGGGGCACCTCGGCCACCACTTTCTCGCCCCATGCCCTGGTGGACCGTAGCCAGATGGCGTTGTTCCTTCATCGGTTCCTGCTCCAAGCGGCTGTCGGGCCCGGCGGGGTGAGCGCCAGTAGCGTCAGACCGGACGACACCATCTTCTCGGATATCGGCCAGGTCAGCGGCACGGCGAACAACGCCATCCGAGTCCTGTTCGAGATGGGGGTGACAGCCGGTACCTCGCCGACCACCTACTCGCCCTCCTCGATCGTGACGCGAGCGCAGATGGCTGTCTTCATCGCCCGGATGCTGGCGCACACCAATGCCCGTCCCGCCGGTGTGACCATGCACGCCACGGCCGATCGGGTGTCCTCGGGAGACACCCTGATCGTGCACGTGTCGGTGAGGGACAGCAATCGGCGGCCCGTTGCCCGCGGCTTTGTGGACATATTCTCCACGCCGTTGACCAGGCCCCTTGCCTCGTTCGACAGTGACGGCCGCTGCATCAACAACGTGCAAGCGGTATTCGGTGAGTTGGTCTGCCGGATCGACCGCCTCGATCAGCGCCTCGACGATCGCGGCAATCTGCTGGCTGTCCTTCAGCCCACCGATCATATGGCGCTCTGGGCATGGACCGGCTCGGGTGGAGACACGTTCGTATTCGGCGGTGTCCCCACCGACATGGTTCGAGTCTCGGTATGGAAGCATGCGGTAGCGGTCGATGTTCTGGACGATCTGCCTCCCACCGCCCTCGCAGCTCCGATGGGCGAGCCCATAGAAGTCGCTATCCGGCTGGTGGACGAGCATGGCCAGGTAGTGGAGGACCAGGGTGTCCGTGTTCAGGTGAGCACCGTCCTCGAGATCAACGGGATCAGGCAACGAAAGGTGGTCAGGACCTATCTGACCGACGAAAAGGGGATAGTCGAGTTGTCGTTCACGGGTCGGGATCCCAACTCGGCACGGGCCGGTGACACGGTCAGGTTGGATCTGGACGTGAGCGCAGGCTTTCTCGATGTCTTGGACCGGACTACGCCAGGAGTGGTAAGACACGATGCCGTCGAGCCCAGGGACGCCTGGTTCACGTGGTCCGATGAGGCGCCGCGGACGGCCACCCTCCGGCTCGCACAGACGGTGCCGTACCACTTGCTGCCAAAGTCGGCGCCCGGCCCGACCAACCTGATCAGGGCTTTGCTCACCGATCAGTACGGCACCCCGGTACCCGACTCCCGGATCGAGTTCACATCCGACGATCCGGATGGTATCGGGAATACCCCGGTAGCCAGGCTGACCGACCACAGGGGTATCGCGACCCTGCGGTACCTGTGGCACAGCGCGGATGCAGACACAGAACGGGTAACGGCCCGGCTTGCCGGCTCGAATCTGGCGCCCGTTTCCGTGCAGCACTACTGGGCGAGGCCGGAGCCCAACGAAAGCTCCGGTTTGGGCGTTGTCATCCACGTCGCCGACACCTTCCGCAATCGGATCGTGGTGGGTGATCCGGCGCCCAGGGTCATCAGCTACACAGGACGGGACAGGTTCTCGCTGGAGGGCCGGATGGTGGCGCCGGCGGTATTCGAGGAGGCGCTCGATGCCGGCTTCTTCGAACGGATCACATACACCGGATACTCGACCGATCCCCAGCACACCAACACGTTCGAGCTGACCAATGACGCCTTCGGTGCCGGTTAAGACCTCGAAACCGCGGCCGGCCCAACCTCAGGTTCAGGGCACCATATATGGCGCCCTCAGCCTTGAAAACCCCGAGGATGCGGAGGAAAGCGCGAGGATGTCGCAAGTCGCGAAAATCCGGGCCCCGCACCGGGCCCTCCCCCACCACCACCTGTCCTGGGTTGGAGCGTGCTCGGCCACGGCCGGCCTGCTGCCGGGATGCGGCATTCGCTCCACGAAGCCCTCTATGTTCCCTGGTCCGGCCTAGCCGAATCGGTCTTACATCATCGGCCGGTGTAGGTGCTTGGCAATAGGCAACGTATAGCGAGGGTGTGACATAAACCTCGACCCCTTATGCGAGAACGCGAAGAAACCGGATGGGTCGGACCAACTGTGTGACGTGCGACGGGCTCGTCCGTCGCGCCGAGCAGCCAAGGCGATGACCCACCGAGGCGCCGCGCTGTCGTTCCAGTGGTTTCACGCTCATCTGCACGCCGGGAACCGGTAACCTGGCCGGGTGTCCATGTCAGAAGCTCCTGCGGCGCCCGTCGAGACCGATCCGGGGGGCCTGGATGACGGTGGCTCCGGAGCAATGCCCGGGCATACCGTTGTGGCGGTGAGGAGGAGGCTCGGTGGGCGTTGGTCTCTAGGGCTGGTCGGAGCGGTCCTGATCCTTCATGGCGGCGGTCTGCTGTTCGGGTGGTCGCCCACCCGCACGGTGCTCGATCTGATCTACCCGGACCGGCTGATCAACCCCGACGAGGTACTTCCCGTGCTCGAAACGCGGGACATGGGATGGGCGGCGATGTTCCTGATCGTGGGTGTCCTGCTGGTCGTTTGGACACTCGTCCGGCTCGCGAGCCGGAGACCGGTCGTCCGGGGAGACCCGGACGGCTTGGGGCTGGCGGTGAGGGGGCCGTTCCGGCGGGCGATCACCATCCCTTGGGGCGAGGTGGGTAGCGTCTCGGCGGCGACGGTATCGGACGACTACGGGGACCTCCCGACGTTGCTGATCCGCCTGGAGGACCCGAGCCGGATCGGGCCCAACCCCTGGGGGGCCCGATGGATCGAGCCGTCCACCCTCTCCATGAGCGCCCCGGACTGGGATCGGGATCCCCAAAGCGTTGCCGACCGGCTGAGGGAAGTCGTGGCGACCAGTACCCGCACGCCGCCGGAAGAGGTCGGGCCCGACCCGTCGTCTCCGGCGATGACAGCCGATCCGATTGCCGACGTACCCTCCGAGGACGGGTCCGGATGATCGACGTCGGCGCCCACGTATCTGGCGAGGATCCGGTAGCCGAAGCCCTGTCACGGGGCGTGGACCTGGTCCAGATCTTCCTGGGCCCGCCCCAATCGTGGAAGAAGCCCCCGCGAAGGCCCGACGCTCAGAAGCTTAAGGACTCACCGGTGAAGATCTACGTCCATGCCCCCTACCGGCTCAACGTGGCCAGCCCCAACAATCGGATCCGCATCCCGAGCCGCAAGACCCTGGCCAACATCGCCGATGCCGCCGAGCAGATCGGCGCGGCCGGCCTCGTGGTGCACGGCGGGCATGTGACCGGTGGTGAGCCGGTCGAGGACGGGTTCCCGCGCTGGCGCAAGGCCCTGGAAAGCTTCGAGACCGACCTTCCCATCATCATCGAGAATACGGCCTCGGGCGACAACGCCCAGGCTCGGCGGATCGATGACCTGGCCCGGCTGTGGGAGGTCATCGGTGACCTCGGACCCGGGTTCTGCCTGGACACTTGCCATGTGTGGGCCGGGGGAGAGCCCCTGGAAGGGGTGGTCGACCGGGTGCTCGACGCCACCGGCCGGATCGACCTGGTCCACCTGAACGACTCGCGGGACGGGTTCGACTCCAGGCGGGACCGCCACGCCAACCTGGGCAAGGGACACATCCCCGGAGATCTGCTGATGGAGATCGTCCGCAAGGCAGGGGCGCCCACCGTCATCGAAACCCCGGGCGGCGTCGCTGAGCACAATGCCGATCTGGACTGGATCAGAAACCGGCTGGCGACCGCTCCGGCCCTTTTCTAGCGGTCTCCGTCCAAACCGGCCGGGCTCACTCGCTGTCCCGATACACGGCCGCGATCTCGTGCCCGCACTCCGCCTCGATCCGGTCCATGACCGCGCCGTGGCGGGTGGCGTCGATCAGGATCCCGCTCACCTGATCGGCGGTCATGCCTTCGATCCTCACCTGCCGGCAGACTTCCCAGGTCAGGTACTCGAGGTCGTCGCGGGGCTGTTCCCTCCCGCAGGAGGTTCCCATGAGCGCGACCAACATCAGGAACAGGGTCCAGCGCCGCAAGCTCGTTCCAATCCGATCGGTACCGGATCCCATCGCACCACCTCTTGTCCCACGCTAGTTGGCCAGTCCAATGATGCGGTCCCGGGCGACGGCTCTCCGAGTGGATAGACGTTCCTGGCCTTCTCCTCCGCAGTAACACATAGTTCTCAGTCTGAGAAGGAGAACAGCCGACTGGTCTGGCGGTCATCCGATGGCGTGGTTCCTGAACGAGTTCCAGGTCGTCGATTCAGAAGCGTCCTGCTACTTACCGCCGGACGCCGGCGAGTCTTCCACCGAGAGGACCAACCCTTCCCTATCGGCGGTCACGTCGACCGTGTCGCCGGGGCGGAAACGTCCTTCTAGCAGGCCCAGGGCCAGCGGGTCGACCAGGGCGGTCTGGAGAAGGCGCTTGAGCGGCCGGGCGCCGTAGGCGGGGTCGTATCCCTCGCCGGCGAGCCAGGCGGCCGCCTCATCGGACAGCCTCACGGTGATGTCCCGGGACTCGATGCGCTCGGCGAGCCGGGCGAACTGGAGATCCACGATCTGGCGGAGGTCCTCCTCGGAGAGCCGGGAGAACACCACGATGTCGTCGATCCGGTTGAGGAACTCGGGGCGGAAGTGGCCCCGCACCCGACCCATCACCCGGCTGCGCACCGCCTCCCCGGGCAGATCCGGGGTGATCAGCTCCGAGCCCAGGTTGGAGGTCATGATCAGCACCGCGTTGGTGAAGTCCACGGTCCGGCCCTG
Organism: Acidimicrobiia bacterium; assembly: GCA_021296345.1. GTDB lineage: Bacteria > Actinomycetota > Acidimicrobiia > Spongiisociales > Spongiisociaceae > Spongiisocius. Next base: position 55,982 of record JAGWAN010000001.1, on the reverse strand, counting down.
GCCGTCGGTGAGACGTCCGTCGTCGAGCACCTGGAGGAGCGCACCGAACACCTCGGAGTGGGCCTTCTCCACCTCGTCCAGCAGGACCACCGAGTAGGGGCGGCGCCGGACCGCCTCGGTCAGCTGGCCTCCCTCCTCGTAGCCCACGTAGCCGGGCGGGGCGCCGACCAGCCGGCTGACCGAGTGCTTCTCCATGTACTCGGACATGTCGATCCGCACCATCGCCCGCTCGTCGTCGAACATGAAGGCGGCCAGGGTCTTGGCCAGTTCGGTCTTGCCCACCCCGGAGGGACCGAGGAACAGGAAGGAGCCGATCGGGCGGTTGGGATCAGCCAGACCGGCGCGGCTTCGGCGGATGGCGCCGGCCACCGCCGAGACCCCGGCATCCTGGCCGACCACTCGCTCGTGGAGGTGATCCTCGAGGTGGACCAGCCTGGCCATCTCGCTCTCCATGAGGCGCGAGACGGGGATCCCGGTCCAGCGGCTCACCACCGCAGCCACATCCTCCTCGGTGACTTCCTCGCTGAGCATGGACATGTCGGCCTGCAAGGCGGCCAGGGCCTCCTCCCGGGCTGCCAGCTCCCGAGCGAGGCGGGGGAGCTCCCCATACTGCAGCTCGGCGGCCCGCTGCAGGTCACCGGCCCGGGTGGCCTGGTCCGATTCCATGCGGGCGTCCTCGATCTGCTGCTTGACCGACCGGATCGCTTCGATCTCGTCCTTCTCGTGCTGCCAATGGGTGGTCAGACGGTCCAGTTCCTCCGTGATCTCGGCAATCTCCTGGCGGACAGCCTCCATCCGAGCCTTTGAACCCTCGTCGGTCTCCTTGCCCAGCGCGCTGGCCTCGATCTCCAGCTGGCGGAGGCGGCGGGTAAGGGTGTCGATCTCCTCGGGCATGGAGTCGATCTCGATACGGAGCCGCGAGGCAGCTTCGTCCATCAGGTCGATGGCCTTGTCGGGCAGGTGCCGGGAGGTGATGTAGCGGTCGGACAGAACCGCCGCCGAGATCAGGGCGCCGTCGGTGATCCGGACCCCGTGGTGGACCTCGTAGCGTTCCTTCAGGCCGCGCAGGATCCCCACCGTCTCGTCGGTGCTCGGAGGTGCCACCATCACCGGCTGGAAGCGCCGTTCCAGGGCGGCGTCCTTCTCGACATGCTTGCGGAACTCGTCCAGCGTGGTTGCGCCGATCATGCGGAGCTCTCCCCGGGCGAGCAGCGGCTTGAGCATGTTGGAGGCGTCCATCGCCCCCTCCGCGGCGCCGGCTCCCACCAGCGTGTGCATCTCGTCGATGAAGGTGATGATCCGGCCCTCGGCGGCCTTGATCTCGTCGAGCGTGGCCTTGAGGCGCTCTTCGAACTCCCCGCGGTACTTGGCTCCCGCCACCATGGCGGCGAGATCGAGCGCCACGATCCGCTTGTCCTTCAGACCCTCGGGAACGTCGCCGTCGAGGATGCGCAGGGCCAGGCCTTCGGCGATGGCGGTCTTGCCGACCCCGGGCTCACCGATGAGAACCGGGTTGTTCTTGGTGCGCCGGCTCAGTACCTGGATGATCCGGCGGATCTCGTCGTCCCGTCCGATCACAGGGTCGAGCTTGCCCGCTCCGGCCTCGGCGACCAGATCCCGCCCGTACCGTTCCAGGGCGGCCATCGTGTCCTCGGGGTTGTCGGTGGTGATCCGCCGGGCACCGCGCACGTCCGCGAGCACATCGGCGATGGCCTGGCGGGTGACACCGGAATCCCGCAGGAGGCTCCCGGCGCGGGTATCGGACCCGGCCAGGGCTGCCAGCACATGTTCCACGGAGGTGTAGCTGTCGCCGGCCGCCGCCATCCCGGTCTGGGCGTCTTCCAGGATGCGGATGGTGGCGCGGGCATAGCCGGTCTCGGCGCCGCCGTACACCTGTGGGAGGGACTCGACCAGGGTCTCGGCGCCCTGCCGGAGAAGGGCCGGCGCCACATCGAGGCGGGCCAGCAGGGGAAGGGTGACGGTGTCCGGCTGCCCCAGGAGCGCCACGAGCAGATGGGCGGGCTCGACCGCCTGATGATGCCTAGCGGTGGCGTCTTCGCGGGCTGTTACCAGGGCCGCCTGTGCCTTCTGGGTGAACCGTCCTGCGTCCATCTTCTCTCCGCCTTCCCGGGGAACGGACTACCTTCCACCTGTTCCAACGCCATGGGCGCGTGGATTATGCCCAGAAAATCTAAGCGTAAGTATATCAACTTCAGAACTGAGGTCAGCCGGCGGTTGTCATCATCCGAGCCTTCGAAGTCGCTGCGTAAGCGACCAGGCCGGAGAGCTCTCTCGGTAACCTGCCGTGAGAACCCGGTGGCGCGTTCTACCAGAACGATCCGGGACTCGACCAAGGACCAGACAGCCGATGCCCCTGACCAGCCTTGCTGACGGCTTGCTATTCGGAGAGCGCTACGGATCGGGCCCGATCCGGGTGGTGGCCCTCCATGGTTGGGGCCGGGACCGGCGTGACTTCCGGCGCGTTCTGGAGGGCCTCGATGCCATGGCGATCGACCTGCCCGGGTTCGGCGCCACGCCTCCGCCGGCCGGAGCCGCCGGCGCGGCGGGATACGCCCGGATGGTGGCCTCCTGGTTGGAGCAACTACCCGGTCCCCAGATTCTGGTGGGGCATTCGTTCGGAGGCCGGGTGGCGGTGGTGCTGGCCGCGACCCGGCCCGAGTTGGTGGCCGGCCTCGTCCTGGTGGGGGTGCCCTTGCTCCACCGCCTGGACCGAACCGCCCGCGGGCCCTCCGTGACCTACCGCCTGGTGCGTCTGGCCAATCGGGCCGGCCTCGTGAGCGACGAACGTCTGGAACGCGAGAAGCGCCGCCGGGGATCGGACGATTACCGGGAGGCGACCGGGGTGATGCGCGACACCCTGGTGATGGTGGTGAACGAAAGCTACGAGGACCGCTTGCCCGACGTGGCCTGTCCGGTGCGGCTGGTATGGGGTGAGGCCGATTCGGAGGTTCCGCCGGAGGTGGCGCACCGCGCCGGAGCGCTTCTCAAGAACGCGGACACCGACGTCGTGGAGGGTTGCGGCCATGACCTTCCCCGAGAGGCGCCGGACCGGATCCGGGCGGCCATCGAGACCCTGATATGACCTGGATCTCGTGGCTGGTACCGGTGTTGAGCCTGGCGGGCATTGCCCTCGCGGCCATCAAATGGCTACGGGTGGCGCAGCGGGAGCACTACCTGGCCGGTTCGATCATCTTCATGCGCCGGGTATGGATCGCCGGTAGGCCCGTGAACGGCCTCGAGGCGCTGATGCTGGCCGGCGCCCTGGTCGGCCACGGCCTGGCGCCGGACTCGTTCTGGCCCTTGCTGGGCGGCGTCGGGATGGTGGTCTTCCCTATCGGCCTCGGCTATCGCGGCCGGACCTCACCGCTCAACTGGACCGCCCGGCTCAGGCGTACCGCCTTCGTGGGTGCGATCCTCCTCTGCGTGGCAATCGCCGTGGTCGGCTGGATGATCGCCCTTGTGATCGGCGGGGGATGGCCGGGCGCTCTCGCCATGGCCGCCGTAGTCTCGTGGTACGTCATCCCGGATCTCGTACTGTGGATGGCGGCCCCGATCGAGCGGCGCCTATCGGAGAAGTTCGTGGTCCGGGCGACCGGAAGGCTCGACAGGGTGGCTCCGGTGGTGGTTGGTATCACCGGGAGCTACGGCAAGACCAGCACCAAGTGGTACGTCCGCGACCTGGTGGCCGGGACCAGGCGGGTGGTGGCCAGCCCGGCCAGCTTCAACAATCGCCTCGGCCTCGCCCGGGCGATCAACGAGACTCTGACCGATGACGCCGAGGTGTTTGTGGCGGAGATGGGCGCCTACCAGCCCGGAGAGATCGCCGACACCTGCTCGTGGATCCCTCCGAGTATCGCTGTCCTGACCGCTATCGGACCGGTTCACCTACAACGGTTCAAGTCGGAGGAGCGCATCGTCGAGGCCAAGTCCGAGATCTTCGAGCGTGCCGCGGTGGCGATCATCAACGTGGATCATCCGGTGCTGGCGGACCTGGCGGCGTGTATGGGTGACCGGAAGGTGTGGCGATGCGGAACCTCCGAGGCGGCCACGGACGTGCGGGTCCGCCCCGATGGTCGCCTTCTGACCATTGAGGTTCAGGATCGGGCGCTCGGCGAACCCATCCCGGCCGGCCCGTTCCCCGCCAACCTGGCGTGTGCGGTGGCGGCGGCCCTGGAGTTGGGAGTTCCTCCGGGCGTGGTGTCCGACCGGGCCCGCCGGCTCGCCCCCACGGACCATCGCCAGACGACCGGTCGGTCGGAGGCCGGTTTCGAGATCATTGACGACACTTTCAACTCCAATCCCGCCGGCGCCGCCCGAGCCCTCGATGTCCTGATGAGCGCGGGCGAGCCTTCCGGCCGCCGGGCGGTGGTGACTCCCGGAATGGTCGAACTCGGGCCCCGACAGCATGACGACAACCGCCGGTTCGCCGCTGCCGCCTCGGAGGCGGCGGATCATCTGGTGATAGTGGGCAGGACCAACCGTAGAGCATTGCTCTGCGGTGCCCGAGGGGGCCCGGTCGAGGTGGTTCTGGTCGACAACCGGGAACAGGCGGTGGGCTGGGTCCGGGAGCACCTGGGTCCGGGTGATGCTGTTCTGTACGAGAACGACCTCCCCGATCACTACCCGTAGGGATGACCCGAACCGGCCCGTGGCGAACGGGTGGTGTGGAAGTGTCCGTGAACCATCCCAAGGATCCCGGGCATGTGTCTGTTCGGCTCGGGTGCTGTTCCATCCGAGGTCTCTACTCGCACCTGGCTGGTTCCCGCTCGGCCAATATTTCGCGTTCTCCCAAAAAGGGGTTGAATTGTCACAATCCCGACATATGTTGGTTGGTGCCAAGCACCGACACTGGCCGACAGCACGGAACCGATCGGAACGGTCAGCCGAAGGGAACAGAGCTTCATGGAGCGAAGGCCGATCTCCCGGCATCCAGCCGGGCGTGGCCGACCACGCTCCCAACCGGATCGGTGGTGGTGGGGGAGGGCCCTTGGCCAGAGGTAAGGTTTTCGCGAACTTCGGCGGGGGTGCGTCTGTGAAACCCGGGACCCGGTCGGCTTCATCCTGTTAGGCCGGAACCTGACCCGGCTCCGTTGCCCTTCAGGACGGTGCCGCCGCAAACGGGTGTCGGGGTCCGGCCGCCTGCAATGTGCTCGCATCCGTCCTCGACCGGGCTCCATACCACGGCCGAGTAAGGATCACATCTGGAGGCCGGCGATAAGTTCCTGCTTGAGGTCGGACAGCTCCGGGCTCAGCGACACATGGTAGGTGTGGGGGTTGACCAGCCGCCGCACCCCGGGATCCAGGCGGGACAGATCCGCTAACCGCCGTGCTCTCGCAGTTTCGAGATTGCCGATGTCATCGGCGACCCGCCGCCCGCCTTCCAGCATCTTCACCCGGAGGGATTCCACCTCCGACACCTGCCGGGTGGTTAGGGTCCGACCCACCTCGGGGTGGCCGGGATGGACCAGGTGGATGGGCCGGACGCTCGGGTCGAAGCCTTCGAGGGTGATCAGATCGGCTGTGGCCGTCCCTCGATGGTCATAGATCCTCCACAGCCGTTTACGGCCCGGCTCCAGCACCTTGGAGGGTGTCTCGGAGATCTTGATCGCCGCGGTCCACTCGCTGCCCGAGTCCTGGACCGCCACCAGCTTGAACACGCCGTTGGGGCTCGGGCAGCCGTCCGAGGTGACCAGGCGGGTTCCCACTCCGTAGACGAGCCGGCCCAGCAGGCGCCCGGCATCCACCCCGTAATTCCCCGCCTCCTCCAGGATCTGGTTGCGCACCTGCCAGATGGTGAGCTCGTCCAGATCGGAGGAGAGCACGATTGCCACGTCCTCGAAGCCGGCCCGGTCGAGCATGGCCGCGGACCGGACCGCCAGGTAGGCCAGGTCGCCCGAATCGAGCCGGATCCCCACGGGTTGATGGCCCCTTCGCCTTAGCTCCTCGAACACGGTGATGGCGTTGGGAATGCCCGACTCGAGGGTGTTGATGGTGTCGACCAGCAGCAAGCAGTCATCCGGATACAGGTCGGCGTAGGCTCTGAAGGCCTCGAGCTCGCTTCCCGATTCGGCGATGAACACCTGGACCAGCGAATGGGCATGGGTGCCGCGAGGGACGAAGCCCAGCCGGTGGGAGGTGGCGAAGTTGGAGGACCCCGCCGCACCGCCGATGAGAGCCGCCCGGGTGGCCGAATCGGCCGCCGGGCCGGGTGCCCGTCGCATCCCGAACTCCAGCACCGCGGTCCCTCCCGCCGCCTCCACCGCCCGCGAGGTCTTGGTGGCGACCAGCGTCGTGTAATTGAGCCGGTTCAGCAGGGGGGTCTCGAGTAGTTGGGCCACGGCCAGCGGTCCTTCTACGGTCACGACCGGCGTCTTGGGATGAACTACCCGGCCTTCCGGAATCGCCCACATCGAGAGCGACGCGAAGCCCTCCGAGCCGGCCAGCCATTCGATGAAGGGCTCCCCGAAGAGGCGTTTGCCGGTGCTGGTACGCACGGTGCGCAGGGCACTCGCCTCCGCCGGCCCGAACCAGGTCTGTTCCATCCAATCGATCAGCGGCCCGAGACCGGCGGTGATGCAGTATCCGGCCTGGTGGTCGCCGTAGTCGGGGTAGGAGCGGAAGTGGTAGTCGAACTGGGCGGCCCGGTCGGCCAGACCATGGCTGTGGTAGAGCTGAGCCATGGTCAGCTGGTAATGATCGGTGGACAGGATGCCCTCGGTGAGCACGCCGCCACGTTACCCGAGCAAGTAGCCTGAAGATATGACCACCTATACCTCAGACACCGCGCTGATCGTGGTGGACGTCCAGAACGACTTCGCCGATCCGGGGGGAAGCCTCTACGTTCCGGGCGGGGATACGCAGGTGGTCCCGGCGGTGAACCACCAGATCTCCCAGGCGTTACAGGCGGGCGCCTCCGTCTTCTACACACAGGACTGGCACCCGGAGCGGACCCCTCACTTCGCCATTGACGGGGGCATCTGGCCGGTCCATTGCGTGGCCGGAACCGCCGGCGCCGACTTCCACCCCGATCTCCGGGTCGAAGGCCCCAGCGTCCACAAGGGCGCCGGGGGGGAGGACGGCTATTCGGGGTTTACGATGCGGGATCCGGTGTCGGGCGAGGAGATTCCCACCGGGCTGGCTTCCATGCTCCGGGCGGCAGGTTGCCGGCAGGTCGTGGTGGTGGGGCTGGCCCTCGACTATTGCGTGAGGGACACGGCTCTCGACTCGGCTGGGGAAGGGTTCGACACCACCGTGCTCCTCGCCGCCACCGCCCCGGTCAATCTGAACCCCGGTGACGGGGATGACGCAGTCGAGCAGCTACACCGGGCGGGCGTAACCGTCCGGTAGCCGACGTTACGGATCGTTCCGGCTCGGAGCCATCCCCTCGACGACGCAGGCGTGACGCTCGGATCGGCCACGGCCATTTCCCGGGCGTTCAACCACACAACTCCTTGAATGGTTACCGCTAGTGACTTCTAGTGCCCTGATTCAGTAATTCGTTACCCATACGCCCAGGCACCGAGAACGCGAAAAAGCCGAGAACGCGAAAAAAGCGGGACACACCTCTCCCCAGCGGGCCCATCCCCCAGCCACCACCTCCTTCGGTCCTAGCGCGGCCCGCTATCCCCCAACGGGTCGTTCTCATTTGATCCCGGCTCCGGTCCCCTCGACGTCGAAAGCAAGAAACCCGTGGTGCTTGTGACTGCCGACCAGTATGCGACGGGGCTGTGACACTTTCAACCCCCTGTCCGGGCGTCGGATCCACGCCACCCACTACGGCGTCATGGAACGCTGCGGGCTCAAGACTCGGGACACCGGACGATCTGATCCAAGGGATCCGCCGGACTGCCGATTGTGCTCTGCTACCGGCACACGACACTGCACAACAGCGTCCGTAGCTGCCCGACTCGTTCGGTGCAGAGGGCCCTTGTCTTCTGGTGATGTGGGCCTCCTTGCGCGCGAAGCGGGCTGGCACAGTGTTAAGGAGATCGAGAACAACTACCGACCATCGACAACCTACTAGAAACTAATCACCTAGTACATCACCAGTCCGCCGCTCACGTTGATGGTGGCGCCGTTCACGAAGCTGGCGTGCCGGGAGGCCAGGAAAACCGCCACCGCCGCCACCTCTTCCGGGCGGCCCATCCGGCCCAGGGGGCACTGGGCGGCCGTGCGTTCGGACAGTTCGGGAGGGTTGTCCAGGTGTTGCATCGGGGTGTCGATCTGGCCGGGCGAGATGGTGTTCACCAGGATCCCGTGCGGACCGAACGAGCGGGCGAGGCCACGGGTCATGGTGACGATCCCGGCCTTGCCGATCAGGTAAGCGTCGCTTCCCAGGAACGGGCCGGTCAGCCAGGCCATCGAGGCAAAGTTGATGATGCGTCCACCGCCGCCGGCTGCCGCCATCGCGTTCCCCGCCTCGCGGCTCAGCAGGAAGGACGCCTTCACGTTGACATCCATCTGCAGGTCCCAGTCCTCATCGTCGACCTCGTCGAGACTGCGCCGGCGGAGCACCGCGGCGACATTGGCCAGCGCCCACAGGTCGCCGAGACGCTCCACCACGGAGGTAAGAAGCTGCGGTATGGCCGATGTGTTGGAAAGGTCGAACACCACCGGGAAGTGACCGGCGCCCGGGAGCTCAGACAGGGCGGATCGGAGGCCCGGCTCGTCCCGGTCGAGGGCCGCCACCCGGGCGCCGGCCTCGGCCATGGAGATGGCGACGGCGCGCCCGATCCCGCTGGCGGCACCGGTGACGATCACGCCTCGGCCTTCCAACCCGGCACCCAGATGCCAGGAGCGGCTTGGGCCGTTCGGACCGTCCGCGGCCGATGGGGTGGCGCCGGTCATGGCCGTTCGGAGGCGGCCGCCGGGCCCAGGCCCGGCACCTCCAGCAGGCGGGCCGGGTTGGTGACCATCAGGGTTTCCACCTCTCCGTCGCCCCAGCCTGCTGTCCGGAGTAGCGGGACGACGTGATGGAGAATGTGGGCGTATCCCCAGCCTCCGTAGGCCAGCAGGCGGGTCTTGACTCCACCCATGTCCTGCGAGACGAACAGCTGATCGGCGAAGCCTTGCTCCGCCAGCGCTGCGATCCGTGCCACCACGTCGTAGTCGCTGGGCGGGTACTTGCCCAGGCCGATCAACGAGTGGTCGAAGCCCATCAGGTCGAAGCCGAGGTTGGTTCCCCGACCCAGCAGGTCGAGCAGGTAGGGGGGATGGTCGACCGCCGTGTTCATGTGGCTCAGGATCACCCGGCGCGGGTCCACACCCTCGGATTCGAGAACTTCGAGCACGTATCCGCCCTCGAAGCCCCACGGGTGGACGTGGATGCTGATCGGTAAGCCGGTCTCGAGATGGGCCCATGCCGCGGCCCGGACCACACGTTCCTCCTCGGGGTGCACCGGGTTGCCGGTTCCGACCTCCCCGATGATCCCGGGACGGACACCGGTGTCGCCCACCCCGTGGCGCCACTCGTCGATCAGCTCGCCGGCGATGGCTCGCGTGGTCCGTCGGGCGGTGCCGGGTGGATGGCTTCCGGCCAGGTAATAGCCGCCGCCCATGATCACCTGTACGCCGCTCCGCTCCGCGATCTGCCGCAGGATGCCGGGATCCCTCGACAGGTGGCTGGGTGTCACGTCCACGATGGTGCGGCCTCCCGCGGCGCGGAACGGCTCCAACTCGGCCACGACCTGATCGGGATCCGTCTGGTGGTAGTTATCCGGGAAGCCGCCCGGGTTCCATCGGGCCTCGGCGGCAGTCTCAAGGGTCAACGGCGCCTCCGAGACCACCGGGTAACCGTGGATGCGGAGGATCGGCCGGCAGTCCATGTAGAGGTGTTCGTGGATGTGGGTGGGACCCAGATCGGAGACCGGAACGGGTCCCCGCACCGTCATCGCGTGAGCGCGCCTGTCCGGCCCTGGAATGGCGGTCACCAGCCCGATCCGAAGCCGATAACCGAGCGGACCACCCGCCCGGCCCGGAGATCGTCCAGCGCGTCGTTCACCTGATCGAGGGGGCGGCGACTCCTCACCAGGTGGTCGGTGGTGATGGCGCCCTCACGTTGGAGGTCCAGCACGTCCCGGATGTCCTGAGGGGTGAAGCCACGGGAGCCCGACAGGCCGGCTTCCCTCCAGATCAGGTCCATGGCATTCACCGGGAAGGGGTCCAGGGTGGCGCCGACCGCGATCACCCTGCAGCCGATACCGGCGGACGCGACCGCTTGAGCGAAAACCTCCGCCGACCCGACCGTCTGGATGATGATGTCGGGCCCCCCCGGTCCGGCCGCGTCCCGGATCTGCTCGGCGATGCCGGGTCCGGTCCTGATCGCGACCTCGGCCCCCATCCGCCGGGCCAGCTCGAGGCTGGCATCGGAGCGGCTCACCGCGATGACCCGGCAACCCAGGTGGGCGCCCAACTGGACGGCATTGGCCCCGATCCCTCCGATCCCGAATACCACCACGGTTTCACCGCGCCGGGCGCCGGCTCGCTGCACTAGAGCGTGATAGGGCGTGGCCACTGCATCGGTGAGTACCGCCACGGCGGCCGGATCGTCCTGTTCGCTCACCGGGATCACCGAACGGGCGGGGATGACCACCCGCTCAGCGAAGGCGCCGTTGAACTCCACTCCCATGCGGCGCACCCCCAGGCACATGTTCACCCGCCCGGACAGGCATATCCGGCACGTCCCGCAGTAGTCGATGTAGTAGAGAGCCACCGGCTGGCCGATGCCGACCGTATCGACTCCCGGACCCAGGGACGACACCACTCCGGCCGCTTCGTGACCGGGGATGATCGGCAGGGTCGAATCGAACCCGCCTTTCTGGAGGAACAGATCGCTCCCGCAAACGCCGCATGCCCGGATGTCGACCACGACCTGCCCGGGACCGGGGATCGGATCGGGCATCTCGGTCAGTTCGAGCGGCCCACCGTATCCCCTGAGGACCGCGGCTCGCACCGGCTAACCCAGGCCGGGCAACCCCAGCGAGCCGGCGTCCGGCATAGGCGGAGCCTCGAAGTTCGACGATCCGAACACCTCCGGCTTCTTACGGCCCACCCGTGTGTAGTACTCCTCGGGGGTCTGGGTGGGATCCTTGAACATCTCCCACTGGCACTTCTGGCGCACATCGGGGTCGGGATCGGTGTCCGGGTAGACGGGCGGATCCACGGTGCGGACCGGGTAGCCGAAACGGTCCATCGGCATCTCCTCCATCAGGATGATGCAGTGTGCGCAGTAGAGGCAGACCCCCTTCTGGAAATGGTTCCAGGAGGCCTCCTCCTGGCTGACACCCCAGTTGTACGGGGGTTCCATCCGGGCCGGGGTCCCCTCGATCCAGTCGCCCCGGATGGTGCGCTGGCCCGATGCGCAGGGGTCGAACCGCAGGACGAAGCGGTCGTCGGTCTCGATCAACTCGAAGTCGCCGGTTCGCTCCGGTCCCACCAGGTGGCCCCGCATGGACTCGCAGGCCACGTTCATCAGCGTCTCGAGAGCTTCGTCCCAAGGATGCTTGTCGATGTCGAACTTCTCGTAGCGCCAGGCGAACAAGGGCTCCAGCACGACCTTGTACATGTCCACGATGCCCTGCCCGCCGAAGCGATCCTGGATCTCCGACATGAGGCCGTAGGTGTGGTCGACATCCCGGTCGTGGGTTTGGCGCCATGTTTCCTTCATGGCGTCCAGTGCGTCCAGTGCTTGGTCGGCCTCGGCCCGGAAGAGGTGGGAGAGCAGCTCTCTTTGCTCCTGCTTGAAGCTGTCCCAATGGCGGTGCGCGTTCCAAGGCGAGCCGTCGGGGAGGGTGAGCTTGGTCACGATGTCGGCGTTGACTTCGGCCACATCTTCAGAAGACACGCCGTTGTTCTTCAGGAAGTTGCTCAGGTCGTTGATCCACTGGCGGTAGAGCATGAAGCAGACGCTGGCCTCGTCGATGAAGTAGTCCGCCAGAGCTGCCGCATCGTCCCAGCGTTCCTCGGCCACGGCCTCGCGGATCTTCCGGTAGGTGGAGATCTTCTGGTCTTCCCAGCTGCCGAGGCGGATCCTTCTGCCGAGCACCTCAGAGAACTCGATACGGGTCTCGGTCGTCATGCTTGCCTCCTTGCGGTATCGCTCCGGGGACCTGTCAGCTGCCGGTTGGCGTGAAATCGACGCTACCGGCAGTCTACGGCTGTAGCCAAAGCGACGCAGACCTGGTGCATCCGCTCGCCGCTGAGCCGGCCGAGGCGCGAGGTGAGATGGGCTACCGAGAGGTTGAAGGTCGAATCCAACTGCACGACACTCGGGAGCGGTACCGGGTCATCGCCCGGTTCGAGTGCCACCTCGGTGGCGAGGTTGCGGGTTACCGTGCTGCACGGCGCCCCGATCACGCGTTGCAGGGCGGCTATCGCCGCGTCTCGCGACAGGATGACCACCGGCCGCCGGTGCTTGTCCGGAACCTCGCACCACCACACCTCGCCTCTTTGCGGTAGGGCTGTCATGTGGATCCGACCGCGTCAAGGAAAGCGGCCGGGTTGCCCCATTCATCCTTGGTTTCCAGTGGTAGGGCGTCGTAGATTCCGTAGGACCGGTCGATCTCGGCGGCGCGCAACTCCGCACAGAGCGCGGCCAACGCTCGGTCGAGCAGGGAGGCATCATTCAGATCGGGCAACGCGGCCCTGGCCTGTCCGAGAAGCTGGTCGCTAACGGTGGTGCTTACGCGAGTCCGTGGCATGGCATAAAGATAGCATGACAATGCCCTACATCTCCGGCGGCGGCTACCCAAATTCGCCGGTTACCACGGTAGATGTCGGGATGGTTCACGCCGGATGCCCTCCGTCCCCTACCCTGAGCGCCATGCCGGAGGACACCATGAGGGCGAGGGTCTCGCTTGCGGTGATGCTCCCGTATTGGGGGTTCTGGGAGTCCAGTGCCGATGGCGCCGCCTTCCGCTCCGACCGGCGGGACCTGCTCCACGAAGAGGTCGAGCGGCTGGAGAGCGCGGGTGTCGACGTGGGGTGGTCGGGCATGGGCGTTTCACCGGAGGCCGGGGCCGACGCGGCGGAGGAGATCAGGGCCACCGACGCGCAGGTGCTGGTGGTGGCGCAGTCGATGGCGGTTCCTCCCACTCATGCCATGGCCGCGCTCGATCGGTTGGGCGACCTTCCGGTGGTGGTGTGGGCCGTCCAGCGGGACCGGACGCTCGGGAGCGGATTCGACCAGTCGGACATCACCACGATGGGCGCGACGGTGGGCACGCCCATGCTGACCAACCTGCTGGTCCGATCGGGAAGGCCCTTCGAGTTGGTGGTGGGCGGGATCAGCGAGGAGCCGGCCGTGGAGAAGTTGGTGAGAACGGTCGGTGCGGCGGCGGTGGCCCGCTCGCTGGTATCGGCGCGGATCGCCCGGGTGGGCAGGCCCATCGACGGATACGCCTGCGTTGATGTCGATGATGAGGATCTGAAGGCCGCCACCGGGATCGAGCTGATCCCTGTCGATCCGACCGAGATCCAGACCCTCTACCAGGAAGTCTCCGATGTGGCGGGTCTCGAGGCCGAGCTGGTGGGCCGGTACGAGGACGTGACGGAAGATCGGGAGGGCAGGACGCGCTCCATGCGCCTGGCAGCAGCGGTGGAGGAACTGGATCGGGCCCGCAACTTCGACGCCGGGGCCATGAACTGCCACGTGGCGGAGATCAGGTTCGCCGACGAGCCGGGAGTCACTCCCTGCTTCGGCATCGGCCGGGAGACAACGCGGGGCGTGCCGTGGACCTGCGCCGGCGACGTACTCACCGCGGTGGCCATGCTGGTCGCCAAGCGGCTGGGCGGAGCGGCCCTCTATCACGAGATCGAGGCGATCGACTTCGATACCGGCGAGGTGGCCATCGCCAACTCCGGGGAGCACGATCTCGGCTGGTGCGGTCGCGGCGCCCGGCCCAGGCTGCAGCCGAACCCGTGGTACCAGTCTGACCGGATCACGGGCATCAGCGCGTGGTTCGAGCTGCCGCCCGGCCCTGCGACCCTGGTGGGGTTCACCCCCCACCACGACGAGCCGAGCGGGTTCCGGCTCATCGCCGCCGAGGGTGAGATCACCGCCAGGTCGTTTCCGGACAGTCCCACGGTTGGGGGCGCCTTCCGGTTCGCAGGTGGCGAGCCGGTAGCTGAGGCGTGGCGTCGCTGGGCGCTGGCGGGCGCCAACCATCACAGCGCGGCTGCTCCGGGGTCCCTGGCTGCTGAAGTGGGCGTGGTAGCCCGCTACCTCAGGATCGGCTTCGCTCGGGTCTCGTAGATCATTCGTCTGTCAGCGCAGGTGTGGCGACAGGTCAGGTACCTGGTCGAGTAGCAAGTGAAGGGAACACGAGAACCGGCCATTGACAGTTGACATGATATGGCGATATATATTCGATATGGAAGCACTGATCTCAGTTGGTCATAAGGGTTGTCGGGGTCCTCTTGGGACTCGTATTCCTCTGGTTGCGATCCGATATCAAGGCGCTCCGGTCCGACGTGTCCGAGGTGGTCGCGACCCTCAAAGACAGGGCGAGAGGCTCGCCAGGCTCGAGGCCATGCTCCAAAGAGGTCTGTAAGCGGCGATCAGACGCTGGTGTCCCGCCGCCGGAATAGGACCAGAGCCAGCCACGCCATGGCGACTGTCCCGGCCAGCAACAGGAAATAGGACGGCTCGAACCCCTTGCCGAGTGGCGGGGTATCTCCGAAGTACCAGTAGAAGGGCGAGACGAGCCGGATCGGTCGGAGACCATCCGCCAGGGCGCCCAGACCGTTCATTAGGAAGGTGGCGAGGGCTGCGATGCCGGCTATCCGGACGGCGGGGAGGGACGTGCCCTTGATCGCCCACAGCAGGAGCGCCAATCCGGCGAAGAACAGGCCTAGCAGGTAGAGCCCCGCGCCGGCCGCCAGGATCGGCCCGAACCCGAGGTCGGTCTCCCACCGGCGGTCAGCCAGCAGAGCCACGACGGTGGGGATCAGCACCACCAACCCCGCCGAGAGAGCGACTGCCCCCAGCTTGGAGGCAACGACCCGGCTCCGGGATGACGGCTGGGCCAGGACCATGTCGAGCACACCGGTGCCCTCCTGGCGGACCAAGGCCATCGACACACCTCGAACGCAGAAGAAGATCACCACGATCGGGCCGATCGATTGGTAACTCCGGGACGAGATGAACCCGGCCGGGGTGACGATCGCCTCGGGGTCGGTCAGGCCGAACAGGGCGAAGATCTCCCGGGGCATGGAGGTGACCAGCGCTGCCAGCGCCTCGGCATCCTGCGCGAGGGCCGGCCAGGCCGAGAACATGGCCAGCGACAGCAGGCCGAGGCCTCCGCCCCACGCCCATACCGACCGCCGGCGATCCCAGATGACCTTGCGGAACGGATCGGTGAGGAGCCAGGCCGCTCGGGGTTGCCGAACCCGAGACCGCGCTCGGCGCCGGACCTTGACTTCGGGCAGGGCCGCCCGCTCCGTGGCGATATCCCTCCGGTCGAACAACGCCACCGCGACCACCACCAGAACCACGGTGGTCACCAGCAGCCATAGGTGACCGGCGCCGAACCCTGTGATCAGCGGGTTGGGCTCCCGATACCAGGTGAACGGGCTTAACCCTCCCGCACCCTCCAGCCAGGGGAGCAGGCCCGCGAAGCTGGTGACGAACCAGGCCAGGAGTGCCAGGAGCCCGGCCATCCCGCCGGCGGTGGCCGACCGGCCCGTAAAGGCCCCGACCAGCAGGGCCACCGCGCCGAAGGACGTCCCCAGGAGCCAGAGCGACAGGCCGGCCGCCACCACTCCGAGCACGGGCAGGTCCAGTCCGAAGACGGGGTTCACGGCTAGGAGCGCCACGGTGATCACGGCCACCATCAACAGTGCCGCCGCCGCCACGCCGCCCGCCTTCTCGAGGAAGACCCTGCGCCGGGAGACCGGATTGGACAGCATCATGTCCATCAGCCCCTCCCGCTCCTCGGTGGCGGTCTCGGCGACCATCGCGCTGATCACGAAGATGAGGATCAGTAGCGGCGCGAACAGCGCGAAGAACTCTGCCGACAGGAACCCCGCCGCGGTCAGGAACGTGGCCAGGTCGGTTCCGACGGCTGCCAGCATTTCCTCGGGTACGCGCTCCATGATGTCGTTGAAGCCTTGGTTCTCCCGCAGGATCGGGAACAGCGCTCCCAGCCAGACGATCAGAGCCACCAGGCCGAGGCTGTTACCGATCAGGGCTCGGCGCCGGTCCCGGAGGCTCTTGACCAGGATGGCGGTGGTCAATGCGCTCGGTCTCCCGGTCCGGACTCGGGATCCCCCGGCCCGTAGTAGGAGAGGAAGACGTCGTCGAGGTCGGCTTCCTCCGTGTGGATGGCGATCGCCCCGGCGTCCGCGGCCGCCCGGATCACCGCGTCCTGCGGGCCGGAGACGCTCATGCGCAACAGCCTGCCACCGTCGTGGGCCTCGACCGAGGTGACTCCCCGCAGATCGGCGAAGCCGGCCGGGTCGGCCGCGCCGGCGAACTCGATCGACAGGTTGGACTGGATCTTGGTGCGGAACCCGTCGAGGGTATCCACGGCGATCAGATGGCCCTGGCGGACGATGCCCACCCGGTCGGCGATCCGTTCCACCTCGGGCAGGTAATGCGAGGACAGGAATACGGTGCGGCCCTCGGCACGTACCTCGCCGAGAAGGGTCGCGAACTCCTGTTGCATGAGGGGGTCGAGGCCGCCGGTGGGCTCGTCGAGGATCAACAGCTCCGGCTCGTGCATGAACGCGTTGACCAGCCCCACCTTCTGGCGGTTGCCTTTCGAGTATTCCTTGATACGCCGGTCCAGGTCCAGTTCGAACCGCTCGGCCAGCCGGGTCGTGGCAGCGGCGGTGTCTACGCCCCGGAGCCGGCTGAAGTAGAGGAGGAACTCCCGTCCGGTCATCGACGGGTAGAGGGCCAGATCCCCGGGCAGGTATCCGACGCGGCTCCGGATCGCCACCGAGTCGGCCATCATGTCCATGCCGAACACGGTTCCCGAACCCCTGGTCGGCTGCAGGAAGTTGAGGAGCAGGCGGATGGTGGTGGTCTTGCCCGCGCCGTTGGGGCCTATGAACCCGAATACCTCACCCACCTCGACGGCGAGGTCCAGGTCGACGATGCCGGCGGCCTCTCCGTAGTACTTGGTGAGACCTCGGGTTTCGATCGCGTCCGACATGTCCTTACTTACCTCCCCTGGATGAATTGACGGCGATGAAGGCCAGCACCCGCTCCCAGGCGTCGATCGAGTCTTCCGCGAACTCGCGGTGTCGGCGATCGAAGAACGAGTGCGGAGCGCCCGGGTACACCACGACCTCGTGGGGAACCCCGGCTCCCGCCAGGGCATCCTCCAACCCCTTCACGTCTTCGAGCGGGATGCTGGGATCGTCTCCACCCATGAGGGCGAGTATCGGGCAGGCCATGCCGGCCACCCGATCTATGGCCCCGGCGGTCTCCTCCGGGCGGCGGGGCTTGCCGTAGAAGCCGATGGCGCCGGACAGCCGGAGGCCGTTGGCGGCCTGGTGCCAGGATGCCGATCCGCCGAAGCAGAACCCCACGGTGAATATGGGCCGGTCAGGATCGGATGCCCGGAGGTGGGAGACGGCTGCGGCCACGTCGTCCCGGATGCCGGCGAACGTGGTGCCGTGGACATGGGGCCAAAAGTCCCAATCGTGGGGTCGCTCGCCGAGACCTGCGGTGCGCCCGAAGTAGTCGATGGCGACAGCATCGTGGCCTGCGTGAGCAAGCAGGAGGGCCAACTGCTTGTAGAAACGGAACAGACCCCGCACGTCCGGCAGGACCACCACCGCGGCCGTCGACGGCGTGGCCCCGGTGGCCTCGAATGCCGAGAAGCGGTTGCCGTCACGAGCGGTCAGCACCACGTCACGACCTTGTGCTTCACGATCGCCTCTCGGGATGGGAGGAGCGGAGTCCTGGTCGAAACACACGTCTGCCTCCTCAACCCTTCGGTCGGCCCGGACATTGTATATCGGAGTCGACCCTCTGATAGAGGTCTACTACTTTCACTGTTCCGCTACACGGCGGTATAGGTGATCCGCAGCATTCCGGCGGTCAGGCGCAGCACATCGCCCTGGTGGCCCGGTAGCACGGCGGCGTGGTGGGTGGCGCCCGCTTCGCACCATCGGGCGTAGGCCTCGGCCACTTCTCCCGAGTCGAACCGGAACATCCCGTTGGGCCCCTCCATGGCGTGGTGTTTCGAGTCGAGGATCCGGCCTTCGGCGCCCACCAGGACCCATCCGTCGCTGTGATCGACCGGGCTGAGGCTGATCAGGGTGGCCGGTCCTTCCGGGAGTTCGAAGGCCACCGCGGTCCCCGGTCCGTGATCGCCCATGTAGTGGTCCTCGGGGAGCAGGGTCACATCGGACCCCGCCGCCCGGATGGTGGGATCACCCTCTCCTCCGTTGGCCACCAGAATCCAGTTCCCCGGGAAGTCGACCTGGTACAGCTCGCAGTAGAGGGCCGATCCGGCCAGGCGCTTCCCCAAGGTCAGAGCGATCGCGGTGGGGATGTCCCCGGTGCAGGCGAAGGGCAGCCCGGCCTCGGCGCACAGGGCCACTCCAAGGCAGGCGGTCACGCCCACCTCCGGATTCCATCGGAGGGCGTCGCCGTGGCAGTTGACCGCCCCGGCGTTGGCATCGTTCTGTCGGCACAACTCCTTCATGGCCAGAGCGAGGCGGGCGGACCTTGCCAGGACCTGATCCTCAACCCGGTCGGCCTCGAAACGATCCCTCAGCTCGCCGATGAGGGCCGATACCTCGCCGTCGCCCACCGCCCCGAACGCCGCGGCGATCCCCGGCGGATCAACGTCGATAACCTCGATCCCCAGGCCTACCAGCTGCTCGCCGGTGACTTCCACGTCCATGTATCCCGGAATGGGCTTGCCGATCGCGAGCAGCCGGGACTTGGTCACCGTGGCGGCGGCATGCACCGCTCTCAGGGTGTCGCCGAGGACGGTGTCGAGATCATCCCCGATAACCGAAGAGACCAGCGTGGTGAACCGCCGGCCCATCCTGACCAGCACATTGGTGAACATGACGAGGCCGACCGTGAGGCTCCTGCGGGTGGCCTCCTCGGTGGCGTAGTCGTCCGGCACCTCGATGAGTTCCTGTGCGCCGACCGCCACCACCGGCACCCTGGGGAGGTTACGGATCGCTTCCCATCCGTAGCTGGGCGGGGCCGCCATGGTGGGTACGAAGACGATCACATCGACGTCGGAGCGGGCGAACAGCAGGCCGGCCTCCCGTCCCGCTTCGTCGTTGTCGACCACGCCCGGGTAGATGACTGATCCGAACTCCTCTAGGCGCGTCCGCATGGCCTCGGCAAAGGCCGTGCGTTCCCTGCGGAACTCGGGCGGCATGGCGGCATCGAACAACCCGAAGTAGACGGCCAGCAGTCCGATCCGGAGTGGTGGATGGTTGTTTCCAGGCATGCCGTCCTCGCTGTGGTTGACCTCCCGATTCTGACACACCGGCGGTCGCCGTTCGGCGGCGAGCAGCCCGTGATAAGGTATCCGGACTCGGATTCCAAGCTCCGAAGCGAGCCGCCGGCCCGGTATCGCGAGGGCTTGAAACCTGCAGGGGAGGAGTCATGACCCCACTCCCATCCGTTCGATCTCCCGGGTAAGTACCTGATATGTCGCTGGACGCGATTCTGGTACTTGCCATTCTCGTCGGAACGGTCGCCCTGTTCGTTTCCGAGAAGTACCCGCTGGATATGGTGGCATTGCTCGGTCTGGGCGCCCTGCTCGGCCTGGGTCTGGTCACTCCAGAGGAGGGGTTCTCCGGATTCAGCAATCCGGCGACCCTCACGGTGGCTGCCATGTTCATCCTGAGTGCGGGCCTTCAGAAGACCGGCGCCACGGCTGCGGTAGGCCGGGTCATGGTGCGTTTCGGCAAGGACCACTACACCGCGCTGGTGGTGGTGATGGCCACGATCACGGTGATGTCGGCGTTCGTCAACAACACGGCTGCGGTGGCCGTCTTCATCCCGCTCGTTACGATCCTCGCCAACCGGCGCAGGATCTCCGCCTCCAAGCTGCTCATCCCGCTCTCCTACGCCTCGCAGTTCGGGGGTGTATGCACGCTGATCGGTACTTCGACCAACCTGCTGGTCAGCTCCATCTCCGAGCAGGCCGGGTACGGGTCGTTCAGCATGTTCGAGTTCAGCCGGATGGGCCTGATCCTCTTCGTGGCCGGAGTCACCTTCTTCCTGGTGTTTGGGCGTTGGTTGCTTCCCGAGCGCAAGGTGAGCGAACTCGCCAGCACCTACAACCTGGGCGAGTATGTCACCGAGATGCGGGTGAGGAAGAACTCGCCGCTGGTCGGCCAGACCGTGCGCGACAGCCGCCTCGGCGAGGAACACGACGTCACGGTGCTGCGCGTTCTGCACATAGGGGATGCAGGATGGGCGCCGCTCCGCCAGGTTCTCGAACCGGATCAGGTGCTCCTCGTGCGCGGTGAGATCAACGAGCTGATACGCCTGCGCGATTCCATGGGCTTGGAACTCAATGTCGACTTCAAACTGCGGGACGAGACGCTGCAGACCGAGGACCTGCGCTTGGTGCAGGCCCTGGTCGCTCCGGGGTCCGAGCTCATCGGCCATACGCTCAAGGAACTGGACTTCCGGAACCGCTACAAGTCGCTGGTACTGGCGATGCAGCGCAGGGGCGAGACGATTCACGACCAGCTCAGTTCCGTCACCCTCAGCCTCGGCGACGTGATCCTGGTCCAGGCACACGAGGCGGAGATCAGAGCGCTGCGGCGCAACAGCGACTTCATCGTCCTCGACGAGGTCCCGGGGACGGCCCTGCGGCACCGGGCCCCTCTGGTGATAGCGATCCTGGTTGCCGTCGTCGGGCTGGCGGCTTTCGAAGTCTTCCCGATTCTCGTAACGGCATTGCTCGGCTGCTTGGCCTTGTTGCTGACCCGCGTGCTGAGGCTGGATGAGGCGTATCAGGCCATCAACTGGCAGGTCATCTTCCTTCTAGCCGGAATCCTCCCGCTCGGAATAGCCATGCAGACGAGCGGCGCGGCCGGTTTCATAGCGGAACGGGCGGTAGGTGTGGTAGGCGACATGGGGCCGGTGGCCGTGCTCGCGGTCATCTACCTGATGACCTCGGTGATGACCGACACGATGAGCAACGCGGCGGCCGCCGTGCTCCTCGCGCCCATAGCCATCTCCACCGCGGAGCAGATCGGCGTCGACCCGCGGCCCTTCCTGATGGCGATCACCTTCGCCGCCTCGACCGGTTTCTCCACGCCGGTGGGTTACCAGACCAACACGATGATCTACAACGCGGGTGGCTACAAGTACACGGACTTCCTGCGTACCGGTGTGCCCCTCAGCCTCATCTTCTGGGGCCTGTCGGTGATCTTCATCCCCCGTCTCTGGTCGTTCTGACCAGACGGTGAACCGGAGCGCAGGAAACACCGGGGGCGGAACGATGGAGTACTTCTCTTCCAGGTCCGCTGTCCCGGCTACCCCTGCCGCGGGAGCTGCGCCTTGACCTGGCAGATCGGATTCCTGATCCTGCTGCTGGCGGTGATGGCCTACCTGTTCCTGACCGCCAAGCTGCCCGTGGATCTGACTGCGTTCTTGGGGCTGGCGGTACTGATCCTGGGAGGGTACGTCGGGCCTACGGAGGCTTTCAGCGGCTTCGCCTCGCCGGCCGTGATCACCATGCTGGCCATCTTCATCATCAGCGCCGCCCTCCTCTACACGGGCGTAGCCGACACGGTGGCGTCCAAGGTCTATACCCTGGTCGGCAGCAAGGAGATCCCGCTGATCATCACCCTCATGCTGGTGTCGGGCATCCTCTCGGCCTTCATGAACAACATCGCCGCCACCGCTGTCCTGATGCCGGCTGTGGCGGGAATCGCCCGGAGGGCGGGGCTAGCGGCCTCCCGCCTGATGATGCCCCTCGCGTTCGGGTCGATCCTGGGCGGCACCACGACCATGGTGGGTACCCCGCCCAACATCGTTGCCGCCACCATAATCGCCGAACGGGACATGACCCCGTTCGGTCTGTTCGACTTCACACCCATCGGGTTGGTACTCCTCGCCGCCGGGATCCTGTACATGATCACGGTCGGCAAGCGGCTCCTTCCCAGCCGCCAGGCCGGTCCCGCCGAGTCGGAAGCCGAAGAGCTCACCCATATCTACCAACTCGAGGAGCGGCTGTTCACGATCCGGATTCCCGAGCCGTCCGCTATGGATGGCGTCACCCTGTCCGACGCCAACCTGTCCGGGGCCTTGGGGATCCAGGTGGTGTCGATACACCGGGGGGCCAAGCACCTCTCTCCGGCGGCCGACACCCTCCTGAGGGGCGGTGACGTTCTTCTCGTGGAGGGCAGTCTGTCGCACCTCGAGGACCTGTTGCGGGTCGGGGATGTGGAGCTCCGGCCTACCTCGACCCGCCAGCTCCCGAGGCCCATGCGAGGCTTCACGGCCATCAGGTTCGAGGTTCCCGCCTCGTCCGGCCTGGCAGGCAAGAGCCCTCGCGAGGCGCGCTTCAGGGACCGTTACCAGGCGGTGATCGTAGGGGTGGAGCGGGACGGGGAGGTCTTGCGGGAGGACCTGGCTACCCGCACCATCCGCGCCGGTGATCACGTCATCGCTATCGGGCCCCGCTCCCAGCTGCTGGAGATGCAACCCGACCCGAACTTCCTGGTGAAGAACCTGGGGTTGGCGGCGATGCGGGCCTTCGAGGGCCATCTCTCCGTGCTCCGGGTCCCGGAAGGCTCTTCGCTGGCGGGCTCGACGGTGGGATCGAGCCGGCTGAGCGAGCTGGCGGGCGTCACGGTCGGAGGGATCATTCGCGATGACATCACCCGTCTCGACGTGCGTCCCGACGATGTTCTCGAGGCCGGCGATGGCCTGCTGGTGGCGTGCGAGCCGGCCCGGTTCGAGCGCTTGGTCCGGCTGGGCGACGTCGAGGTGGATTCCCGGGTGAATGAGGGGGATCTCGAGTCGGAGAACTTCGGCATCGTAGAGGTGGCCCTGGCGCCTCGCTCGGCGGTCGAGGGCAAGACCTCCCGCGAGCTGCAGTTCCGGGATCGTTACGGTCTCCAGTTGCTGGCGGTCTGGAGGGATGGCCGCTCCATCTACGAGGATCTGGCTGATCTGGCCTTCCGTTTCGGCGATGGGTTGCTGGTGCAGGGTCCCTGGGATCGGATCCGGCTGCTCGGTTCCGACGCCAACTTCCTGGTGCTTTCACCGGCGGGTATGCAGCCTCGCAGACCCCATAAGGCCCCGATCGCGCTGGGAGCGTTGTTGCTGATGGTCGCGATGGTGGTGCTGGGCATCCAGCCCATCCATGTGGCCGCCTTCACCGCAGCGAGCCTGGTGCTGCTGTTCGGCACCGTCACCATGGAGGAGGCGTACCGGGCCATCGAGTGGCGCACCATCTTCTTGGTGGCGGCGGTCCTGCCGGTTGGGATCGCCATGGAGAGCACCGGCGCGGCGTTGCTCCTGGTCAGCAGGGTGACGGACTGGTTGGGACCGATGGGCCACCTGGCCATCCTCATCGCGCTGGTGGTTCTGGCCAGCCTTCTCAGCCAGGCTCTTGACGGCGCCCCCGCGGTAGTTCTGCTGGCGCCGGTCGCCCTCGAAACGGCTGCTCAGCTGGGTATGAACCCCTACGCGGCCATGATGGGGGTAAGCCTGGCCGCGTCGGCCGCGTTCATGACCCCCTTCAGCCACAAGGCCAACCTCCTGGTCATGGGCGCCGGGGGCTACCGTGCCGTCGACTATGCCCGGGTCGGTACCCCCCTGACCGTTGTCGTCCTGGGCATCGTGGTCGCCCTAGTACCGGTCTTCTTCCCCATCTGAGCCGGCGGCGCCGGTCGCCACCCTCCAGCAGCGGCGCGGGACCGATGAGCACCGATCATCGCGAATACTCCTAGGCTGGGGACGTGAGCGAGCCGGACAAGGTGGTCGGTGACGGGGGTCAGCCGGCGCAGGTGATCCTGCGCGGGTCGCTGCGAGAGGCGGTGAATGCTCCTCCCACCGTTTTCAAGGCGGTGGGCGGCCAGGGATTCTTCGATGATCTCGTCGACCGCTTCTACGACGCTGTGGAGAGAGACCCGCTGCTGAGGCCCATGTACCCGAGGGACCTGCGGAGATCCAGGGAGCGGCTGGCCGGCTTCCTGGTCCAGTACTGGGGCGGGCCGCCGCGCTACAGCGAGGAGCGGGGCCATCCCCGCCTGCGGATGCGCCACATGCACTTCGCCATCGGCCGGGCCGAGCGCGACGCGTGGATGGCACACATGACAGCTTCTCTCGATGCGGCAACCCTCGCCGACGGCACCGGCCGACCGCTTCCTGCCGAGATCCGGGCAGCCATGTTCGACCACTTCGACAACGCCGCCACCCACCTGATCAACCAGCCCGGCGCGCCATCCGGACAGGACTGCTGAGTGCTATTACCCGACAACCGTTCCTTCGAGTTGTCCCGCCAGCTTCTCGAAGGCGCCATTGACATCCACGTTCACGCCACACCGCACCTGCCCAGCAGCCCGAGACGGCTGGACCCTATCGAGGCGGCCATAGAGGCGCGCGACGCCGGGATGCGGGCGATCGTGCTGATGGATGTCTTCCAGATGACGAACGGAATCGCCTGGATCGTCAACCGGGCCGTGCCCGACTTCACGGTCTACGGTGGCCTGATCCTCAATACCGCATACGGCGGCCTCAACCCTCGGGCCGTCAAGACGGCGATCAGGTACGGCGATGGCGCCAGGTTCATCAGCTTCGGTGCTCATTCCACCTACTACCAGGCCTCCAGGGAGGGTCGGATCGTGGACGGCAAGTTCACACCCCTGCAGGACCTGTACCCGGAGTTCAGGAGGGAGGAGGTGGATAGGGCCATCCAAATCCCCGTGGATGAGCCGGTGGGTGCTGAGTTGGACGAGATCCTGAGCGTGATCGCGGACCATTCCCATGTCTTTCTGAACACCGGCCACGTCTCGCCCGATGAGGCCATCCGCCTGGTCGAACTCGCCAACGAGTACGGGATCGAAAAGGTGCTGGTAGCGACCGCCGTCACCCAGGTTGCCTCGACAGACCAGCTCCGGCACATGGCCCGGAGGGGCGCCTTCATCGAGTACACCCTGGGCGCTTACACGCACACCACGTCGATCCCCAAGACCCACTACTACGTCGAGCGGGAATACGCGGCGGACGAGGAGATGACGGGCGAGGCGAGCGGAGGGATCAGGAAGGCCGCCGAACAGATCCGGCAAGTGGGAACCGATCACTGCATCCTGGCGACAGACTTCGGTGGCTACACATTGCCGGCGCCGGTCGAAGGCATGCGTGAGTTCATCGCCTGCCTTCTGGACCTGGGCCTACCGGTCGAGGAAATCCGCAAGATGGTCAGGACCAATCCCGAGAAACTCCTGGGCCTCGATCCGTAGGGTCGGCCCTGTAATCTCTCCGCTCTTCCACCGCCGGGACGATTTCCAGTCTCGCGAAGTGAAGTCCTAGGAGTTGGTTGGAGCGCCCGCAGTTTCGTGATTCCGGTCCCGACATCGAGGGCGCCCCGAATGTTGACGGGTCAACGTCCCGCACGGGGGTTCGTTGCAAGTCCTCCGGAGCGTCAGCAAAGAGACGGCATCCCGTTCAGTATCCGGTCATACGGTGCCGGTTGTCCGGTAGCCTGATGACGGATCGGGTTCGGTACCGACCAAACCGTTGTTACCGCGCCCGTGTTTCAAAGACGACGGGACGGCAATGCAGCCAGTGCGATGCGCGCTTGCCGGTCACGGGATGATCGGTCGTGAACACGCCAGGATTCTGGCTGCGCACCCTTTGGCCGATCTCGCGGTGATCTGCGATACGGATCCGGCAGCGGCTTCCGGGGTACCTGCGGGGACCCGATTCACGGTGGACCTCGATGAAGCCCTCGACACGGCCGGTCTCGACGCGCTCTGGGTTTGCACACCCCAACAGGTTCATCTACCGGTGGTCGAGGCAGGGATGATCCGCGGGTTGCATGTCTTCTGCGAGAAGCCGTTCGCCTCTTCGCTCGGCGACGCCGACCGGATGATGGAGCTTCACGAGTCGACCACCGGGAGCCTGGTCATAGGCCACACGCTGCGCTTCGATCCCAACTACGTAGCGGTCCACCAAGCGGTGGCAGACGGGAAGCTCGGCGAGGTCGTACATGTGTCGGCTCGATGGAATGCGCCCGACTACGAGGGCAGGATCATCTCGGGACGTACGACCGTTCCCCAGGAGATGGCGATTCACGACCTCGACGTGATGAGATGGCTCGTAGGCGATATAGAGAGGGTGTATGCGGAGGCTGCCCAACAGCGGGTTGTCGGGCCCGGGCCGGATGCGGCGGTGGCAACCGTGAGGTTCGCCTCGGGGGCTGTCGGTGCTCTCGACCACAACTGGATCCTGCCCTTCGATTCCGGACTTCGCAGCGACCACCGTCTGGCTGTCTTCGGAACGCGGGGGAGCGCCTATGTGGAGACCCGCGATTCGCCGGCGGTGGTATTCAGCGCGGACGGCCTCGAGCACATCCATTCCGGTTACTACTCCTACCCGAACGGCGTCCCCTACGGCGCCTTGCCTTCGGAGGACGCCTTCTTCCTGGGCCGCGTGCGCGACGGCCGGCCATGGCCGTTGGCACTCGCCGACGCCCGCGCAGCTCTCGTGGCAGCGCTCGCGATGGACAGGTCGATCGAGGAGGGACGCCCTGTCGACATAGCCGAGTTCGACGGCTGAAGTAATCGTTCCGAAGTTCCCTACTCTTTGACGTGCGGCGGATGGCCATCGAAAGTTCGCAGTCGTGGCCGAGGCGGGTACTGCGCGGGAGGAGATAGACCATGGAATACTCGGTAAGAGTCCTGAGCGTGGGCGAGTCGTTGATCGCAGGGCCCGAGGTCTTCTGGATGAGCCGGTGGGACGAGATGTACCCGCTGGGGTTCAACGTGACCCTGATACGAGGAGGCGGGATCACCGCCCTGGTGAACGCGTCGCCACCTGACGAAACCACGATGGTCGAGGAGGGCTGGCCGTCGATGCGGTACCTCCACGATGCTCCGAAGGGTGACCTGAAGCGACAGCCGGAGCACTACATGACCGGCGCGCTGGAGACCGTCGGCCTCACTCCTGATGACATCACCCACATCCTGCTCACACCCTTGGAGTTGTATACGACCGGCACCCTCCACCTTTTCAGGACCGCGCAGGTATGCATCGCCAAGCGGGGCTGGGTTCACTTCCACACCACGCATGACCACCCTCACGACGACCGTTGGAGGTCGATACCGAAGGACACCCTGGTCGACCTCGTCACGGACAGTTGGGATAGGGTTCGCCTGCTGGAGGACGAGGACGAGGTCGCGCCCGGACTGCGTACGTGGTGGTCGGGCGCTCACCATCGCGAGTCGATCGTGGTCGAGGTCGACACTGCGGCCGGCGTGGTAGCCATCTCGGACTCGTACTTCTTCTACGAGAACGTGGAAGACGGCGAGATGCTGGGCCTGTGCGAGAACATGTACGAGGCTCTGGACTGCTACGCGAGGGTACGGGCCACTGCTCAGCACATCGTGCCGATTCACGACGTGAAGGTGTTCGATCGCTATCCGGACGGAGTGATCGCGCCTTGAACGGCTCGCCCACGGCCCACACCTGTTCGAGACGTGAGCAGGGTCGGCGTTGAGCGACCGGGCTGCCTCCCCCCGCCGATCACCGGGATCGGAGGCCCTGTCCGGGGTATTCCCCGTGTTCCAGACACCCTTCCGTGAAGACTTCTCGATCGACCGGGAGGTGTTGGAGAAGGAGATCCGATGGATGTACGGCCACGGGATCGACGGCATCGTAATGGCGATGGTGTCTGAGACCCTGAGGCTGTCGGGCGAAGAACGCCGTCTTCTCGCCGAGGCGGCATGCGAGATAGGCCTCGCTCACGGACCGGTGATTGTCAGCGTCGGGGCGGAAAGCACGAAAGTGGCTGTCGACCATGCCGTGCATGCCCAGAGCATCGGGGCGTCCGCCCTCATGGCAATCCCGCCGACCACGGTGCCATGCCTCGAGGACCAGCTCGCCGACTACTACCGAGCATTGCTCGATGCCACCGAAGTGCCTCTGGTCATTCAGGACGCCAGCGGCTACGTGGGTCGGCCCATGTCCATCGGGCTCCAAGCCCGGTTGCTCGACGAGTACGAGGGACGGGTGCTATTCAAACCGGAGGCCGTCCCGATCGGACCCAGACTCACCGAACTACGCGAGGCCACGGGCGGCGCGGCCCGCGTGTTCGAAGGTTCCGGGGGTATTGCCCTTGTCGACAGCTACAAACGTGGGATCGTCGGGACCATGCCCGGGGCGGAGGTGTGCTGGGCGATCGTTGCCCTGTGGGACTCTCTGGAGGCGGGCGACGAGGAGCGGATCAACGCCATCAACGGTCCTTTGGCCGCGCTCGTCTCGATACAGACCGGTCTCGACGGGTTCATCGCCGTCGAGAAGCACCTCCTCGTGAGGCAGGGTGTTTTCACCGCCGGCCGCGCCAGGGGCCCGGTTGGTTACCGGCTGGACCGGGAGACGACCGCAGAGGTGGACCGCCTCTTCGACGTACTCCGATCAGCGGTCGGCTAATGGCAGTGATCCGGGACGCAGACCGTCAAGGGGAAGTGGCGACGACTCCGAAACGTGGCCTTCGACCGGTGTGGCACCTGGCGGATCGTCACCTCCACCAGCGGGCAATCTGAAGGGGCGTGGCGGACGGTGCGCATCACCGATGTTGAGTGCATTCTGCTGCGAGGTGACGAAACCTACGGCACGCGCCGGAACGAAGCCGATGCGATCGACCAGGGTGACTGGCTGGCCCTGATCAGGGTCGAGACCGACCAGGGCCTCGTGGGGTGGTCAGAGGTGGAGACGCTCACCACGGCCGCGCCTTCGATCGTGCAAGGTACGAGCATGGGCCCGATCGGCTTCCACACCCTGAGAGACGTTCTCATGGATGAGGACCCGTCGGACACCGAGCGGCTCTGGAACAAGATGTTCGTGGGGACTGCCTACTACGGCCGCAGGGGAATCGCGCTGCACTGCATGTCGGCCATCGACAACTGCCTATGGTCCATCAAGGCCCAGGCCGCCTCCGTGCCGCTGTATGAGATGCTCGGTGGTCGCAAGCAAGACACGCTGCCGGCTTACGCGTCGAGCCTCTTTTGGGACGACCCCGAAGACAACCACCGAGCCGCACGCGCCTTCGTCGATGCCGGCTACCGGGCGGCGAAGTTCGGCTGGGGCCCATTCGGCGAGGACGCCGGACGCGACACCGAGATTCTCTCTGCAATCCGGGAGGCATTGGGACCCGACAGGGATCTCATGATCGACCCCGGATGGTATGGCATCGGCAGGTCAGACGGGTACCGGTTCCGGACCCGGCGGGAGAACCTGGAGTTGTGCCACCGGGTTGCTCCCTACAACCCGGTATGGGTGGAGGACTTCATCCATCCCGAGTACGTCGGGGACTACGCCTACGTCCGGGAGCGGAGCCCGGTGCCCCTGGCAGCCGGCGAGCAGCTCACGACGATCTGGGACTTCCGGCGCTATCTCGACAGCGGCTGCGTCGACATCCTCCAGCCCGACCTTACGCGCTGCGGAGGATTGACCGTTGCGCTGCTCATCGCCGAGTCGGCAGCCGAGCACGATGTCGATGTGATCACGCACTCGTGGATCTCCGACCTTCTGCATGGCTACAGCACTCATTACATGGCGACTCTTGCCCGGGCACGCTACGTCGAGTTCAATGCTGCCCAGAGCCGGCTGAGCCGTGGTGTGACCAGCGGGACGATGTCTCTCAACGACGACGGGACCCTGCCGGTGCCGGAAACGCCGGGGCTCGGCGTGGACGTGGACGTCGAGTTCGTGGAGCACCACCGTGTCAACTAGGAGATGCATGTCTCGACGCATAGTCACACCGGATGACCTGGACGTCGTGTCTCCGGGCCGCCGTGACTACTGGGTGAGCCTTCCGCACGACTCGATCTGGAGTGACTGGCTGATACCGCTCACGGTGTGGGTGGGCCCCGACGCCCGGGAAGGCCATGGCTTAGTGGCCTTCGGATCTACCCATGGCGATGAGTATGAGGGGCCGGTGGCCCTCAAGCATCTTCTCCGGGACATCGACAAAGCCACCGTGAGTGGAAGGGTCGTGCTGGTCCCTGTCATCAGCGCTCCAGCCTTTCGCGCCGGCCGGAGGGAGAGCGTCGGGGCGGACGGTGTCAACCTCAACAGAGCCTTTGTGAAGGAGGCCGGTCGCGACGAGGCGCTATCCGGGATAAGCCACCGCATAGCCGACTTCGTGCGAACGAGCATCTGGCCTCATGTCCACGTCGTGATCGACCTCCATTCCGGTGGCGACGTGGCCCGCTTCGCGCCTCTCACGAGCTTCCATCGTGTCCCCGATGATCGGCAAGCTGCAGCGATGCTCGAGATGGCACAATGGTTCGGCGTGCCCTTCATCCTGACCTATCAGGACGCGACTCCCGGGCTGCTCACCAGCGACGCCGAACGGAGGGGCAAGATATCTGTGGGAGGCGAGTTCGGCTGGGGAGGTGCACTGAGTCCCGATGGTGTTCGCCACGCGCGCCACGGTGTGATCGCCGCCGCCATGCTCTCCGGTCAGATGAACCTTGATGTGGCGCCCATAGCCCATCACGCAGCGGGAACGCAGCGCATCGTCGAGGCGGTCGACCCGGCCTGCTACGTCTTGGCCCCGTGGCCCGGACACTACGAACCGCTCCTCGAATGCGGATCGAAGGTCGTGAAGGGCGAGGTCGTGGGTCTGCTGCACGACTTTCACCGTATTGACGAGGATCCCTGGCGGGTGCGCGCCGCCGTGGACGGTTACCTGATCGCCGCCGCCTGGCATGCGCAGGTGCAGCAGGGCCAACACATCGCCGTCGTAGCGCAGTGCGTGCCGGGGTGAGAGCGTCAGCGAGTGACGCAGATCAGAACTTGGCAGCGATCTTCTTGATGGTGTTCCAGTTGCGCGCGGTGGCTACGACGCCCAACCGCCGTTCCAGGTACGCATACGAGAGGGTCATCGCCTTGGCGCCATCCGGGGTCCAGACGTATGCCTCGGTGCCTTCGATCACAATGGCTTCGGGGCTGTGGTCCTCTGCCAGCAGCGCCCCCACCACCTCGGGATCGGGTGCCTCCGAGAGGAAGTTCACCAGATAGCGCGACGGGTTGGAGACGACCTCGCGTAGCGGATTGCGGTCGAGTACCCCCTGAACCTGGCGAGCTGTTCGGGCGACGCAGGCGACGTTGACGTCGAACTCGTCGCTGAGGAGCCGTCGTATGGCGTCGCCGACCTCGGCAGGACGGTCCGATTCGGCCGAAACGATCACGTTCCCGCTCGCTAGAACGGTCGCCACGGCGGAGTAGCCCGCGTCCTCCAGCTTCGACCTGAGTTGCGCCATCGGTACCCGATTGTGGGGCCCGACGTTGATGCCCCGCGGCAATACGAGATAGCGCTCGGTCATCGATGCTCGTACTCGAGGACGTAGGAGTCTTCCTTGCGGACCACGTTGCAGCCGAGTCTGATGCCGTCCTGCTCCAGGAAGGGAGGCTCAGCCTCGATAGTGACGTAGAAAGTTCCGCAAGCGGCAGGCATGAAGAAGCCTCCTACGTTTGCTTGACGAGGGACAGCAGGCGTGCTTCCCATCCGCAAACCATCCTATCGTCCGGTCCTGGAACCGCCGTTCGCGCCGACCGGGCGACGAAGTCAGCGGAGGCACGTCCTATCCAGGCACTATGCCGAGTGATCTCGGCATCTCGAGTCTCAGCGTCATCTCCATGCCGCCGAACGCTTGGCCGATGCGCAAGTCTCCGGCCACCGAGATGAGGGCGAGAGCATCCGCCGGCTCGTAGCCGAGTTGGGTCTCGAGGACTCGCACTACCTGCTCGACCGCTTCCTGCCTAGCATCCGCGAACTCGATGGCAGAGGTCATCACGATCACCCGATCCTGGTTGACGACCCACGGCCACTGCAGCTGCCGACCATGGTCGATGTCCACCGTCACGGTTACGTCGGCGGGGATCTCGAGGCCGATTCCGGAAAGCTCGCCGTCGCCCTGCGCAGCGTGAACATCTCCTATGTACACCAGTCCTCCGTTGACGAAGACCGGGATGTGGACCACTGCCCCCACCGCGACGACGGGATGGTCCAGATTGCCGCCGTGCCTCCCGGGGACGCCCGCGTTCGGGGGGTCGTCCGGCACCGCGGTCCCGATGCAGCCGATCATCGGCGACAGCGGCAGAAGCACGTCTCGGTTGAAGTGGACCGACTCGCCGTCGTGGGGACATACCCGTCCAAGGGGGCGAGGAATGCGGCCTCCGGGTAGCGGTCCCACATGCGCGTGACCCCCGCACCATCCAGGGGAGATGCACGCTATGTCGTTGATCGTCACCAGGAGCGCATCGCCGGGTTCGGCGCCCCTTATGGCCAGGGGGCCGGTCAGCGGATTGCCTCGTCCAGGTGTGGGTCGTGGGAGTTCGAACGGCCTTCCGGCTTCGCGGTCGAGAAGGGCGCCGGCCCGCGCGTCCCAGGTTTCGAACCGCACAGTCGTGCCCGCCTCCACGGTCAGGCGGGGAGCAGGCCCGGACGTGTAGCTGTAGCCGACTAGGTCGCGGCGGATGGAGGGGATAGGGCTGCCATCACCCGTCATCGAGTGTCAGCCGCAGGCCCGGCCAGCATGAATGCCGTGTCGGGGTGCCAGCTGACGATCACTTGCATGCCGGGTCGGATCGCCGCTGCCTCGGCATCGCTCACCCGTTGGCTGAGCATCCTCCCGAGCCGTTCGCTATTGACGAGGAATTGTGTGAAGGGGCCCAGGTAGATCACATCGGAGACCGTGCCGCTGGTGTGGCTCAGGTCGGGGCTTCCATCCCATTCACGGCGCGGCGTGAGTTGTAGCGCTTCGGGGCGGACCGCAAGCCGGACGATGTCCCCGACGGTCCCGCCGCCGGGCAGGTCCATCCAGATCCTCTCCTGGTCTCCGGAGGCAACCAGGCCCCGTTCTCCTTCGACCTTCTCGATACGGATGGTGAGTTCGTTCAAAGTCCCGACGAAGTCCGCAACGAAGTCGTCGGCCGGCTGCTCGTAGATGGTGCGGGGCGCAGCAACTTGCAATAGCACTCCCTCGTTCATGATTCCGACCCGGTCGGACATCAGCAGAGCTTCTTCCTGGTCGTGGGTTACGTAGACGAAGGTGGTGCCGAGAGTTTCCTGGATCGACTTCAGTTCCAACTGCATACGCTTTCGCAGTTTCACGTCGAGGGCGCTGAGCGGTTCGTCCAGCAGGAGCACGGCGGGACGGTTGATCAGGGCTCTGGCCAGGGCCACCCGCTGCTGCTGACCACCCGAAAGCTGGTCGGCGGCGCGCTTACCGAGGCCGCCCACACCGACGACCTCGAGCATGTCGTTGACCCGTTCCGTGATCTCGCGCTTGGGAACCTTCTTGAGCTTGAGGCCGTATGCCACGTTGTTGAACACCGTCATATGGGGGAACAACTCGTAGTTCTGGAAGACCATGTTGGTTGCCCGCTTGTTGGGCTGGACCAGCGTCACATCCTCGCCTCGCAGGTATACCGAGCCCTCGTCGGGGGTCTCGAAACCGGCCAGCATCCGCAGGGTTGTGGTCTTGCCACATCCACTCGGGCCGAGCAACGAAAAGAACTCCCCCTCCTCGATCTTGAGGGTCACGTCGTCCACGGCCAGAACCGCGCCGAACCGCTTGGTCACCCCGTCGAGGCGGATAGCAGGATGTTCGGTGTATCTTGATACGTCGCTCATCGCTCACCGATCGTGGTACGGCGGGCGGCCATGAATGCCAGGCTGGTCGTCAACACGAGCATCACTGTACCGATCGCGTTCAAAGTGGGGTCGATGCCCTTCAGGACCCTTCCGTACATGATGAGAGGCAACGTCTTGTCCTGGCCGGCGGTGAAGAACGCGATCACGAAGTCGTCGATGGAGATCGCCGCGGCGAGCAGCATCGCGCCCAGGACGGCAGGAAGGACCAGGGGGAGGGTGACCGTCCGGAACGCATGCCAGCGCGACGCTCCCAGGTCCTGTGCTGCTTCGATCAGCGTGAAGCGGAATCGTTCGAGCGACGCGCCGACCACCAGGAAGACGAACGGAAGGGCGATCAGCGCATGCCCCAGGTTCGCAGCCCATATGGAGCGTTCGATGCCTATCTGTCGATACATGATCGCCAATCCGATCGCGAAGAGGAGCCCGGGTACTGCGAGCGGTGCTGCAGATATGGCCAGGATGAACCCCCTGGCGCGCTTCGCGATCTTCAGGATTCCCAGCGCACCTAAGAGTCCCAGCACCCCGGTGATTCCGGCCGTCACCACCGCGGCCTGCAGGCTTCGGCGGAAGGCTCGGAGTACCAGGGTGTCGGTGAAGATCTCCTCGTACCAGCGCAGCGAGAGGCCGGCGAAGGGGAAGCTGAGCCGGGGCGACGAATTGAAAGAAAAGGCAACCATCACGATCAGGGGCGCGAACAGGTAGACGATCACCACCCCGACGAATCCTGCCGAAGCGACCGGCCGCCGCCGAAGCTTGGCAAGCCCTCTCCGCCAACCTCCGGGCGACGGCGCCGATGCGGTGGTGGCGGTCATCTTGCCAACCGCTTCATCAGGGACATGATCGCGTACGCGGCGACGCCCATCCCGACGATCAGCGTGATGGCGAGGGCGGCGCCGGCGGGCCACTCCAGTGAGGCCCCGAAGTAGTACTCGATCCGGTTCCCGATCAGAAGATCCTTGGTCCCTCCCAGCAGTCGCGGTGTGACCCACTCACCCAGTGTGGCGATGAAGACGAATGCGGCGGCTGCCCGTACTCCTCTCATCGACAGGGGGAGCACGATCTGGCGAGCAGCGCGCAACCTCGACGCACCGAGGTCGCGGGCCGCCTCGGCTATTCCCGGCGACACGTTCTGCATCGCGGCATAGATTGGGAGCACCCCGAGCGGTATCAGGAAATTCACCAACGACGCTCCCACCGCGTACATGCTGTTGAGAAGTTCCCTGACGGGTTCGTCCACGATGCTTAGCGCCATGAGACCCTGGTTGATCACCCCCTGGTTACCCAAGATGCTGCGCCATGCGTATATCCGGACGATGTACCCGCCGAACAAGCTGACCAGGACCAGGAAGAACAGCAGCTGGCGGTGCTTACGGAAGACGAAGTTCAGCGTGTAGGCGAAGGGGAAGCTGATTAGGAGGACGATGGCGGTGACGATCGTCGCCGCTTGGACCGTGCGTAGCGCCAGCCGGGCATGCACGCTGCTCGTCAGAACCTCGGCATAGTTGGAAAGGGTGAAGTCCGCCACCGGCTCGAAGTCGACGAGGCGGAAGAAGCTCATCGCCAGCAGGCCCAACAGGGGCACCAGGAAGAACGCGATGAAGAACGTCGATCCCGGTAGCAACTGGAGCCATGCCGCCACCCGGTCGCGGCGGCACTTGCGGACGAGAGCCCCCGCGACCGACGACGCAGGGTCGTTCATCCGCGGAGGCTCTCGGTTGTCGACTGTCGCTAGATCAGCCACTCTTTGTTGCGTACAAGCTCAGTTCGAGTCTGCTTAGAGTTCTGCCTTGACCTCTTCCCAGGTGTTGAGCCAGTCGGAGAATGATGCGATGCCCTCCTCAGCCTCGTCGTCCTCGGGTGGCGACTGGTCCCGGAACGACACCTCCGGCACTTCCGGTCGTACCAGGTCGTAGTCGTAGATCTGGGCGCCAGGACCCGCCAGCGTGGCCGACACCTCGTTCACGACACCAGACACCAGGTTCTCGCCGACCTGCGCGTTGATCTCATCGGAGATCATCAGGTCGATGTACTCGTAGGCGCAGTCGATATCGTCCGCGGTGACAGGTATGGCAAGGCCGTCCCACCAGCCCCCTCCGCCGGACTCCACGAAGAAGTCGAAGGCGAGGGTCTCGCCCTGCTCTTCTGCCCAGGTGAGCATGGCTTCCCAGCCATCCAGGTTGAGGTCCGAGTCGCCGGCGACGATCGTATCGGTTGCGTCCCGGTAACCGTTTGTAAAGCCGGCTGCGTTCCTAACGATCTTGATCGCCTCGTCCTTGATCGTCAGCATCTGCTCATCTGTGACATAGGTCTTCTCGCCGACCCCGTCGTCGAATCCGAGTCCGACCGCGAGCATCGAGAAGAGCCAGATGGGCGAATCGAACATGGTGAAGCGGCCCTCCCACTCCGGCCCGGACAGTTCCAGGACCGACTGGGGCGGATTGGCGACTCGTTCAGGGTGATATATGAACGGACCGTCGCCCCAGGCTATGGGCACGCCGTATACCTGGCCGTCGGCGCCGCGCAGCGATACGTTCTCGCGCAGACCCGCGAACATCGTGTTCCAGTTCTCGAGCCGGCTGGTGTCGATCGGGTGGAAGAGACCGGCCTCGATCTGACGTTGTGCCTGGAAATAGGCGATGGTGGCCAGGTCGTAGACATCGCCGACCTTGATCGCGGTGACGAACTGCTGCCAGTTACCTGGCCAGTTGGTCTCGAGAGAGACGTTGTTCTCCTCCCGCCAGGCCTCGAGCTCCACCTCTCCGGCTTCGCCATCAAGGCCTATGAAGCTCAAAGTGGCCCCGTCGCACGCGCCCATTTCTTCGGCAGCTGCCACGGTGGTGGCCGCCGCTGTGGTGGGTGCGGCTGTGGTCGCCGCCGCCGTGGTAGACGCAGGTTCGTCGCTGCCGCATGCGGCTGCCACGAGACAGAGGGCCATGACCGCGGTGATCGCTCGTCCTCGTATCGCCATCAAGTCCTCCTCCGTGGAGAAGACCTTCTCCACCTGTGTATGATGTTGCGCTGAGCGCAACTGCTTTGCGTTGAACATTATCGTCATGATCAATCGAAGGTGTCAAGTGGTCGGGTGGGGTCGGTATCACGGGTTGCCGTGTCCGCTCAGTCCGGTGCGGGCCCCAGGAATGTGCTCCGGTGAATCAGGTGCGGGCGCAGGTTGGATCGGGTCTTGTTCGGTAGCCGAACTCGTGGTCGCCGCCTCGGTCGGTTACCTTCCACAGCGGGCTTCCTGGCGCAGAAGGGGTGGTACTGATGGAAACTGTTGCGAGGGTCGTTCGCGCAGTCGAGTTCGTGGCCCGCGAGGGCAGAGTAAGGCTGGATGATGTGGCTCAGGAGCTGGGTGTTCACAAGTCGAATGCCCTCCGGTTGTTGAACACCCTCCGGGAACTTGATTGGATGGTGCTGGATGATCGGCGGACCTACATGGTCAGCCCTCATCTGATCGCTGTGGGTCAGGCGGCAGCAGCGGGGACTTCCTTCCAAGAGGCGCTGCAGCTTGCCGAGGATCTCCGGGCAATGTCCGGAGAGACCGTGCATATCGCCGTACCACACGGTCAGCGGATGCTGATCGTAGGGAGGGTGGAGAGCCATAACCCACTGCGCGTCTCTTGTGAACTCGGCACCCGGGATGCTCTACACGCCTCGGCCCTAGGCAAGGCCTATCTAGCGGCACTCACCGGCGACCAACTGGATTCCGTTGTCAGCCGGCTCGACTTGGATGCATTGACACAGTTCTCGATTACCGACGAGGCGGCTCTCAGAGCAGAGGTGGCTCGTACGAAGGAGCGCGGGTACAGCCTCGATTTCGAGGAAGGGCGCGTTGGAGTATGTTGTCTGGGGTTCTCGCTCCGCCTCGGGCGTAACCGCGACGCTGTGGCGCTGTCGATTACCGGACCGTCTTACCGATGGACCAGGGAAAAGATGATGACGCTGGTCCCCGCCATGCTCGAACGCGTAGAGGCGATGAATCCCTCGCTTGCGTTACATCCGCGGTAGCTGCGATGAGTCAGAGCGGGATCCGGTAACGCTCCAGCGCCTTCCGGTCGAGTTGTATACCGAGACCGGTACCTGGAGGCACGTCGGCGCCATCCCACCGTACGAATCCGGCATCCGCGACCATGGTCGACTCGAAGTAGAGGGGGCCGATGAGGTCGGCGGGAACCACGGGGCTCAGTTGCCTGGTCGCTGCTGCGGCATGAGCCATGGCAGCGCTTCCGATTCCGAGTTCCAGGTTGGAGCCGTACGAGACGGCGAGTCCGAGCCCACGCGCCAGATCCGCCATCGAGATCGTCCTTCGTAGCCCACCGCACTTGCCCGGATAAAGGTTCACGGTGTCGAAGCCCCCTGTTCGCGCAGCTTCGATTACATCACGCCGGGTCCATATGGACTCGTCGCCCATAACAGCCATGCCGGTCATACGCCGTAGAGCTGCCGAGGCTTCCCAGGCTCGACGCGAAAGTGGCTGCTCGACCGCTACCACGCCGAGCCCATCCAGCCGTTCCACCGCCGACCTCGCCTCTTCCGGCGACCAACCTTCGTTGGCGTCCACCGTGATCCTCACATCGGGCCCGAGGGTCTCCCTCACGGCGGCGACTCGGGCGATGTCTCCCTCAACCTCGAGCCCGACTTTGACCTTGAGCGTCGTGATGCCGAGCCCGAGCAACCCGCCGGCCATTGCGCGGACGGTTTCGATCTCCCTGGCCGGCAGGACGATCTTGGTGGCGATCCGGGTTCGGTAGGCGCCACCTAGAAGGACATATGCAGGCACGTCGAAGTGTCGGGCGGCGAGATCGAGGCACGCCATCTCCACCGCCGCTCGGAGAAAGGGGCGATCGTGAATCGTCCGGTCGAATCGGGTGGAGACATCGGCCCATGAGAGAGGATCGGCCCCCACGAGTTCCGATTGGAGCGGGCCTGATAGGAGCCGGGATGTTTCCAACGCCTCCTCGCCGTTCCATGCCGGCGAGCAGGTGACCTCACCGATTCCCACCACGCCCGAGTTGCTTTCCAGTTCCAGAACCACGTAGCGGCTCGCCAGAACCTGGCCGTGGGCTGTCTTGGGGAGGAGGCGCGCCAACCGGGGGACCTCAACCGGGGTCGCGGTCATCCGCGCTATCTTCAAGCGGCCGGACTCCCGCCGCGGGCAGGATCAGGGTTCAACGATCGTCCCGGTATCTGTCGAGCGCATCCATATCCAGCCGCACTCCCAGCCCCGGCCCATCCGGCGCGAAAGCGACACCGGCCCGCACGTCCAGGGGCTCGGCGATCACGTCGCCCTCGTAGTAGAAGGGGCTCAGGATGTCGGCCGGGACGCGGGGGTCGAGCCCGTGAGTTGACACCCCGATGTGCATGTGTGCGGCGAGAGCGATGCCCAGTTCCAGGTTGCTTCCGATGGTCCATCCGAGCCGGAAAGAGGTCGCAACCGCCGCCACCCGCCGAGCCGGAGCGATACCACCGGACATGCCTACGTAGATGGAGAGGATGTCACACGATTCGTTGACCGCCAGCAAGGCCGCATCCTCGGGCGTGCCGGCCGATTCGTCTGCTACCACCGGCATTTCGACCCTTCGCCGGACTTCTGCCATACCGGCGTAGTCTCGAGCCGATACCGGCTGCTCCATGAAAGAGACACCCAGCGCCGCCAGGCGGCGTCCGGCGAGAATCGCTTCGGACCGGTCCCATCCACAATTCGCATCGACCCCGAGCACGATCCGATCGCCTATGGCTTCACGAACGGCAGTGACCCGTGCGACATCAGCAGCCACTCCACCTCGGCCTACCTTGACCTTCATCGCCGTATATCCCTGGCCGACTGCCCACGAAGCCACCTTGGCTGCATGTTCCGGAGTGGTCCCGGTCACCGAGAACTTGGTGGGGATCTCTGGGATCACGGGACCACCGAGCAGCCTGTGCACGGGCAGGCCGGCTGCCTTGCCGGCGATGTCCCAGAGCGCCATCTCCACGGCAGCCTTGGTGAAGTTGTGACCGGTGATCGCGCCATCGATGGCAGGCCACGCCGCCTCCGGCGACCGGGGGTCGAGCCCCACCACGGCCGGTCCGATGTACGAGTCGATGACATGACCTGCCGTGGTGGAGTCCTCGCCGCTCCAGATGGGCGTGCATGACACCTCGCCGAGTCCGACTATGCCTTCGTCGGTGTCTACTTCGACGATGAGGAAGGGAGACCGGTTGTGGGTGCCGCCGGACCCCGAGATGATCCGTTCCCGGACCATCGGTACGGCGACCGGGGTGGTGCGAATTCGCTCGATCCTCATGGGTGCTCCTTGTGGCAGATCACTTTTCTTCGAGCCCGAGGATCTGTAACGCCGGGCGATGGATGATCCCCTCGATGACCTCGGCAGGTATCGGAGGCCAGCCCGTTCCGACCGCGTCGTTGACGGACCGTAATGCCTCTGCGGTCTCGGCGGCGGTGGCGAACGGGAAGTCGCTGCCGAACAGCAACTTGTCCGTAACCCGGTACTCGATGGCAGAACGCAAGGCCATGTACAGCTGCACGGGTCGCGTGTGAAGTGCCGAAACGTCGGCATACAGGTTGGGGTGCTTGCGGATCACCGCCATCGTCTCCTCACACCATGGATGCCCGAGATGGGCGATGAACAGCTTCAGATCGGGGCAGGCGCGGGCCACGTCGTCGATCAGGAACGGCCTCGCCCATCTGAGCGGGGCGTCGGAGACGAACGTGGTGCCCTGGTGGCACAGGACGGGCAGGGAGAGATGCTCGGCGTGCCGGAACAACTCGATGGCGGGTGGCGAGGTAGGATCGAAATGCTGGTAGATGGGCCCCAGCTTCAACCCTCGTAGCCCAAGGTCCTCCACCGCCAGCGTCAACCGGTCAAGCGCGTCAGGCCGGTTGGGGTCAACGCTGGCGAAACCGATCAGCCTCTCGGGATCGGTGGCGACGTAGGAGCTGACGTATTCGTTGGGTACGACCATTCCCACAGCGGGAGCGTCCATGGCAACGACGATCGCCCTGTCCAACCCGGACATAGCGGACTGGTGGGCGGCAAGGTCGTCACCAGGCCAACTCATCTCACCCCAGGCTCGCACCATCTCGGCGACGAAGCTGGGGCTGAAATGATCCAATGCCCCGACGTGAGTGTGGCAGTCGACGACCATTCGTGCTGCCCTCAGGCCGCTGTCCCGGAGCCCACGGTCATGAATCGGCCCCGAGCAGGGCTGCGACGGCCAGGTACACGCGTGCCGAGCCGGCCAGATGGTCGATATAGACCCACTCGTCCGGGGCGTAGTACCAGCTGCCTACGCCGTACACGACGGTCTCGAGACCGGCCGCGACCAGGTCTGCCGCGTCGGTGACGAAGGACTGACCGGGAAGCTCATTCGTCACCCGCGGGACGCTACCGAGTATCCGGGTCTGGGCGCTAGTGATGGCGTCGATGAGCGGTCCGGCGGTGGCGCCGAGGAACGGCTGGTGAAGCCCGATGATGCGCACCCGCCGACCGACGTCGTCCGGGGTCACGCTCTCGACGATGTCGAGGATTTCCTGGCGGACCTCCGACCTGTTCATTCCGGGCACGTAGCGAAGGTCGCCGCGGATGGTGGCGGACTCGGCCACCGCGGCGGGTGCTTCACCGGCATGCAGCTCCCCGATCAACAAGCGTGGAAGGTCGGGTAGGCGGGCTTCGGCCTCATGCGCGAACCGGTGGTCGACGAGTTTGTCGTAGACGGCGACCGCCGGGCCGAGCGTGTCTACGGCCGACTCCATCCTGGAAACGTGTTGGGATGTGCCGGTGAGGCGGATCTCGAACTTGAAGGCGCCGCCGTTGGCGGTGTGGATATCGAGATCGGACGGTTCTCCGCAGATCCCATATCCCTCGGACGGGCCTTCGGTCTTCAGGGCGTACTTCGCCCCGAGACCGCTGCCGTTGTGGTACATGGTGGCGTGCAGCAACAGGTCTCCGGGAAGGGGACCGAAAGCCGGGGCGGCTTCCACCGCGGCCACCATGGCCGCCACACCACCGAGCATGTCGGTGATACCGCCTCCATATAACTTGCCGCCATCCTCCCACGGATCGTCGGGATCGCGGGTCCATCCGGACGGGTAGATGCCGGCATCGATGTGGCCCTGCAGCACCAGTGGCGGACGCTTGCCTTCGCCCGGCACGCGGGCGATCACGTTCGGTCGCCCTTCGACCACGTCCGCTATGTGGACATCGACACCGGCCTGCTCCAGAGCTCCGGCGATGATCTCGGCGCGAGGTCCCTCGGCTTGGGGATCATCCCACCGGACACCGCACAGGGCGCGAGTCAGGTCCACCACGCGGCGCGTGTCGACGGCGTTCGACGCGCGCTCGATTAGGTCCGTCATTCTCATCCCTTTCCATTCGAGTGTTACGTGGCCCCGGCGTGAAGCCTCAATCCGTGATCGACTCCTCGTAGAAGCCGGCCACGGCCTCGGTCAGCTTGTCGACTCCAATCCTGAGAAACGTGCGTCCCAACTCAGCCGTACCTTTGGAGGGACTGTCGGTGAACCCATCGGTGGCCTCCCAGCTCCCGGGCCGCTCGATCCTTACCGGAGCGTCCACGGTGCCGACGAGGGGAGACGACCAGTCGGGGCGGTGCGGGCGTGGCTCCCGCACCAGGGCGGTGTCCAGAGCCAGGACGAGGGATGATTCGAACGCGCCGGCGTGACCGGGGAGACGCCCGATGTCGGCGGCGCCGGCCGAGGCCAGATCCCGGTGCGCCATGGCCCACCACGAGCATGCCGCGACTTCGAGGCCTTCTTCGAGAGCGAGGTCGCGGGCAGCTATCCCGATCAGCTCGTGGTTCCCGCCGTGGCCGTTGACGATGAACAACCGCCGGAATGAGGCCCTGGCCAGCGAGCGTCCCAGATCCATCAACACAGCCAGGAACGTCCCGGCATCCAGGGACATCGTTCCTCCGAACGGAAGGTGATGCGGCGACGATCCGTACCACAGCGTCGGGGCGACGGCCACCGGGAACCGGTCAGCCAGAGCCGCGGCCGCGGCACGAGCCACGTACTCCGCACCCATCGAATCGGTTCCCACCGGCAGATGAGGCCCGTGCTGTTCGGTGGCGCCGACCGGCAGGATGAGGACGCCGTCGCGGGCGATGGTGCGCGACTCCTCGCGGGTCAACTCGGCGAACAGGATCCGGGTCACAGAGTCTCCCTTCCGGTGCCTTTAGCCGGCAGCCGGACTGCCCGCTCCGGAAGAGGGCCCGGCGATCCCACCGGGCTTGGTCCTCCGGCAGCGCGACCGCCATTCAGGGGGTGGTGAGACCGAGGCGATAGTCATCGCTGTAAAGTCCTCCCAAGGAGGACGGTTGGAGATGCCCCCGCGGGCTGCCACTCAACCATGAGGTTTCCCGGTCAAGCTCGTGACGGCCGCAGCAATCGTCATTCTGAACCACCCTCCTAGGGGGCGACCGGTACACCGAGCCCTTCGGCGTGCGGTTTGGATTGAACGGACGCGGGCCGCATCCGGCGCAACCATTCTAGGGCGATGGCCGCCCGCCGGACCTTCTCGCGGGCGTTGGCGATGGCGACGTCGACCACATGCCCGCCCGACGGGTACACGCCGGCGGCGTTGGCCAGCCCCATCTTCGCGTACAAGGGAGCTCCGACCGCTACGAAGTCGGCGATCTCGTGACCACGGACGACGGGGCCCATGCCGTCCGGTGTCTCGAGGTAGAGATCGACGGGCAGGGACACAGAGGCGCGGATCTCGGACAGCTGTTCGAGGGTCACGTCGGCGGGAATGTTGACGGTTCCTGCGCCCATCTCCTCCAGAGTCTTAATCGTGGCCGGATTCGATACGCCCATGTAGGCCGAGATCTTCCATACCGTCTCGCTCGGTAGCTCTCCTTCATCTTGCATGCGTGTCACAACGCTCAGCAGACCCAGGTCGCCCACCAGGAAGCTGCGAATGCCCGCTTCGGTGGCGCGCAGGATGTCCGCCACCGCGTAGCCGAGTTGGCGGAGACCTCGGAGCTGAGCGAACTGGCCACCTCCGGCATTCGACCTGCTGAACACCCCGATGTCCCAGCCGGCCCGGGGGCCTGTGAATAGCGAGACCTCAAGACCGACCGAAGCGCCGATGGCAGCCATCTCGCGGAGTTCCGCTTCCTCAAGCAGCATGCCGCCGCTGCCTTGCGATACCCGGTTGAGGGTCAAGTCGTATCGGTCGGCTTCGTTGACGGCAGCTTCGAGCACGCGTGGTCCTTCGACGCTGGGAATCTCTATCCGGAACTCGGCGCCGTCCGGGAACCGTCTGCCGCTATCAGAAGGGGAGCTCGTGGGTCGATAGCCTTGGCGCCGAAGGAGCGCGCCTGCATCCATGGAAGCTCC
The DNA here is from genome assembly GCA_021296345.1 of Acidimicrobiia bacterium. GTDB lineage: Bacteria > Actinomycetota > Acidimicrobiia > Spongiisociales > Spongiisociaceae > Spongiisocius. The sequence continues at coordinate 11,765 of JAGWAN010000001.1, read as the reverse complement.
CATCGTCGGTCCGTTTCGCCCGGGTCGGTATGGTTGCGCGTATCGCAACCGTGTTGCGTATGCGGATTATCGGAGAATAGATCCTTGCCGTCAACCGGACGTCACGGATTCCGGTCCTTCCGTTCCGGAGTCGGCATGCGTGTAAGTGGTCCTGCTCGGGAGGAGGTGGACGTGAAGCCGGTCCGTTGTGCGGTAGTCGGCGTCGGCATGATGGGGAGTTCTCATGTCCAAGTGCTCGAGGCTCTACCAGAAGCCCATCTCCTGGCATGTTGCGATACCGATCCCGGTGCGGTCGAACGCCTGCCCGGTGGTGTCCCCCTGTTGACAAGCCTCGACGAACTACTCGGTAGGTACCAACTCGAGGCCGTGTTCGTTTGCACTCCCCAGGATCAACACCTTCCCGTTGTCGAGGCCTGTCTCGCTGCCGGTCTTTTCGTCTTTTGCGAGAAGCCGATCGCTCACAACCTGGAGACAGCCGACCTGATGATCGAGGTGGCCAAGCGAGCGGGCGGCAGGTTGGCCGTGGGACACACGATGCGTTTCGATCCCGACTACGTCGCGCTCGCTGACATGGTCGCGTCGGGAGGGATAGGAACCCCCGTCCATCTGTCGGCCCGGCGCAACGTTCCTGACTTCGAGGGTCGGATGCTCTTCAACCGGACAACGCTCGCTGCCGAGGTCGGTGTTCACGATCTCGATCTGTTTCGCTGGTTGGCCGGACCGGTGGAGCGGGTGTTTGCGATGTCGGCCGAGACATCTACGCTCGGGGAAGGCGCAGTGGACGCCGTTATCGGGACCATACGTTTCGCGACAGGTGCGGTGGGAGTCGTGGAGTTCAACTGGATCATGAACTCCGACTCCGCGCTCAGTGCGGACTACCGGCTGGCGGTCTTCGGGACCGAGGGCGCTGCCTATGTGGAGATGAGAGACCCAGTGACCATGGTGTACACCCTCGAGGGAGCGAAGTGGTTGCGAACCGGCGGCCAGTACGAAGTCGGGGGAACCGCGACGGGGATCGTGGCTACCGAGGACCGGCATTTCCTGGCGACTGTACGTGGGCTGCGGGACTGGCCGGTGAGCCTTGAAGATGCCAGGGCGGCGTTGGAGGTGGCCCTGGCACTCGATCGGTCCTTGGCCACGGGCCGGCCGGTCTACGTAGAGACCGGCCGGAAGTGCGTGGTGTGAGAGGATGCGGCCAATGATCGTCGATGTCCATAGCCACATAATGTGGTACCCGGATCACATCAGCGAGGAGACCGCCCGCGAGGCCCTCGCCTCGAAGCTCGTCAAATTGCAGCACTCGGGCGGCGAGGTACATGCCGCCCGCCTCGACCTCCACTCCTACGACTCGCGACCGCAGGATCACTGGGAGGCGGCCCAGCAGGCGGACAAGGTGGTGGTGTTCGGCATGAGCGCCCGACCGACCGGGATCTCGGTCCCGAAGGAGTTGATTGCCGAGTACGTCGCGTCGCATCCCGAGAAGCTGATCGGGTGGGCGTCGGTCAACCCGGCTGATGACGACGCGATCGACCAACTCGACCATTGCGTTACCGATCTCGGACTGAGCGGGCTGAAGGTCGGTCCTACCTACCAGCACTTCGACCCGACCGACCGCAGTCACTGGCCCTTCTTCCGGAGATGCTCCGAGCTGGGAATACCGATCATGTGGCACCAGGGCACCACCTTCCCGGCCAATGCCCGGCTCCGTTGGGCGCTACCCCTGCTGCTCGAGGACGTGGCCATGGCATTTCCCGATCTGCGAATGATCATCGCTCACCTCGGCCACCCCTGGGAGGAGGATGTGATCGCCTTGATACGCAAGACGCCCAACATGTACGCCGACATCTCTGCCGTTCACTACCGGCCGTGGCGCTACTGGCAGGCAATGGTGACCGCGATGGAGTACGGCGTGACCCACAAGCTGCTTCTTGCCTCCGACTATCCGTCCGGCACTCTTTCCAACGTCATAAACGGATTGCGGGGAATCAACGACATCGTTGAAGGCACCAAGCTCCCCACTATTCCCACCGAGATTCAGGACGGGATCATCTACGAGAACTGGAAGCAGCCCTTCCCCGAGTTTCAGTCCTGACGTCTCGGTATTGACCGCACCGGGTATGACGGTCAGCGTCGCATCACCGCACAGCGCCGAGGCAGGTTGGGGGCGAACCTCGGCCCCTCTAGTCGTATCCCGGATATCAGGAGTCTGTCCAGCAGCCAGGTTCTGGCTACCGGGCGCCGGCCTTACGAGCCCAGGAAGCGTTCCAGCACATTGCGCGTCACCTTCGACACCATCTCGTCCACTGCAATGGAACACGTGTAGGAGATTGAGCCGACGGAGAACACCTCGCCGCCGCTGACCGTTCGGTGGTAGACCATCTCGGCCCCGCCCTCATCGGGGTTGGTGCCCTTGGCGATGAGCTGGAGTCCCTCCGGCGACGAGGGCGTCCTCTTGTCGGTCTCATGACCTGACGCCCCGCCCGGAGCTCGCCGGTCCAGCGACTCGGTCCCGAATCGGTCTCCCTCAGCGAGCCCGGTTCCCGCCAGAGCCCAGTGGGACGCGTCCACCACCCGGTAGGGAGCGCCGGTTTCGTAGCCGGTGTGGGTTGTCACCACTCCAGTCAGGTGGGCCTCGGATTCGTGCCGGGTGCCGAAACGGCTTTCAAAATCCGGTGGCCTCTTGTGGTGGTCCTCGTTACGAACGGACATCGTCGTTTCGTCGAGGAACTCGACCTCGCAGTTCAGACTGTTACCGCCCAGCACCATCAGCTTGCCTCCGCCGTCGAAGACCCAGCGCTTCACCCGGTCATACATCCGTCGGGACCAGTACTCCGGGTGGGTGCTGATGACCAGCACCTCGTATTCCTCAAGCGGCATCTCATCGAAGTGAAGTTGGGTCTCGGCGTAGTAGTCATAGTCGAATCCTTCGCGCTCCAGCCATCCCAGCAGGCGCCATTCGGCCGGCGCCACGTGTTCCTCGCCGCGCCGCTCCATGGGATCGGTGATGGACCCCTGCTCGTCCGTCATGTTCAGCGGTTCGGGACGGTCGAACGACAGCGGGTCGTACTCATCCGCGGTCCACGGTTGGAGCGCCGGGTCGGTGTAATACACGTCCTCCTGCCGGAAGTTGAAGTAGGGCCGGCGGGGGAGAGTGATCGCTGCCACATAATTGCTCCGGCCTCCGTAATGGTTGTAGGCGTTCCATGTGATGTTGGATGCCAACACCGCGATCTTCTGTTGCGGCTCCCGAGGCGCCACGATCCAGGGAAACGAGAAGAACGCACCTGTCGCATCCTTGGCGTGGAAGTAGTAGAGGCCCGATCGTCGGGGTGCTTCGACATACACCCTCGGGTCCACTTCCGGGTAGGCATATCCGTGGTCGCTCCATCGGACGCCGGTCTGGCTCACATCCCCATCCGGCAGGATCTGGCTGTAGGCCCCGCGAGGTTCGTCCGAGAAGTGACCGAGTTCGGTTATGAACTGGCGCTCCCATCCGTAGCGCCAGAGGCTGACGATGGCATCACGCGGCGAGTGGAGCCGCACCTGGCCCGTGGCGCCCGACTTGGCCCACTTCGGCCACACGTAGCCGCTGACCTTGTCGGAGAGGAGCCGGAAGTGGTGGATGGTCCCGGTCCGAACCTCCATGTCGACCCACTTCGGCGTGAACCCGTCACGGCTGAGATAGACGCGGTACTCGCCAGGTTCGACATCCGTGTGCACCGACCCGGATGCCCTCGAACGCGCGGCAACCGATGCGTCACCCCGCGTGAATTCGAGCTCAACTCCGGGGATCGAGACGTAGAACTCGTCGCTCACATACCCGACGAGCAACCCCACCCCCTCGTCGACAACTCCGGGCCGGTCTCAAGTGCCCCAGCGCTCCCGGGTCCCCCCAGGCTGGTGGGGCCGAGGCAGTTCACGAAGGCTGCCCGGAATCCGTGTTGCGAGTCAGGAGCCGGGTCGGGTTGGTGACCAGCAACTTCTCGATCAGCCGGTCGTCGGCGCCGTAGGTGACCTTCATCCGGGGAACGACCCGAGTGAGGACGTGGTTGTACCCCAGGCCCCCGTAGCGGAGCAGGTAGTGCTTCTTGTGCATGTCCTGCGACATCAGCAGTTGATTCTCGAAGCCGGCTTCGACCAGGGCGAGCATGGTCTCCAGCTTGGCCTGGTCGCTCTTCGACTTCCATGTCGGCTCGAAATAGCCGTCCTGACCGAAGCTGTCGAACCCGATCAGCGGGCCTCGACCGAGGACGGCGCGGTGGTAGTCGAGGTCCGTGATCTCGTCGAGGTGGGAAAGGGAGGTCCGGTCGAGTGGATGGCCCTCCTCCTCGAGGATGTCCAAGATACGTTGCACGACTTCGAGGGACGGAGGGTGGCAATGAACGTTAATCGGGGTGTCGGTCTCGACCGCTACCCGAGCGGATGCCCTCAGTACCCGTTCCTCGACGTCGAACAGTGTTTCGGAAGTGCCGATCTCACCGATGATGCCGGGTCGGACCCGTGTGCCTCCGATGCCCTCGGCAACCTCCTTCCGCAGAAAAGCCGTCAGGTCCGGGAGGCTCATCCCCGCCACCCACGATGGATGGAAGGCGCTCACATAGAAGCCTGCCCCGGCCACGATGTGTACATCCAAGTCTTCGGAGAGCCGCGCCAGCGCCTCGGGCTCCGGGTTGAGACCGATCACGGTCAACTCCACGATGGTTCCGCCGCCGGCCCGTACGTACTCCCCAACCTCGTCGGAGATCAGTTGGTAGTCGTCGCGAGAGGTCTGGGCGAGGTTGCTCCGGTAAGCAGACTGGTTCCAGCGACTCGGACCCGCCAACCTGGTTTCGAACGGCCGCGTTCCGGCTTCGGTATCGAGGATCTCTTCGGAAGGACCCCAGGCATGGCGACCATCCAGAAAGACATGCTCGTGAGTCATCGTCGGGCCCAGCTCGGACGGGAGGATCGGGCCCCGCACCGTCATCACATGTGGCATTGACTCCTCCGTCCGGACCCCGGCAGGCGGCCCACAAAGTCCGGCCTGTTCGATCAGCCTAACCCGAGAGCCTGAGTCGGCGAGGCCATACGGTTGGCGAGGCGAGCGGAGGGATTAGGGGGGCCGCCGAACAGATCCGGCAAGTGTGAACCCATCACTGCATCCTGGCGACAGACTTCGGTGGCTACACGTTGCCGGCGCCGGTCGAAGGCCTGCGTGAGCTCATCGCCTGCCTTCTGGACCTGGGCCTACCGGCCCACGACATCCGCAAGATGGTCAGGACCAATCCCGAGAAACTTCTGCGCCTCGATCCGTAGGAGAGCCCGGTCCCGTCGGGCGGATTCGCTAGCCAGCTTCGGTTGGGAGCAGCTATTTCGACTTGGAATCCTCGGGTGTTTTCGTAGCTCCTGGCCCCGGGCCTTTAGGCAACTTCGACGGTGAAATCGCCTTGTTCGTCGTGTACCCGCTATCTACACCCCTGCGCACGGGCGTCGCTCGGCGTTTACCTTTCACAGGTCCTCCTCAAGAGGCCAAGCGTCAATCGACAGCAGCACAGCCGATCCTCCTACGAATCTCAGAGCTCGGTCCTGCAATCCGATTCCGAACCGACCTGCCCATCGCTCGAAGCTCCAAACGAACAGGGCACCCGGAAGCAGGACTATGAGAATGAGCGTGGCTGCGCCCAAACCTGTCATATCAGCTCATTCACAATGAAAACTATAGTATCGCTCTAACCAGCGCACATCAATGGCCTGACCTTCGGATCGTCACGCCGTAGGACGGCGAGCAGCGATCGCCGCGTTGGCCGAGATGTTTCGTTGCCCTGGGGGCAGGTTCTATGCTGTCTGTCGATGAGATCGGACGCAACAACGGTAGAGGAATACCTGGCCGGCCTTCCCCAGGATCGGCGGGAGGCGCTCTCGGCGGTGCGTTCGGTCATCCTCGACCGCCTCCCGGACGGGTACGAGGAGGAGATGCGCTGGGGGATGATCACCTACGAGATCCCGCTTGCGATCCAGCCTGACACTTACAACGGGAAGCCGCTGATGTACGCCGCCCTTGCCTCCCAGAAGCGGCATATGGCCGTCTACCTGTCGGGCGTCTACGCCGATGATGCAGCCCGTGAGGACTTCGAGCAGGCGTACCGGGCCACCGGCAAGCGAATGGACATGGGCAAGAGCTGCGTCCGCTTCCGCCGCCTCGACGACCTACCTATCGAGGTCATCGGGGAGGCCATCGGCCGCTATCCCGTCAACGACTTCGTCGACCTCTACCACCGAGCCCGCCGCCGCTGAGCCGCCGGACGGTGGCCGGCAGAGCAGAGGAGCATCCCGGGTCCGGGCGCGTTCGAGCGGAGACGCTGGAAATGTTGCTCGACACCGAAGTTAGACAGGCTTCTGGCCGGGTGCCGTCTTGCGGCCCATGCTACGGTCATTCCGGTGGTTTGCGGCGGGTTCACGATGCCGGTAACCAGCGCTACGGGAGGTAGGAAATGCCTGGAAGGCAGTGGTATCGGTTCAGGTCCGGGTTGGTGATTATCTCGGCTTTCCTTCTCTTCGCCGGTGCCTGCGGTGGCGGAGAAGAGACCTCCGAACCGGCGGAAACCCAAGCTCCGTCCGCCACCGAGGCAGCGCCCGAGACAACTGCCATGGCTGATGATTCGGCGATGACTACTGATGAGCCGATCAAGTTGGGTTATATCTCTGGTGGTGATGCGGATCCGTTTGTGTTCATCGTGACGGAGAGTATTCGTGAGGCGGCTGCGTCGGCTGGTGTGGAGTTGTTCGAGTGTGATGCGAATTTCTCTACGGATACGGCTATTCAGTGTGCGCGGACTTTGGATGCGCAGGGGTTGGACGCGGTGATCAACTGGCAGTTCTTCCCGGATGCGGCTGAGGCGGTTTGTGAGGCGTACGGTGATCTGCCGACGGTGACGATGGACGTGCCTCAGGGTCCGTGCGAGCGGGTGTTTGTGGGGTCGAACGGTTACGAGGCTGGTCTTGTGGCCGGTGCCGGGTTGGGTGACTTTGCCCAGTCGGAGTTCGGTTGCGAGTTCGATCTGTACGTGTCGATCGAGAATCTGAGTTCGCCGGATATCAATGCTCAGCGGGCCGGTGGTTCGCGTGAGGGCTTTGAGGGTGTTTGCGGGTCGGTTCCTGATTCGAAGTTCCGGGTTGTGGACAAGCGTCAGGGCGGCTCGGATGCGTTGGAGAACGTGCGGCGCCAGTTCACGGACATTTTGACGACGGTGCCTGACGCGACGGTGATTCTGGTGATGTCGAGTTTCGGTGATCCTGATGCGGGGTCTGCGTTCGCGGCGGCGGAGACTCAGGGCCGTGGTGGGCATGTGTTCATCGTGGGTCATGGGGCGGATGCTTCGGCGTGGCCGGACATATTGAACAATCCGCAGTGGATTGGTGATGTGGCGTACTTCCCGGATCTGTACGGGAGTCTGGCGGTGCCGGCGGCGATAGCGTTGGCGAAGGGTGAGGACCCCGGCCGGGAGATCTTCATAGATCACAAGTTCCTGAACGCTTCCAACCTCGTCGACCACTACCCCGCCGCAGCCGGGTAGGCAACAGGCAACCCGTCAGGTAGTGAATACCAGAGACGCTGACCCAGGCCGGGGCAACGGGGAGAGAGGATCCCCCGGTGCCCCGGCCGGTGGGGTGCTAACGAAGCTGGCGTCGCGCGTCCGGTTCACGGCCATGCAGGCCCGGGTCGGGGTCCTGGTCATCCTGTGCGTCTTCTTCACCATCCGGTCGCCGTTCTTCTTCACCTCCACCAACCTGGTGAACGTCCTGGTCAACGGGGCGGTGATCGGCATCATCGGCAGCGCCATGACCCTGCTGCTCGTGGCCCGCCAGGTGGACGTCTCGGTGGGATCCGCCATCGGATTCGCCGGCGCCGTATTCGCGGTGGTCGCGAGGGATTACGGCATGGCCTGGGGAGTCGTCGGGGCGGTAGCCGCCGCCATGGCGATCGCCGGCATCAACGCGGTCGCCATCATCAAGTTTCGGGTCAACTCGATCCTCACAACGCTCGCCACGCTCGTCGCCTTCCGCGGGGCCTCCAAGCTCGTGATGGACGGGAGGGCAGTTCGCGTCGAAGGGTTCAGGTTCCTGGGGCGTACGCGCTTCGAGGTCGGGGGAATCGAGATACCCGTGGCCGTGATCGTGTTGCTGCTGGTGGTGGCGGTCTTCTTCGTGCTCATGCGCCTCACCAAGTACGGCCAGCAGATGTACGCCATCGGAGCGAACCCCCAGGCGGCGCGGCTGGCGGGGATCCCGCTGGAGAAACAGGTGGCTATCGCCTTCGTCCTCACCGGAGCGACCGTCGCCCTAGCCTCGATGATCGTCGTGTCCCAGGTTGGCGCGGTGTCCCCCACGACCGGGGAGAGGATGGAGTTCCTGGCCTTGACCGGTGTGATCGTGGGCGGCGCCAGCCTGTACGGGGGGAGGGGCTCGGTCATCGGAACCCTGGTGGCGATCCTCATCCTGGCGGTGCTGGACAACGGTCTCGTCCTGCTGCAGGTTCAGTCCTTCTGGCAGGAGGTATCCAGGGGCGTCCTGCTGCTGGGTGCGGTGGTGTTCGACCAGCTGGGACGGCGGGAGGCCGAGGTCAGGATGGATGTGTGATGTACGGGGGAGAGGTACGTCCGCTGCCAGCCGTGGTGACGAAGTCATGACCTACGTCAACGGGCCGAGTGCCCCGCTCCTGGAGATTAGGGGTCTGTCCAAGCACTACGGGACGATCCGCGCCCTGGACGACGTGAGCTTTACCCTCGACCGGGACGAGATCGTGGGCCTCCTCGGCGATAACGGGGCGGGCAAGTCAACCCTGGTGAAATGCCTGGCCGGTGCTGTCATCCCGACTGCCGGCGAGGTGTATCTGAACGGCGACCGCAAGGTCTTCTCCACGCCTGCGGAGGCTCGTGACGAGGGAATCGAGACCGTTTACCAGCAGTTGGCTCTGGTTGACATCTTCGACATCCCGGCCAACTTCTACCTCGGCCGTGAAGTGGTCAGGGACGGGTGGCGCGGGAAGCTGGGGATGCTCAACCGCAGGTTGATGCGGAAGAGAGCCCGGGCCGCGGTCGAGGCCCTCCCCGCCCGGTTCCCGAACCTCGATGCCGACATCGAGACCATGTCGGGCGGGCAACGCCAGGTGGTGGCCATATCTCGGGCCGGCTTCTGGGGTGGCAGGCTCCTGCTCCTGGACGAACCCACTGCGGCGCTGGGTGTCAAGGAAGCCGCCGCGGTGCTGGAGATGATCGGCGCGATGGTGTCGTCGGCCGAGACAGACATGGCGATGATTGTCATCTCGCACAACATGGAACACGTATGGTCGATATGCACCCGCCTGCTCATCCTTCGCCAGGGCCGGCTGGTGGCCGACCTGCCCAAGTCCGAGACCACCCGTCAGGAAGTCGTGGCCCACATCACCGGCGCCACCGCCTGAGACAGGGGGCTCCGCAATCGTCTGGAACCCGGGCGCTGGCCTTGAAGGCAGGGGAGTGATCGTCACCGGCGCCGCCCAGGGCATCGGGAAGGCTACGGCGGAAGCCTTCGCCGCGGTAGGGGCACGGGTGTTCGCGGTCGACATCAAAGGGGAGGCGCTCGGCAGGACGGTGGGTGCATTGCCGAGTCCCTCCCTCCACCATGCGAAGCGTTACGACCTCCGCGACATAGCCGGGCTCGGCGGCCTGGTGGAGGACGCATCGGAGTCCCTGGGGAACTTGTGGGCGCTAGCCCATGTGGCCGGCACCCTGAAGAGGCAGCCTCTCGACGAGGTGGGCGAGGAGGAATGGGACCTCCAACTGGATGTGGACCTCAAGGCGGGGTTCTTCCTGTGCCGGGCCTTCGGTCAGGCGCTCGTCGCCGCGGGGCGGGGCGGCCGGATCGTCAACTTCTCGTCGCCGGGTTTCATCCGGGGCACCAGGCTGGGCGCCCATGCCTACGTGGCGGCCAAGGGCGGGGTAGTGTCGATGAGCCGCGACTTCGCCCGCTGGTACGGGCCGCACGGGATCACCGTCAACTCCCTCCTCCCCGGCCCGATCGACACACCCATGCAGCACACCGACAACACGGAGGAGGTTGTGGCGGCAGGCGTCGCGTCCTGTCCTTTGGGCCGTCTCGGCCAGCCGGAGGAAGTGGCTGCAGTGGTCGTCTTCCTCGCCTCTGATCATGCGAGCTACATCAGCGGCGCCGCCATCAGCGTCACCGGTGGCGCTCTCATGTACTAGCGGGAGTGCTGACCCTCGATTAGGCCGACTGCCTCGGCGACATTGGGTACATCGGTTTTCATCCCCAGAGGGTGCGTGCGTTGCTTGAAGCGAGTGTTCGGAGGCCGGTCGAACATTTAGAAGACTTGAACCACCCAAATAGGTGTGGGGTAGCCGGATGACATCAGGTCCAGAACTGTGCCCAGCGAATCTTGCCACGACAAGCCCGCCGCGGGGTCGATGAGCCGCACCGGGGCATGGTCTGTCACCCGATGCCGCAGAGCCTCGGCCACCCTGACCGTCTCCTGGTCCGGCACCAACCAGAGTTCGCTTCTATGGTCAGCAATGACCCGCACTGTTGCGTCGTGGGGTAACCCGCCGGGATCTATGGGTATGTAGCTGCCTGGTCTGCGACCTTCCCCGAACAGCACCGTGTTCAACGCCCTGGTCACATGGAAAGCGGGCCGCGGGTTCGATAGCCGGTCCAGCAGGCCGTGCACCACTTTGGTGACCCGGTCGAGATCCTGCAGCGGGTCGAGATAGACGCGGCAACCGGGCATCGTGGCAGCTGCGAACAACGCTTCCGCGGCTGCGAGGGCGTTGGCCCCGTCGTCGGCGTCCAGCGGCACCAGGAAGTCGAGCCCCCCTATGGAGTGGAGTTCTGTATCGAAGGCCCGGATGTCGCTCCACACTGACTCCGAGTCGTCAACCATGCAGACCGCCCGGTCGAGAAAAAGACCGTGGCCGGTCAGCATTTCGTCGAGACGGGGTAGTTCCCGGGGCCGGTAGCCGGTCCGGCTGCGCAGATGTACCTTGCCGGTGTCCTCCAGCGCCAGCGGGGCCAGGGCGACCCGCGCGCCCGCTCCCCGGAGTTCTGCCAGGGCCGCCAGATCCTCGCCGTCCGGAAAGAAACGGTTGGTCAACTGGACCTCGATGAAATCCGATTCGGAGGCCTTGCGGACCGCTGCGGCAATGTCAACCGGCCTAGGACACAGAACGGTCGCTGTCAACTCCACTCCTTCGCGACGCAGGACGGCGAGTTGTCCGGCCTGCAGTGGCACGTCGAGGTCGTGGATCGGGAACCGAACGTTGCGGATCCCCGCCTCGACGCACGACAGCAGGGGGTAGTCGTCGCGGATCCGGTGCCGCACGTGGTTGGGGTAGGAGATCGCCCCGTCGCTCTTGTTGGTGATGGGCAGTCGCAGGTATGTGGCTACCGGAGAATGTGGAAGGTCGACGATCGTGCCGCTCAGGATGCGGGTTCCGGCCCGGTGGTTGGCGTGCGTCTCGCCGCTGGTGCGGATCAGGTGCACCGAGGTCCCCCGGTCGGTCACCCTCACCAGGAAGAAGCCGAGCTTGGTGGTGTCGATCCATCCCCGATCCGCGGGGCGGACGTTGAATGCCTCGTAGAAGCCCGGCCTGGTCGTGGTGGTCGAGGGAAGCGTGTACAGGCGGGTGTTGCCGGCCCGGTTGAACACCTGGAAGTGAGTATGCCCGCTGAACAGAGCCTCGACTTCGTAGCGCCTGCACAGGTCCAGCAGCCAGGTCCGGTCGGGGTTGTCC
>JAGWAN010000020.1:44436-83205 GCA_021296345.1 Acidimicrobiia bacterium | reverse complement strand
CGAAGGCCCGACCGTGAGGTTGGGGACCGAAAATCTTGTAAACACCCTCAAGGCGTATCAGCCCGTCACCGGCCACCACTACTCCCTTCCAAGCTCGTCACCGCACGTTTCGCATTTGACGACAAGCCTGGCCTCAACGCCTTGCCAAGACACTAGTGTGGGACAGGCTGCTCTGCTTGACGAAACCTTCCATTTGTCTGACTATACGGAACGGTACCGCATCGCAGCACACGGACGGTAGGATTTCTCCGGGTAGCATTCCCGTTCGGCAGTTCACCTTTTCACGGAGATTGCATGAGTTCTTCCGCTAGGTTCCCCTCCGACCTCGAGATCGCTCAGGCGGCTCCGGTCACACCGATCGCCGAGATCGCCGAGTCGATCGGTGTCCGTGCCGACGAGCTGATTCCGTACGGATCGACCAAGGCCAAGGTCCACCTCGACATTCTGAAGCGGGTAGGCGCCCGTTCGCCCGGCAAGTACATCGACGTCACCGCGGTCACCCCCACACCTCTCGGCGAAGGCAAGACCACCACCACGATCGGTCTGGTTCAAGGACTGGGTCTCCTCGGGAAGAAGGCCGTCGCCGCCATCCGCCAGCCCTCGATGGGACCTACTTTCGGGATCAAGGGCGGGGCAGCGGGGGGTGGCTACAGCCAGGTCATCCCCATGGACGAGTTCAACCTGCACCTGACCGGCGATATGCATGCCATCAGCGTGGCCCACAACCTGGCGGCGGCGGCCATGGACGCCCGCTGGTACCACGAGGGGCGGATGAGCGACGCTCAACTCGATGCGATAGGGCTCGGGCGGCTCAATATCGACATGTTCCGTGCCCAGTGGCGCAGGGTGGTCGACGTCAACGATCGGGCACTGCGCAACGTGGTGCTGGGCCTGGGCGGACGTATCGACGGCCGGCCCCGTGAGACCGGTTACGACATCACCGTGGCTTCCGAGTTGATGGCGATTCTGGCGCTCACCGACGGCCATGACTACGCCTCGGCGCTCCGCGACCTTCGGGCCCGCTGCGGACGGATCGTGGTCGGAGCGAACACCGCCGGCGACACCATCACCCTCGACGACCTGGGCGTGGGCGGCGCGGTGACCGTCCTAATGAAGGACACGCTACATCCCACGCTCATGCAGACGCTCGAAGGCCAGGCCGCGTTCGTCCACGCGGGTCCGTTCGCCAACATCGCCCATGGCAACTCGTCGATCCTGGCCGACCGGGTGGCGCTCCAACTTGGGGAATACGTGGTTACCGAGTCGGGATTCGGGGCCGACATGGGTATGGAGAAGTTCTTCAACATCAAGTGCCGGGCCTCCGGTCTGAAGCCCGATGCGGTCGTCCTGGTGGCCACGGTTCGGGCGCTCAAGACCCACGGCGGCGGCCCTCGAGTGGTGGCGGGCCGGCCGCTCGCTAAGGCCTACACGGAGGAGAACCTACCCCTGCTGGAAGCCGGCCTCGTCAACCTGGTGGCACACATCGAGAACGCTCGCCGCTTCGGTATCGAGGTGGTGGTGGCGGTCAATACCTTCCCGACCGACACGGAGAACGAGCGCCGGGTGGTCAAGCGGGCCGCCCGGGAGGCGGGAGCGCTATCGGCGGTCACGTCCAGCCACTGGGCGGATGGCGGGCGTGGAGCCCTGGAGTTGGCCGAAGCCGTGGTGGCCGCCTGCGAACGGCCTGCGGACTTCCGTTTCCTCTACCCGTCGGACCGGTCGATCAAGGAAAAGATCGAGACCGTCTGCCGGGAGATCTACGGCGCCGGCGGAGTCGACTATTCCACCGCCGCGGCGCGCCAGATCGCCGACTTCGAGCAGGCCGGGATGAGGAACTTGCCGATCTGCTTGGCCAAGACTCCCCTGTCGATCTCGCACGATTCCGCTATGAAAGGGCGGCCGCGCGGGTTCACCGTGCCGGTTCGCGAGGTCAGAGCGTCGGTCGGCGCCGGCTTCCTCGTGGTGCTCCTGGGCGAGATCCGCACGATGCCGGGACTAGGGGCCCGGCCGGCGTACATGAATGTAGACATCGATGAAGACGGCAAGATCATCGGCTTGTTCTGACTTCTCGGCGGCGGCGGTGGACGAGCCGGTCGCCTCGATCCGGTACCTGGTCATAGATTGTCTCGACCTCGATCGATCGGCCGCCTTCTGGGGTCCGCTTCTCGGCCTGGCGCCCGGGCGGCGGCTCGACAACTACCTGTTCATGGGGCCGGTACTAACCGGGTGCGATCTGGTTCTCCAGCGGGTGGACCGTGTCACGGCCGACAAGAGTCCGGTCCACTTCGACATCGAGGGTTCGAACCAGAAGGACTTCGACATGATCCTCGCCCGTTCGGTACGACTTGGTGGCAGAATCGTGGAGACGGTCACGGAGGACGAGTACACGCTGGCAGTCATGGTCGATCCCGACGGCAACGAGTTCTGCGTGAACAAGATCCCGTCGCCGTCTACTGTCAGTGGTACACAGGCGGAGTGAACGGCCGTTGGTGGAGTGATGGAAAGGAGGTGATGGAATGCCGAAGGTGACGCTTCCCCGATTGACCACGCCGTACGTGCGACGCGACGGCGAGTTGGTGCCGGCCACATGGGACGAGGCGCTCGACCGGGCGGCGGCCGGGCTGAGCCGCCATACCGGTAGTGCCTATGCCATGTTCTCGTGCTCCAAGGCGACCAACGAGATGAACTTCCTGGCCCAGAAGTTCGCCAGGCTGGTCATGGCGTCGAACAACATAGATTCGTGTAACCGCACCTGACACGCTCCCTCCGTCGCCGGTCTGGCGGCAGTGTTCGGAGTAGGAGGCGGGACCTGTTCCTACGAGGAGATCGAGACCACGGACGTGATCCTGCTCTGGGGTTCCAATGCCCGGGAGGCTCATCCGATCTTCTTCCATCACCTGATGAAGGGGGTCCGCAACGGCGCTAAGCTGTACACGGTTGACCCGCGCCGGACCACCTCGGCCATGTGGGCCGATGCCTGGCTGGGGCTGGAGGTGGGTTCGGACATCGCGCTGGCCAACGCCGTCGGGCGCGAGATAATCACGTCCGGCCTGCATCACAAGGAGTTCATCCAGCACGCCACGGTGGGTTTCGATGCCTATGCCGAGTCGGTGGAACCCTGGACGCTGCAGAGGGGTGCCGATATCACCGGCTTGCCCCCCGAAGTTATCCGCCGCATGGCCCACGACTACGCCACCGCGGAGCAGGCCCAGATCTGCTGGACGCTGGGCATCACCGAGCATCACAACGCCACCGACAATGTCCTGGCCCTCATAAACCTGGCCCTCCTGACCGGCCATGTGGGTCGCTACGGATCGGGATTGGTTCCGATCCGCGGCCAGAACAACGTCCAGGGCGGCGGCGACATGGGCGCGCTGCCCAACCGGCTGCCCGGTTTTCAGGACATCGAGGACCCGGTCTCACGCGGCAAGTTCGAGGCCCTCTGGGGCCGGCCCGTGCCCAACCAGGCCGGCAAGCACCTGTCGCTGATGCTGGAGGCGATGGAGCACGGAGAGATAACCGCTCTGTACGTGATCGGCGAGAACCCGGCCCAGTCGGAGGCCCGCTCCGACCATGCCCGCAGCATCCTGCGCGGGCTGGAGTTCATGGTGGTGCAGGACCTATTCATGACCAGGACGGCCGAGCTGGCCGACGTGGTGTTCCCGGCGGCGGCCGGATGGGCCGAGACAGACGGCACGGTGACCTCATCCGAGCGGCGGGTGCAGCGGGTCCGCAAGGCTCTCGAACCTCCGGGGGACGCTCGAGATGACCTGCACATTATCTCGGCCCTCGCCGAACGGATGGGCCGGGGTTGGGGGTATCCAACCGCCGAAGAGGTATGGGACGAGTTGCGCAGCCTGTCGCCCCTGCACGCCGGGATGTCGTACCGGCGGCTCGCCGACGTGGGCGGGCTGCAGTGGCCGTGTACCGGCGAGGACCATCCCGGCACACTGTTCCTCCACGGCGATCTCTGGGACGATCCGCTGCCTCGTGACCCGGCCCCATTCTTCGCGACGCCGTGGGCCCCGCCGGTGGACGAGCTGAGCGAGGAGTACCCGATCCGGCTAACCACGGGTCGCCGGCTCGACTCCTACAACACCGGGGTCCAGTCCCGGGGTTACTCATCCCCGCTGAGGACGGCGGTCGCCGTAGAGGTGGCGCCCGCGGACGGAACCGCCCTCGGCGTGGCCGAGGGCGACCGTGTCCGTGTCGTCTCGCGCCGGGGATCCGTCGAGGCACCGGTACTGTTCGATCGGTCGCTCCGTGCCGGCCTGGCTTTCATGGCCGTCCACGATCCCGACGAGGTGGACGTGAACCTGCTCACCATCGACGCGTGGGATCCCAAGTCGGGCACCGCCGAGTTCAAGGCCACCGCGGTCCGGATCGAGCCTTTGGAGGAGGGGGTTGAGAATCGAACCGGGGTTCGTTCCGTGGCAAACTATCCGGCATGAGAGCTGTCGGCCACCACAGATCTGTCGGCCACCACGCCATCCCCATGTAAGGGGATTCCCGGCAACCTTCTAGGAGAACTCCCATCGACCTGCGACTCATGTCCGCCGAGCCAACCGCAGCGGAGCGGTTTGCTGTGGATGCGTTGCTAGGACCTCCCTCCCCGTCCGGGGACGGCGAGCCTACGCAACCGGCCGACCGGCGCGTGGTGTTCGGTGGCTATCGCCATTCGGTGGAGAGCCGCCATCTATTGCTCCCGGCGCTCCACGCGGTGAACGACGCGGTCGGATGGGTTAGCACAGGGGCGCTCAACTACATCTGCGAGCGGCTTCTCGTCCCCCCCGCGGAGGCGTACGGCGTGGCCGGCTTCTACGCCCTGCTGTCTTTGGAGGAACGACCGACTCGGGTGGCTCATGTGTGTGACGACGTGGCCTGCCGGACCATGGGCGGTGCCGGGATCCTGGCCGACCTGGAAGGGCGCCCCGATGCGCATCCCAGTCCGTGCCTGGGTCAGTGCGACCAGGCCCCGGCCGTCTTCTTCCAGCGGGCCGGCGAGGAGGACACCGTGCTGGTCGGCGCTACCCACGACCGGGTCGTGGAGGTGCTGGCAGGCGGGTCCATCGAGGAAGTCCCTCCCATCGCGCCGCAGGCAGGCGATCCGTCGTTGCGCTTGCTCAAGCGCATTGGCACGGTCGATCCGACCTCCCTGGAGGGCTACCGGGACGTCGGCGGTTACCAGGCTCTGGCCCGAGCCGTCGAGATCGGGCCGGATCGGGTTCTTACCCAGATCAAGGCATCCGGCCTCCGGGGCCGTGGGGGTGCCGCTTTCCCGATGGGGATCAAGTGGGAGGCGGTGGCCCGGTCACCCGACATGCCGCACTACCTGATCTGTAACGCCGATGAATCGGAACCGGGCACCTTCAAGGACCGGGCGCTGATGGAGGGTGACCCCTTCGCGGTGATCGAGTCGATGACCATCGCCGGCCTGACCGTCGGGGCCGAGCGCGGTTACCTGTACATACGCGCCGAATACCCCTTGGCCCAGTCCCGTCTCCAGAACGCCATCGACAGCGCCCGGGCAGAGGGCCTGCTCGGCGCGAACGTGGCCGGTTCGGGCCGCGCGTTCGAGATCGAGATCCGGCGCGGTGGAGGCGCGTACATCTGCGGTGAGGAGACCGCTCTGATGAACTCGATCGAGGGTAAGCGGGGGGAGCCGCGCAACAAGCCCCCCTTTCCGACCCAGGTGGGCCTGTTCGGACGCCCCACGGTGATCAACAACGTCGAAACCCTGATCAACGTGCTCGACATAGTGCTCGAGGGCGGAGCCGCGTTCGCGGAGATCGGAACCGGGGAGTCGACCGGGCCGAAGTTGTTTTGCCTGGCGGGCGCCGTGGCGCGGCCCGGCGTGTACGAGGTGGAGTTCGGCACGACATTGGGAGAGCTGATAGACCTGGCCGGGGGCGTGACCGGAAACGGCCGGATAGGCGCGGTGATGCTCGGTGGCGCGGCCGGCCTGTTCGTGGGTGAGGACCATCTCGACATGCCGCTGACCTTCGAGGATGCCCGATCTCGCCAAGCCACTCTCGGTTCCGGCGTGGTCCTGGTGTTCGACGACCGTACCGACTTCCCGGACATAAGCAGGCGGATCGCCCGCTTCTTCCGGGACGAGTCCTGCGGCCAGTGTGTACCCTGCCGGGTCGGTACCGTTCGCCAGGAGGAGTTGCTGGCTCGCCCCCACGGTGGCGAGCCGCTGGACGAGGATCTGTTCGAGGAGGTCGCCCGGGTGATGATGGACGCCTCGATCTGCGGGCTGGGGCACACTGCGTCGACTGCGATCCGGTCGGTCATCGATCTGGGCCTGCTGGAGCGATCTCGTGGCTGAAGTCACGCTCGCTGTCGACGGGACCACCGTTAAGGTCCCGGACGGATCGACCATCCTCGACGCATGCCGGGCCCTGGGCAACGACCAGCCCACCCTCTGCTACCTGGACAACCTGACCCCGGTCAACGTCTGCCGGGTATGCGTGGTGGAGGTGGAGGGCAACCGCACGCTGGTGCCCTCTTGCAGCCGCCCGGCCGAGGACGGAATGGAGGTGGCCACCGACAGCGATAGGGTGCGCCACTCCCGCAAGATGGTCTACGAGTTCCTGGCGTCCACGGTCGACTTGGGCCTGGTCGACGAGGAGACGGTGGCGTGGATGGACCGTTACGGCTGCGATCCCGACCGCTACGGCCCGCCCGCTGATCCGGCCGTCGACCGCGACCGGCGTAAGGCGGGCCATCACCAGATCGGGCCGGGGACCGTAGCCGAGACCGTTCACCAGCCGGTCAAGGTGGACAACGAGCTCTACGTGCGGGACTACTCCCGGTGCATCCTCTGCTACAAGTGCGTGGAGGCCTGCGGGGAGGACGCCCAGAACACCTTCGCCATCGCGGTGGCCGGCCGCGGCTTCGACGCCCGCATCTCGACCGAATTCGACACCGGACTGACCGACTCGGCCTGCGTATTCTGCGGAAACTGCATAGGCGTGTGTCCCACCGGCGCCCTCATGTTCCGCAGCGAGTACGAGCTGCGCCAGGCAGGCATGTGGGAGGAGGATTCCCAGACCGTTACGCGCACCATCTGCTCGTACTGCGGGGTCGGTTGCAACCTAGACCTCCACGTCCAGGACAACCGGATCGTGAAAGTCACCTCGCCGATGGACCACTCGGTCACTTCCGGACACCTCTGTATCAAGGGACGGTTCGGATACGAGTACGTTCAGGAGGTCGGCGATCTAGCCGTGACGCCCATTGACGAGATTCTCCGGAGAGCCAGGATTGACGACCGAGGGCGGCGCCGGCGCCCCGAGCCACGCGCCTGAGGAGTTAATCGGGCCGGGCAGGGCAGCGGTCGTCTTCTGTGCAGTGATCATGGTCACCCACGGTTTCGGCAACGGTCTGGTTCCCGCCCTCCTCCCGCGCATCGGGGAAAGTTTCGGGTCCGGCTACGGCACCCTCGGTCTGGCCGTGTCCTCAGGACTTCTCGCTTACGGTCTGGGCGCCGCTGTGGGAGTCAGGGTCGTGGATGTGTTCCCGTTACGGGGAATCATTCTGGCCGCGCTGTCGGTCTGCGTGGTCGGGTTCCTGGTGGCGGTGTGGGCCAGGACGCCGGTCGCTCTGGCCGGGTCGGTCGTGCTCATCAGTCTGCTCGCGCCGATCAGCTGGTCGGCGTCGGTACGCCTCATCGCCCGCGTGGTGAAGCCTTCCTCCCGTGGTCGGGTCATGGTGGTGGCGGGCTCGGGTGCCGGAGTCGGAGGCGGTATCAATGGTGCGTTCGCGCTCTTCCTCGCCGGACAGGACGAATGGAGGCTGGCCTTCGTGATCACAACTGCGGTGTCAGTGGCGGCTGCGCTGGCCGTCCTGGCGCTGCTACCCCGTACTCCCGCCTCGAATCCCTGCCTTGCCCGGACAGCCGTGCGGAGACGGGGATGGAGAGATACCTGGGCAGTCCGGAGCGGTCGGATCGTGGTCCTGCTCAGCATCGCGGCCGGCGTCGGCGGCTTCACGTTCGTCAGCTACATGTCGGCCACGGCGGTGGACGAGTTCGGGGTGTCGCCGTTAGCGGTGGCCACGCTCTGGTGGATCGCATCGTCGGTCGGACTGATGGCGGCCGTGGTCATGGGCGCCTGGTCGGATCGGGTATCGCCCGTGCTGGTCATGGGAGTAATCTCCCTCGTCTTCGCCACCAGCCTCATTGTTCTCGTGCTGACCTGGTCGTACGCGGGCCTGATGGTGGCGGCCGTGGGATTCGGGTTCTTCAACTACCCGATATGGGGGCTACTGGGCCACCTGGCCGGCCAGGGTTTGGAACCGCGGCTGGCGGTGCGGGCCTTCTCAGGTGGTCTGACGGCCGCGGCCTGGTGCGCCATGTCGGGTATCGCCCTAGCCGGCTGGTGGATCGACCGGACCGGTAGCTTTCGCATCCCGGTCATCGCGGTGGCCGTCCTGAGCGGTCTCGTCACTGGGTGGCTGGTAACCGAATACCTCCGCCGGCGCGCCGGGGGAGGGAGCCCACTGAAAGAGATCGGGCTATCTTGGCCCGGTGTCCAGTGACCGGGGTCATCCCTGCCGGACCAACCGTAAATGGCCGCACTGAGCCAAGCATGCAGGTCGTGGGGCGCCTCGAACACCGTTCGTTGGCCTTCTTCTCCCTGGAGGCCGTAACCTCAAGGACGACATGCTTTCCCAGATGATTCGCGCCGGCCGCCTCGATCGGTCCTTCTACGAGTCGCTGCTATTCGACAACTACGCAACCGGCAACGCGGTGGTGATGATCATCATCGCCGGG
This sequence comes from Acidimicrobiia bacterium, assembly GCA_021296345.1. Classification (GTDB taxonomy): domain Bacteria; phylum Actinomycetota; class Acidimicrobiia; order Spongiisociales; family Spongiisociaceae; genus Spongiisocius. The sequence goes on along the minus strand of JAGWAN010000020.1, from coordinate 74,426 downwards.
TTACTACCGCAGGTCGGGAGAATTCCGCAGGTAGGGGCGTTCTCGCTGGTCGCCGCTGCGTTCGCTGTCCTTGCCAGCATTCTCCGGGCCGGCCTGGTAACCGCCGCGGTGTGGGCGGCCTCGGTATACATCTTCAAGCGCCACGGAAACCCCCGAGCCACCTTCAGGATGGTCGGCTTCGCCAATGTCGCCTTCTTCCCGTTGGTCCTGACCGGCCGGCCGGGCCCGCTCTGGTTGGTAGCGCTGCTGATCACGGCCGTGTGGTTCTTCCTCGCGCTCCGTACCGTGGCCCGTGCCCAGTTCGAGTTCGATCATCCCGAGAACAGCTTCGTTGCCGCCACCGGCCTGCTCGGCTGGTACCTGTCGATCATTCTCTTCTAATGGTCTGCCTGTGGAATGGTCAGGCTGTTTCGCAGTCAGACCACTGAGTCCCCGGATGCCGATCTACCGTCTCGATCTCTCCTATGACGGATCAGGATTCCACGGTTATGCCCGGCAACCCACCGTGCGCACCGTTCAGGGTGAGTTGGAGGCCGTCCTGGCTCGCGTTCTCGAGCCGGTCGACACGGTCGTGGCCGGGCGTACCGATGCCGGAGTCCACGCCTGCCATCAGGTGGTGTCGTTTTCCACTGGGAAGCTGGTCGATCCAGACCGGCTGGCTCGCTCGCTCACCAAGCTCCTGGGGCCCGAGATCGTGGTCTACGCCGCGGCGCGAGTGCCCGAAGATTTCTCGGCCCGCTTCTCCGCCACCCGCCGCACCTACCGGTATCGTGTTCTCAACAGTCCGTTTCCCGACCCGCTCCGCCGCGCAACCTCGTGGCACGTCAGGGAGCCCCTCGATCTTGAGGCGATGAACCGGGCGGTCGGTTACCTGGTCGGCGAGCACGACTTCGCCTCCTTCTGCCGCCGTAGGGAAGGCGCTTCGACCGTTCGCACCGTTCTTTCGGCCGGCTGGTCCGCCCGGTCCGACAGCATCCTCGAGCTGGAGATCGCAGGAACGGCGTTCTGCCACCAGATGGTCCGGTCCATCGTTGCCTTATCGGTGGACGTGGGTAGGGGACGGATCGAACCCGGTACCACCCCCCTGATCCTCGATGCCAAGGACAGGAATAGGGCCCGGGGGGCTGCTCCGCCCCACGGCCTGGTCCTGTGGCAGGTGGACTATTGAGTGGCCCGCCGCCCGGCGGCTGGCAACCGGCTGCCGGTCTCGCTACAATCCGGCGGCCCGCCGGTGCGCACATTTCGGTCCCGGCGTGGTATCAGCGTGGACCGATCGCTGTTCCCGGGGGCTGCCGGTAGTCACGGCCGCCGCCGCGGCTCCCCGGTCTTCGTCCTGTTTCCGATCCGCAATCGAGCGACGATGGTGAAGCGACAAACCACGTACACGCCCAAGCCCGACCACATCAGCCGGCGCTGGTTGCTGGTCGACGCCGCCGACGTGCCGCTCGGGCGTCTCGCGTCGCGCCTCGCGCCGCTTCTGGCCGGCAAGCACAAGCCCACCTACGCTCCCCACATGGATGGCGGCGACTTCGTGGTGGTCGTCAATGCGGAGAAGGTGGTGGTCACGTCCACCAACAGCCAGAACAAGATCTACTACCGGCACTCCGGTTACCCGGGCGGGCTCAAGGAGGAATCGTTCGAGAGCCTGATCGAGCGTAGGCCCGAGGCGGTCATCGAACGGGCAGTCCGGGGTATGCTCCCCAAGACCAAGCTGGGTCGCCGGATGATCCGCAAGCTCAAGGTCTACACGGGTCCGGATCATCCTCACAAGGCCCAATCTCCGGAGGTTCTCGACCTCGCGATAAGGAAGGTGAGTTTCTGATGGTCCGAGCCGTGGCCCAGGCCACCGGGCGCCGCAAGGAATCGGTTGCCCAGGTGCGCCTTTACAACGGTACCGGCGTGTTCACCCTCAACGGGCGGTCTCTGGAGCGGTACTTTCCCACCATGGCTCGCCGCATGCGGGTGCTGGAACCGCTCCGGGTCGCCAACGCGGAGGGCCGCTACGACATCGTGGCCAAGCTACACGGTGGCGGTGTGAACGGCCAGGCCGATGCCCTTCGCCTCGGCATCGCCCGTAGCCTGGTCAACCTGGATCCGAGCCTCCGCCACGACCTCAAGCGCGCCGGGCTGCTCACCAGGGATGCTCGGGTCGTGGAACGGAAGAAGTACGGTCTCCGCAAGGCTCGGCGGGCGCCGCAGTACACCAAGCGGTAGGAGGGTGCCGCAGCACGGATCCTGCGGGGTCCGGCCATCGGCTAGTGACCTGTCGGGGGTTTTCCCAGCCATCCACACCGCACCCACCGACGCACTCGATCTTGGCTGGTAACCCCTCGCCTTCCCGCCGGCTGTTCGGTACGGACGGCGTGCGGGGGGTAGCCAACTCGGACCTCGATGTTGATCTCGTGATGGGCCTGGCCCGCGCCGCCGGCGATCTGGCCGGAGGCGGCACGGTGGTGGTGGGCCGTGACACCCGCCGCTCCGGTCCGATGCTGGTCGCCGCTCTCCAGGCCGGATTCAATTCGGTTGGCGTTGACACTCTCGACGCGGGCGTGATTCCGATAGGTGGGGTTTCCGCCCTCGTGGCCGAACTCGGCGCCGATCTGGGAGTGATGGTATCGGCCTCGCACAATCCGGCGCAGGACAACGGGATCAAGTTTCTCGATGCCGACGGTTTCAAGCTCGATGACGAGCGGGAGGCTGATATCGAGGCCCGGCTGGCCCTGGGGGCGCCCTGGCGTAGGTCCACCGGAGCGGGGGTCGGCACCGGTCGTGCTCTGCCGGACGCAACGGACCGGTACCTGGCCGCTATACGTTCCCATGCCCCTCGATCGCTGCAGGGGTTGCGCCTAGCCCTCGATTGTGCCAACGGTGCCGCTCATCGGGCCGCTCCCGAGCTATTCGGGTCGCTCGGCGCTGACGTGGTGACCTTCTTCGATGATCCCGACGGTATGAACATCAACGACGGCTGCGGCGCCACCTCGCCCGAGCGCCTGGTTTCGGAGACCGGCGTTGGCGACCGGATCGGGTTGTGCTTCGACGGCGACGCCGACCGTCTCATCGCCGTCGATGAGGACGGTCATGTCGTCAACGGCGACGTGACCATGGCCATCATCGCCCTCCACCTCAAACGCCGGGGGGAGTTGGCCGGTAACACGGTGGTAACCACGGTGATGTCCAACCTGGGATTCCGCAGGTCCATGCGGGAGGCGGGGATCGAGTTGTTGGAGACACAGGTCGGTGATCGCTACGTCCTGGCTGCGATGCGTGAGCACGGCGCGGTGCTCGGCGGGGAACAGTCAGGCCACGTCATCCAACTCGACCGGGGGACGACCGGCGACGGCCTTCTCACCGCCCTGCGACTCCTGGAGGTGGTGGTTCGGGAGCAGCGCCGGCTCGCTGACCTGCGACGGGAGGCGATGACCGAGTTCCCCCAGGTGCTGGTCAACCTGGCGGTCCGATCCCGGGATCTGGACCGGGCGAGTGGTGTCGATGAGGCGATCGTCGCGGCCGAAGCCGAGCTCGGAGACGATGGGCGGGTCTTGGTCCGGGCATCGGGAACCGAGCCCGTGGTCCGGGTGATGGTGGAGGCCTCCAGAGCGGAAACCGCCGATTCGATCGCCCACCGGCTGGCGGCAGTGGTCAGGCAGGAACTCGGCCGTACATAGCCTTGGATCGGTACCGGACGGTCCGCGCCGGTACCGAGGATCGGGGCTAACCTGGATCCGACAACCGATCACGGACAACCGTATCTTCAAGCGCCAGGCCCCGGCCATCGGCTCGCCGATCCGGGGTGACGAGGAAGAGGGATCATCGAGCATTCGGCGGATGCCCTCTCGGCCCTTCCACGGTCGTGACGGTTCGGACGAAAGGCCACGGGCAACCGGGGTGACAGAGACCGGGCCGGGGTGGAAGCGTGTGAGCGGCACGTGGCGCGCCCCTTCCCGGGTCCGGCCGGGGGGATGCGGTCCTCGGGCCGTCCGGCACATCTGGCCGCACACGCCGCCCGGCGATTGCTACCGCCCGTGTCCTGACCGAGGACACGAGCGAATGCTTCGCCCAGCAACCATTGCGGGTCCGGCATCGGTCGCAGGCAGACCCGAGGTTGGGAGGCGAAGATGTGCGGAATCGTCGGCTATGTGGGTCCACGCCAGGCGCAGGACGTTCTGATGCACGGCCTGGCCCGGCTCGAGTACCGGGGATACGACTCCGCCGGGTTAGCGGTCGCCGGCCGGGGGAAGGTGGCCATCGCCAAGGCGGAGGGGAAGCTCGCCCGGCTTATCGGACGTGTGGATCGGTCTCCCCTTGGTGGTCACGCCGGCATAGGACACACCCGGTGGGCAACCCACGGGGTTCCATCAGACCGCAACGCCCATCCCCACTGCGACGCGACCGGCGATTTCGTGGTCGTGCACAACGGGATAGTGGAGAACTTCCGGCCACTCCGAGACCGGCTCGAAGCCGGTGGGGTTGCCTTCCGGTCCGACACGGACTCCGAGGTTCTGGCCCATCTGGTGGCCCTCGCCTTTGACGGAGACCTGACCGAGGCGGTCCGCCGGGCCATCCGCCAGGCGCACGGCGCCTACGCGCTGGTGGCGATGACCTCCCACCAGCCTGATCGCATCGTGGCGGCCCGCATGATCAGCCCGCTAGTAGTGGGCCTAGGCGAGGGGGAGAACTTTCTGGCATCTGACATCCCGGCGGTACTCGAGTACACCCGGGAGTTCCTGCTGGTGGAGGACGGGGAGATCGCCACCGTCACCAGCGACGGCGCCACGCTCGAAACCATCACCGGCAGTCCTGTCCGGAAGCAACCGTTCACCGCCGAATGGGAGACCGATTCGGTGAGAAAGGGAGGATTCGACCACTTCATGCTCAAGGAGATTCACGAGCAACCCGACGTGATCTCCCGGACCCTGGGGGCGCGGATCCGGCCGAGCGCGGACGGGGGTGAACAGGTGGCGATGGAGGGCCTGGAATGGTCGGATCGGGATCCGGCGGCGATCGACCGGATCTGGATCACCGCCTGTGGCACCGCTTATCACGCCGGCTTAGTGGGCCGGGTCCTGTTCGAGCAGCTGGCCGGCATCCCCGGCGAGGTCGCCTTCGCCCACGAACTCCGCTACGGCAAACCGCTGTTCCGCGACAGATCCCTGACTCTGGCCATCAGCCAATCGGGAGAGACCGCCGACACGGTGGCCGCCGCCCGCCTGGCCCGCGGGCACGGGTCCCGCCTGCTGGCCTTGACCAACGTGGTCGGATCGAGTCTGGCCCGGGAGGCGGACGATGTCCTGTACACATGGGCCGGTCCCGAGATCTCGGTTGCTTCGACCAAGGCGTACGTGGCGATGCTGGTGGGGGAGAGCCTGCTGGCCCTGGAGCTCGGCCGCAGGCGGGGCATGCTCTCCCCGACGTCGGAGAGCGAGCTGGTGGCCGAATTGCGGACGCTTCCCGGCAAGGCGGCCCGCGTGCTGGAGGACATGGAGAAAGTCGCCCGCCTGGCGGACGTCCTGGCATTATCCCGCGACGCCTACTTCATCGGTCGGGGCCTTGACCTCGCCTCGGCCATGGAGGGCGCGCTCAAGCTGAAGGAGATCTCCTACATCCATGCCGAGGCGATGCCGGCCGGCGAGCTTAAGCACGGGACGCTAGCCCTGATCTCGGAAGGCACCCCGGTGGTAGCGGTGGTCACCCAGCAGGACGTGCACAGCAAGGCCATGCTCGGCCTCCAGGAGGTCAAGGCCCGCCGCGGCCTGGTCATCGCGGTCGCCTATGAAGACGACGAGGAGATAGGAACGGTTGCCGACCATGTGCTGCGGATCCCTCGGACCACCGACCTCTTCTCCCCGATCCTGGCCGCGATACCCCTCCAGCTGCTCGCCTACTTCGTAGCCCGCCGTCTAGGCCGGGATATCGACCAGCCGCGGAACCTGGCGAAGAGCGTCACGGTCGAGTAGCGCCCGCTCAGTCGCCGTGGGCGGAAACGGCCTCTCCGGGAGCTTGCCGGAAGGCTCCCCGCCGGACATACGGGTGGTGGCATTCACACCCGGACGCTCAACACCCTCCTAATCTTGCGCCTCATGCGGATTATCGGGTTGGGCGTGGACTTGGCCGAGATCGATCGGATCGAACGGGTCCTCGCTCGCTATCCACGCTTCGCGCAACGGTGCTTCACGCCTCACGAGCAGGCATATGCCGAGCGGTTCTCCAATCCGGCCCGCCGGTACGCCGCTCGTTTCGCAGGCAAGGAAGCGGTGATGAAGGCGCTCGGTACCGGATACCGCATGGTGCGCTGGCGCGATGTGGAGATCACGGGCGGAGGCAAGCCGGAAGTGAACCTGACCGGCACCGGCGCCGCACGCGCCGATTCGCTCGAGGTCACCAGGGTCGAGATAACGATCACCCATACCGATAGCCAGGCCCTGGTGTTCGCCATCGCCCTGGGGGATGGCGAGTAACGCCCGGTCAGCCGGGAGAAGTCTGTCGAGCCCTACCGACTTTCGGTGTCGGCGATCAGCCTCCGGGCCAGCTCGTTGACCTGGTGGTCTTCCAGGTTGGCGAAGGCCAGCCGCAGGTAGCGGTCCTGGCCGGGGCCGAACATCTCGCCTGCCAACGACAGGACTCCGAGCCGGTCGAACAGCCGTCTCGCCACCTCCTTGCTTCCCATTGCATCGAACGGGTGCCGGACGTACGCGAAGTAACCCCCGGCCGAAACCACCGAATAGGGGCCGTCCTCCATGGCCGCCACGAATCTCTCGACCCTCCGGTTCAGGGTGTGGCGATTGGACTCCACCCACGGCTCGAGGTGCGCCAGCCCGTACCTGGCGGCCTCCTGGCCGATCCGGTTGGGGCAGATCGTGAGGCAGTCGGCCGCCTTGTCCACCTCATGGAGTATCTCGGGGGAGGCCGCCATCCCACCCACCCGGAAACCCGGGATCGAGTACACCTTCGAGAAACTCTGGATATGGATGACGGACCGGTCCCAGTCGGGATCCTCGAACAGGCCGTGCGCGGGCTCGGTGGTGGTCCGGAAGTCCCGGTAGGTCTCGTCGAGGATCAGGTACAGCCGCCGGTCGGTCGCCAAACGGGCGAACCGGGATATGAGATCGGGGGGATACACCGCCCCGGTTGGGTTGTTGGGGGTGACCAGAACGATGGCCCGGGTGCGCTCGTCGATCAAGGAAGCGGCGGCCTCCGCCGAGGGAAGCATCCCGTCCGAGCAGGCCAGGTAGTCCGGTTTCACGCCGCAGATGCTCAGCCACATGTCGTGGTTGAAGTAGTAGGGAACGGGCAGGATGATCCGGTCACCGGGCTCGCACAGGACCGCCAACGCCAGGCAGAAGGCCTGGTTGGCGCCGGCCGTGATGGCCACCTGGTCGGGTCGCACCGGCCCCCGGTAGGTAGCCGAGAGGTCGGACGCCAGGGCACCCCGCAGCTCCGGGTCACCCAGGACGGGTCCGTATCGCGAGACCTCGGCCGGATCCAGCCGGAATAGGTGCTCGGTCAGGCCGGTAGGGGGTGGATAGCCGGGGACGGCTTGCGATACGTCAAGCAGCGAGTAGCCGTGGTCGGAGTTGCTATTCGCCACCCAGGCCCGCACCTCGCTCACCGGCGACGTCACGGTCGCTCGGACCCGGCGGTTGAAGGTGGGACGAGATCGGTCCATGCGGCGTCCTTGCTGTCGTTTGCTCAGTTTGCTCCGCCGACCTACCGCGGCTCAGCCTGCCGGCAATCCTTGCGCTTCGGAGCGGATGGGGGAGACTTCCGGCCGTCCGGATCGGTCCCGGCTCCAACGATAGGCACGGGCTCCGCCGGCTCGCTGTCCATCCGGCACCCCGCGGGCTCACGGCCCATCGAGGGTGTCCGGCGCGGCGGGGCGGGTCGAGGGATCCTCATGGGCCGAGAGCTTGATCGGGTTCCCGGCGATTTCCAGTTTCGTCCCGTCAGGGAGGTCGACTCCGACGATCATGTTCCGAGCCCGCACGGCCGGATCGGCCATCACATCGGCGATGTCGTTGATCGGGCCACTCGGAACACCGGCCCGTTCCAGCCGTTTCAACCAGACTTCGGCCTGCTCGTCCCTCAACACGGTCTCGATCTCGTCTCCCAGTTCATCGGCATGGCGGGTCCGGGCGTGGTTGTCGAGGAACCGGAGATCGTCGGCCCACTCCGGTCGACCCAGCGTGGCACATAGCCTCCGGAAGAGGCCGTTGTTGCCGGCTGCGATCACGATCGGGCGGTTGGCGGCCCGGAAAACGCCGAAGGGGGTGATCGACGGATGGCGGGCGCCCAGCGGACCGGGTACCTCACCGGTCGCAGAATGCCGGGCGATGGCGTTCTCCAGGATTGCCACCTGGCAGTCGAGCATGGCGATGTCGACCATCTGGCCCCGCCCGGTTCGATTCCGGTCGTGAAGGGCGCTGAGAATGCCGGCCACAGCGAACAACCCGGCGGTGATATCTCCCACCGATGTTCCCACCCGCACCGGCGGGCCTCCCGCCACGCCGGTCAGGCTCATAAGACCCCCCATCGCCTGCACCCCCATGTCGTAGGCGGGGCGTTCCGCGTAGGGTCCGCTGTGGCCGAACCCGCTGACCGCCGCGTACACCAACCCGGGCCAGCGCGCCGACAGTTCATCCCATCCGTAGCCGAGCCGTTCCAGGGCCCCGGGACGGTAGTTCTCGACCAGCACATCGGCACCGTCCAGCAGCGCCTCGAACCGCAACCGGTGAGCATCGTCCTTGAGGTCGAGCATCACGGCCGTCTTGCCCCGGTTGAGGGACTCGTAGTAGACGCTCCGCCCACCCACGAAGGGCCCGAACCGGCGAGCGTCATCACCCCCGCCCGGCGGCTCGACCTTGATGACGCGGGCACCCAGGTCGGCCAGCACCATGGTGGCGTACGGGCCGGCCAGCACCCGGCTGAGATCCACGACCGTGATGTCGGAGAGTGGACCGCTCATCGTGCCCGGAGTAGGACTGGCCAACCCACACGCCCTTCACTGACAGCAGCGTTCAGAACCGCGTAACCCCAGTTAGATAGGTATTTGATACCGAGCATCCCACACTTGGCCCACAATACTCACAGGACGGCAGTGACCGACCCTGCGAGCAGCGTGATCCGGCGACGACAAGATACTTTTGGGATTCGATCGAGCAGGGGAAGACGGTGGATTTCGACTCGTTCTTCAGTTACTACAATGCCATCGTCGGTCATCCCGGCTACATCTTTGCCCAGGAACTCTTGGAACCCGTACGACGAGCATTCGCCCGTGGTCACCATTGGCGACCGGTCGCTCGTAGAGCCTAACGACATCTATCCCGAATCCGTCTCCGACGCGCTGGCCATCATGCGCGAGTTCTTCCGCGACGTGCAGTCGCCACGTGACCAGGGTGTACTGGGATGGAACTTCTGGCCGGCATCGGGCTCCAGCATCCCGCACCCTCATATCCAGGCGGTTGCGTCGGGTCGCCTCCCGATCGACAGCGGGCGGAGCGCCTCGGCGAGGATCGCCATTGGGCCGAGCACGACTCGGACTTCTGGGACGACTTCCTCGCCGTCGATGGTCGGGAGATAGGGGAATCCGGCTCATCGAACCCGAACCCGAACAACTCAGCGAGGAGGTCGCACTCCGAACCCACGTCAGCTAGAAGAGAACCCGACAACGAGGGCCGACGCTGAACCCCTCTCCTACACCACATCCCTGGACGCGACCTGACCCGGCTCCAGACCGAGGCTAGCTAGGTCGACTCCCGGCAAACAGGCTCAAAATCCACCGGAGGCCGTATACTTCTCTTGCCGAGCACGCGGCGCCGAGGCGGGTGACAAGGAAAGGAGACAACACGTGGATGCTCAACACTTTGCGTTCATGTTGTTGTTCAACCCGGTGGTGGTCGTGTCCGGACGGGGTGAACCGGCGTGTTGAACGCCCCCTCTCTGCCATCTGCCTATGTCGATGGTTACACCAAAGCGCGGGCGCTCGACCGGGAAGCTGCGGACAACTACGTCGCTCATACCCAGATCGGCGATCCGGTCATGGACGCGGTGGTGGAGGACTTGGCATCCATTCCCCAGCGTCAGGTCCACCGGTTCATTCACGCGGGGATGGAGGAGGATCGCGAGGGTCTCAGGAACGCGCCGAGATCGCTGCGCTATTTCTTTTTTGACGCGCCGCAACCCGACCCGGACTGGCTCGATCGCGATGCCTTTCAGCCGGGCATCCGCGGCTTTCAGAGAAACTCCGTCTTCGTCCTGTCGGCTTTCGTCACGGGTGTGCTGATCGACGGCTTCTCGACGCTGATAAGCAAATCGTTCGTGCAGACCGGCCGGATATTCGACAACGGCGTCTGGCGCCTCAAGCAGAACAACCGCCATCAGATGGAGATCTTCCTGCCCGGTGGGCTGGAACGGTTCGGCGAGGGGTGGAAGCTCTCCGTCCGCATCCGGTTCGTGCATGCGCAGATTCGGAGGCTGCTGGGAGAGACGCCGGAATGGGAACACGACGCGTGGGGCGTACCGATCAGCGCCGCGCATCTGGGCTACTCGGTCGCGTGCTTCGCCGCGCGCACTGTCAAGCACTCGGAATCACTGGGAGCGCGGTACAGCCCGGAGGAGCGGGCCGGTTTCCATGACGTCTGGCGTTACGCCGGCTATCTCATGGGCATCCCGGAAACCATCCTGTTCACCGACGAGAGCCACGCGCTGGATCTATACCGGATCGGCTCCCTTTGCGAGCCTCCTCCGACCATGGACGCGATCGTCATGACCAATGCGCTGATCAACTCTGCACCTCTGGTAGCGAACATCACTGATCCGGCAGAGCGGAGCAAGCTGGTGAAGAGGGTCATCTACCCGATTTCCCGCGCGCTGGTGGGCAACAGTCTCGCGGACGATCTGAAGTTCCCCAGGGCATGGGCAACGCCGTTCCCCTTGCTCACCTACCGGATCGACCAGCGCATGAAGGGAGTGCTGGCCAAGTTCCGAAGGTCTGGATTCCAGACTTTCGCGACCCTTATGGAGGCGTCGGCCTACGATGATGCCGGTCTCAGTTACCGGTTGCCCGACCACGCCCATGCCGAACGGTCCAGCGAGTGGTAAGCGGCACGTAGACCGTCCGCATCCCAGACTCGGTTGGGAAACCTTCCGTTGGTCCGGCGTGCGATGGCACAATCCTTCGTCAGCTGACGGCGAGCCAAGCCATTCTCGTCTTTCGGCGGCCTCCTGAGGGTTGATCGGTTCCACAGCTCGGTTTCGGGATGGAACTGGCTCCAGGCGAACCAGAAGGTGTTGTGCGCGGGGACCTCCCGGCTGTCCGGCCCTAGAGGATTGTCTCCCAGGTCTTGGTGGCCATATGCGATGAGGGAGGGGGCTGGGCTTGTCGGATTGGCTGTGCGAGATGGCCGCGGTGAGGGCGAATAGGCGGGCTGGTTTGCGGTACTCGAACGTCTTGTACGTGCTCCGACCACGGTGATGTTTGCAGAACCAACAGAAGCGTTGGGGAACCCAGTGCCCGGGGTGGGATTCGAACCCACACGCCCCTTAGGGGCAGCGGAGTTTAAGTCCGCCACGTCTACCGATTTCGTCACCCGGGCCAAGCGGGTGCGCGGGTAGGGAGGATCCTGCGAGGCTCTCATCGTTCCGATCGGTCCTGCCGGTTCCGGATCCCTGCTTGCCGAAGCATGCCTGTGGGACCGCTCCTGGTGCGCCGCGCCTCGCTCCAGCCTATCCGTGCGCCTTCCCGGTGCCCATTCTCGCACCGGTCCGTCCGTTCAGCGGGGCTCGACCCAGCGGGTGTTCCGGGTGGCCCGGCCCTCGGCCTCGATCACGCAGGGCACCGGACAGTCGAGCGGCTCCACCCAGGGAGATACCAGTTCTCCCACCGGATTGGCGTTGCCGGCCCGCGTGTCCGCGTAGTGGGCATGCAGGCACTTGACCCCGCTGGTGGCGCCCGCTATTCCTCCCCGGGGTTGTGGTTCCACGCCCTCCGGCAGCAAGGCGTCCCGCTCGGCGGCGTAACGGGCGTGGGCCGCTTCCAGCGCGGCGCCGAAGGTAGGGACCCGGTCCGCCCGCCGGTCCAGTGCTTTGACCCCTCCGCCGCTCTCGATGCGGCTGATCCGCCGCACCGCCAGCGGGCATGTCAACCAGTACAGGGTCGGGAAGGGTGTGCCGTCCTCCAGTATCGGGGGCACCCGGACGACGACCGGAAGGTCGAGATGGCAACGGGATGGGGTGGTGATCTCCGCTCTCGAGGGCCGGCCGATCTGTGCCGCTACGACCTGACGCTCATCCATGGCTCATGTCGCGGCCGGTAAGGAAGTCCCAGAACGCCTCCCAGAACCCGCCGGACTCGGGTACCAACTCGTCCGATCCGCCCTGCGGTTGGTCCTGGTCATAGGGTTCGTCGGTCATGATGACCACGTAGCTGGTCTCACCTGGATTCACGTAGCCGAAGTCGGCTCGGGCGATGCGCTCGATCTCGGTCGGGGAGTGCAGCCTCTCTATCTCCGCCTCCAGCCCAGTGTTTTCCTCCTGGATCTCGGCCAGGTGCAAGCGGAGCTCCTCTGCCTCTCCGTTCAGCGCGATCAGTTGGCGGACCGGAAACACGTCCACCGCTGCAACCAGCACGATCCCCAGCATTACGAGGGGGAGGAGGACGCTGCGGCGCTGGCGGGCTTCCACCGTCAGCCGCCTCCGTAGAGCGCCATGCCCGGGTAGCGAGCCTGGCTCCCCAGCCGCTCCTCGATCCGGAGCAGTTCGTTGTATTTGGCGGTTCGTTCCGACCTGGCAGGCGCTCCGGTCTTGATCTGTCCGGCATTCGTGGCCACGGCCAGATGGGCGATGAAGGTGTCCTCGGTCTCGCCGGAGCGGTGCGATACCACCCTTCCGTAGCCGGCGCCCCGAGCTATCTCCATGGTGTGGAGGGTTTCGGAGAGCGACCCGATCTGGTTGACCTTGACGAGAACGGCATTCGCTACGCCGCGGTCGATGCCTTGGCGCAGGATCAAGCGGTTAGTGACGAAAATGTCGTCCCCAACCAGTTGGCAACGGTCCCCTAGCCCCTCGGTCAGCAGGGACCACCCCTCCCAATCGTCCTCTGACAAGCCGTCCTCGATGGACACGATCGGGTAGGTATCCACCAGTTCCTCGTAGAAGTCAACCATGCCGGTTGCTCCCAGGGAACGTCCCTCCAGCTGGTAGGCGCCGTCGCTGTAGAACTCGGTGGCGGCCACGTCGAGAGCCAGCGCGATCTCTTCGCCCGGTCGGTACCCGGCCCGTTCGATCGCGGTCATCAGCAGGTCGAGAGCCTCCCGGCTGCCGGACAGGTTCGGCGCGAACCCGCCCTCGTCGCCCACGTTGGTGCTCAGGCCCCGGGCAAATAGGACCTTCTTGAGTGTCTGGTAAACCTCTACGCCGGCTCGGAGAGCGGCGGAGAACGAGGGCAGGCCGGCCGGAACCACCATGAACTCCTGGATGTCCAACGGGTTGGCGGCGTGGGCGCCTCCGTTGAGCACGTTGAGCAGGGGAACGGGCAGGTCCTGGGCGGAGGGACCGCCCAGGTAGCGGAACAGGGGCATCTCCAGCTGCGTTGCGGCGGCGCGGGCACTGGCGAGGGAGACAGCGAGGATGGCGTTGGCCCCCATCCGCCCCTTGTTGGCGGTGGCGTCGAGATCGATCATGATCTGGTCGAGGAGCGGCTGTTCGGTGGCGTCGTGCCCGATCACCGCGGGCCCCAGGATATCATTGACGTGCGATACGGCTCGGGTCACGCCCTTTCCGGCGTAGCGAGCGTCCCCGTCCCGCAGCTCGACCGCTTCGAGGGTTCCGGTCGAGGCGCCGGAAGGTACGGCGGCCCGTCCCACGGCGCCACCGGTGAGGCCTACCTCGGCCTCCACGGTCGGGTTGCCGCGTGAATCAAGAATCTGCCTAGCGCGGACCGTAGAGATGGTCGTGGCCACCGGTGCTCCCTCGAGGCTGGGCTCGTTAACTTATCACGATAAGCCGCCAATTCCGGGCATCCATGGCTGGCGCGGCCTCCACAACAGAATTGCAGAAAGAAGCCATAGCTACATACTTATTGGCATGGTTTCAGCTGGTTTATGTCACACGTATGGCGTACCATGCGAACATATGTACGAATACCTACTCGATTACCCGGAGGGCGACACGGTCGAACCCGGCGCCGCGGTCACCGGCGACGTCCGAGGATCGCACTCGGACCTGTTCATGACTCGCTACCAGAAGGAGCGACAACGGGCTTATGACCGGGCCCGGCACCTGGTCAACGGCGGCGGCCATCTACATCCTGATGTCGAGGACGCCCAAGCCGAAGCGGCCCTGGTCCGCGAGCAGGCCGTAGTCAGCCGGGCCAGGGGGCCAGTTGCGTTTGGGTCAAGGGCATGCTGCGGAGCAACAGCTCGGCGCGACTCGGGTACGGCAACCCGGTCGATCTTGTGGCGTCACGCATGGATGCGCATCGCTCCACGGCCCGCGACATGGTGTACCTGGCCCAGCGACTGGACGACAGCCACATCGAACGTATACGTCAGGGTGAGGTTTCCTACGTTCGAGTCCTGGAAGAGACCCGGCTACGGGAAGCCGGAGCGTCGGCGGAGGAGATCGCCCGGACCAGGGACCTGGACCCCGATTCGGTCGGACGTGTCGTCCAGCAGATGCGGAAAATCACCCGCGCGGACGAGCGGCGGATCTTCGAGGGCCAGTATGTCGCTTTCCAGCCCTCCCTGGATGGTTCACATGTACGCATGAACGGCCGCCTCGGAGCGTTCGAGGCGGAGATATGCCGCGAAGCACTCAACCGCAGAGGCGAGACACTGGTCCCGGCCGCAGAGGACCGGCCCGATGCCGGTCAGCGCAGAGCGCTGGCGCTCACCACCCTATGCCAGGACGAACTCGACCAGCACCCCATGGTCTCCCCGGCAGCCGCGCCCGGTGAACCTCCACCTCGCGGCCGGCGCGAGCCCTTGCTCATGGTCGTGGCCAACAACCCTGTCGCCGAAGCGTCGGGCTTCGAGCAGGGCGCCGCCGTGCTGGCCGGAGGGCGGGTGGGTCCCGACACCGTGGACCTCATCCAATGTTCGGGCCGGATCGAAGCTATCACTGTGGCGGGACAGGACATCACCCGTCACGGATCCACCTCCGCCATTCGGCCCGGTATGCGGCGGGCTGTCCTCGCCCGCGACGGAGGATGCACCATCGACGGGTGCAGCTCCAGCTACCGGTTGGAGGTTCACCACATCCTCGAACGATCCAGAGGCGGCGACCACTCGTCCGAGAACCTCACCACCCTGTGCTGGTGGCACCACCATGTGGCCGTGCACCGCCGAGGCATGCGGATCGACCCCCAGTCACCACCCCGCCGGAGGCGCCTGCTGCCCAACCGCCGAGCCTGCGGCTACCGGCCACCTCCCCCCGATCCCCACGCCCTCTCCTTACTCCGAGCACTTGCTAAGATCAACCGAGCGCCTCCCTGACCCCCAGCCCCTCTCGATCCGACCTCCCAACCCCGACCCAATACGATGGCTCGCGCGTGGATTACTCGCGTGCACGTAACCGCGTGGGCCGGACTTTCAGGAGCGTTCTTCTCGTTTGGCCTGTTCCCAGAGGGCGTCGAGGCGGTCCAGGTCGGCGGCGGATAGGTCGTCGAGTTCCTCCATGCGGCGGAAACGGCTCTCGAACCGGTTGACGGCCTTGCGCAGCGCCAGTTCGGGTGGCACGCCGAGGTGCCGGGCCAGGTTGGCCACCGCGAACAGCACGTCGCCCAGCTCGTGGTAGGCATCCTCGGGGTCGGCTTCCTCGCCCTCGTCGATCACCTCGACCAACTCGGCGATCTCCTCCTCCACATCGGCCACCACCGAACGGGCGTCCGGCCAGTCGAATCCCACCCGAGCGGCTCTTTTCTGGAGCTTGACAGCACGGTCCAGTCCGGGCAGAGCGCCCGGCACGCCGTCCATGAGCGATTCACGGTGTTTCTCGCCCGCTTTGATCTCCACCCAGTTGGCGATCACCTCCTCGGCGTCTCGGACCTCGACAGTGCCGAACACGTGGGGATGGCGGCGCACCAGCTTGCGCCGGAGGGTCTCGGCCACGTCTTCGATGTCGAACGCCCCCGCTTCCGAGGCCAGGTTGGAGTGGAAGATCACCTGCAGGAGGACATCGCCCAACTCATCCTCCACATCGTGGTAGGTCACGTAGTCGGTCTCATTCCCTTCAGGGGCGCCGTGAGGGAGCCGGCCGATCGCTTCCAGCAGCTCGAAGGTTTCCTCCACCGCGTATGGCGTGAGAGAGTCGTGCGTCTGCCGCCGATCCCACGGACACTCCCTCCTCAGCCGGCGCATCGCCCGGATGGCTCCGACCAGGCCGGTCTCGGGAGGGTCGAGGAACAGGCTGGTGCGCGAACCGGCCGCATCGGCGGGGACTTCTTCGATCGGGTAGGTCCGGATCAGGGCCTTCTCGGTGCCGAGGTCGGACATCACGGTCACCGGGGTGCCGTCGGGGAGGGTGCCTCCGAGCCGGCGTAGCGCATCGTCGAGCACCGGTCCGGTGTCGACCTGGAACACCACCGTAGGCAGGTGCAACATCAGGGGATCGGGCAGGTCCCGGCCGTCCAGAACGGTGAAGCCCCGCTCGGTGGGGTCCAGCTCAAGGGCGGCGAACACCTCGTCGAGGAAGGAGGGGGCGTGTCTCAATTCGACCGGCCGGCCCGCGGCCCGGCAGCGCTTCCTCAACTCGGCGACAGTGCGTTCCCCGTAGAGCGGGCTACCAGGCGTCGCGTAAATTACGGGGCTGGTCTCCGCCGCCGCCAGCACCCTCGACACGATGGCTTCGTACACATCTTCGAACGTCTCGCCTGCGTCATAGAGGTCGTCACAGGTCGTCACCTGCCGACTCCGCGCGAGCTGGGCGGCGGCAGGGTGCTGCCCGGTACGGAGGATCACGCGGCGATCAGGATCGAGCAATGCCTCCCGGGCCCCGGCCGGAGTCCGGGAGAGATCTCCGAGCCCGAGGCCGGCGACGATCAGGACTTCGCTCAGGATTCCGGCGGGATGATGTTGGGGCTGGGCTCGGTGGTCCATGTCCCGTACTCAGGCTCCACGGTGACCTCCGCTTCTACCAGGACGCGGGTCAGCCACTCCACCCATCGCCGGTTGCCGTCAGATAGCTGCAGGTCCTCGGCCAGCCTGTCCCTGACATCCTCGAAGGCGGGAGCGGTCCGCTCGTTCACCAGGATCACGTGCCAGCCGAAGCTCGTCTGGACCGGTCCGAATGGGACGCCCACCTCCGCTTCGAGCGTCGCGGCGGCGAACTCCTCCACGTAGGTGGCAGGGGAGGAGCACCCCAGATCACCGCCGTTGGGGCCGCTCGGGCCGGTTGACAGCTCCATCGCCAGCGCTGCGAAGTCCTCACCGGCTATGGCGCGGTCGTAGGTGGCGTTGCCCTCCTCCTCGGTCTCGACGAGGATATGGGCGGCACAGACCTCGCTGAGGTCACGGAGCGACGCCTCGTAGATCGCCATCAGTTCCTCTTCGGTCGCCGGTTCGGCGCCGGCCAGGAGCTCGGCAGCTACCTGTTCCGCCGTGACTTCCTGGGCTGCGATGAGACGGAGAGAGGTCTCGGTCAGGCCGTACGTCTCGTAGATCTGCTCGGCGGACAGGCCGGTCTGAAGAAGCAGTTCCCCGAGCTTGCCGTCGACCTGCTGCTCGGTCCTGACCACTCCGAAATGTTCCTCGGCTTGCGAGGACATCACCCGGTCGGCCACCACCAGCATCAGCGAGTTGGCGAAGCGGGAGACGTCGACCGTGTCGCCCTCATCGGGGATCAGGGCGGCCACCTCGTCGAAGGTGATCGGTTCGCCGTCAACCGTGGCTACCTCGCCGGTGCTCCCGCACGCTGCGAGAAGAGCCGCTGCCAACGACACGAGCGCGAGGAAGGCCGGACGGGCCCGGCTCCCGCGGCGTCCGGTGATGAGACTACGCAACCTTGTCTCCTTCCTACGGACGCAATCCGGTTCCGGCGCCCACGGAGTTCGGGTAGCGATGGTAGCCCTGATTCTCCTGACGCAGACCACTGAGGGCCCGACCGGACGCCGTGCCTCCGGAGACCTAAGCCTCGGGGACATCGACCGGATCGGCGGGCGGGGGCCACATTCTCGTCAGAAAGGTCAGCAGGAAGGGCAAGACATCCACGTACCCGGGTACGGGTAGGAACAGTTTCCCCTGGGTGGCGTTCATGATGGCCTTCGGCGCCAGGCGCTCGAGGCGGATCTCCTGTGATTGGCTGAGGCGAATAGGCCCGAGGCGGACCTCTCCCCGGAGATGGACGATCTCGTCGATCCCCGCCCTGATCGCCTCCACCCGTAGGCGGGCCATGTCGAGCAGGCGATCCGCCTCATCGGGGAGAGGGCCGTAGCGGTCCCGCCATTCCAGCGCCACATCGGCCACGTCGTCCTGGGACACGGCCACTGCCAGGGTGCGATATGCCTCGAGCCTGGCATGCTGATCGGATACGTAGTCGTCCGGCAGATGGGCGTCGACCGGCAGATCGATCCGGATTTCCCTGATGGTCTCGCTGGCAGGCTCGTTACCCATCCTTTCGGCCACCGCCTCCGAGACCAGTTCCACGTACATGTCGAACCCCACCGCCGCGATGTGCCCCGACTGCACCTCTCCGAGGACCGAACCCGCTCCCCGGATCTCCAGGTCGCGCAGCGCGAGCTGCAGCCCGGATCCGAGATCGCTGGATTCACCCACGGCTTCCAGGCGCCGGTAGGCGGTTTCGGACAGCGTGGTCTCAGGATGGAACAGGTAGGCGTAGGCTCGCCTTCCCGACCGTCCCACCCGACCCCGAAGCTGATGGAGTTGGGCCAGGCCCAGTTGGTCGGCCCGTTCCACGATCAGGGTGTTGACCTGGGGCAGGTCGAGCCCCGACTCGATGATGGTGGTGGCGACCAGCACGTCGTAGCGGTGATCCCAGAAGTCGAGCATCATCTGTTCGAGGTTCCCCTCGTTCATCCGGCCGTGGGCCACCCCGTAGCGGGCATTCGGTACCAGCTCCCGGAGCCGGGCCACGGCGTGGTCGATCGAGCGCACCCGGTTGTGGACGTAGAAGACCTGTCCGTCGCGGAGCATCTCCCGACGGATGGCCGCTGACACCACCCTCGGGTCGTAGGGGCCCACGAAGGTGAGGATCGGGTGCCGGTCCTCCGGTGGGGTGAGGATGTGGCTTACATCCCGGATCCCGGTGAGGGCCATCTCCAACGTCCGTGGAATAGGCGTGGCAGTCAGCGTGATCACGTCCACAGCCGTCCTCATAGCCTTGATGCGGTCCTTGGCCTTGACGCCGAA
The DNA here is from genome assembly GCA_021296345.1 of Acidimicrobiia bacterium. Lineage (GTDB taxonomy): Bacteria > Actinomycetota > Acidimicrobiia > Spongiisociales > Spongiisociaceae > Spongiisocius. The sequence goes on along the minus strand of JAGWAN010000020.1, from coordinate 55,071 downwards.
GCGATGCTCCTCATCCACGACGAGGAGGCCCAGCTTGCGGAACCTCACCCGGTCGGACAGCAACCCGTGGGTACCAATCACGATGTCCACCTGCCCGCTCTCGAGATCGTTCACCACCCTGCGTGCCTGGGCGGCGGTCAGGAAACGGCTCAACATCTCGACCCGCAGGGGATAGGCGGCGAAGCGCTCCGAGAAGGTCTGGAAATGCTGCTGGACGAGGAGTGTGGTGGGACAGAGCATGGCCACCTGGTGTCCGTCCGCCACGGCCTTGAAGGCGGCCCGCAGGGCGACCTCGGTCTTGCCGAAACCCACGTCGCCGAAGATGAGGCGGTCCATGGGGAGCGGGGACTCCATGTCCCTCTTGACGTCCTCGATAGCGGTCAGCTGGTCGGCGGTCTCCTCGAAGGGGAAGGCCTCCTCTATCTCGCGCTGCCAAGGAGTGTCAGGTGCGAAGGCGTGGCCCTTGGCTGCGGCACGGGCCCGGTGGACCGCTACCACGTGCTCGGCCAGGACCGAGGCTTCGCGCCGCACCTTGTTCCGGGTGTTCGCCCAGTCGCGGCCCCCCATCCGGCTGAGACGGGGGGATTCGCCGCCGGTGTACTTGCGGACCGCCGCCAGCTGGTCGGTGGGCACGTACAGGCGGTCGTCCTTGGCGTAGACGATCAGGAGGTAGTCGCGCTCCACCCCGGCGATGGTCCGGCTGATCAGCCCGTCGAAGCGTCCGATCCCGTGGTGGCGATGGACCACGTAGTCGCCGGGTTTGAGGTCTTCGTATCCGGAGGCCGTCCGGCGGCGGGTGACGGGGCGCCGATGGGCTCGGCGGCGACCCAGTATCTCCCGCTCGCCCAGCACGGCCAGCTTGAGGGAGGGAAGCACGACTCCGGTGTGGATGCCCTCCGCGAGGATTCCCGAACGGACCGGCCGGGCCAACTGCTCGATTACCGGTAGGTCCAGGCCGTTCTCCCTCAGAACCTCCGCCACCCGGTTGGCGGCCGGGCCACCGTCCATGGCCAGGACCACATCCGTACCGGCGATCCGTAGGCGTTGCAGCGCGGCAGTGACCGATTCTCGATCACCCGGTTGCGCCTCCCAGGGACCAACCGTGACGCCTCGGTCGGTCGGGGAGGCGGCCAGGGGAGGGCACTCCAGCACCTTTCCGGGAAGGGAGCCGTCGAGATCGAGGAACAGGGCCGGCCGGTCCTGTTCAACCGGAAAGCTCTCGCCCCAGGTCCCGGCGAGGGCCTCGGCCAGGTCCTGTTCCTCCTCGGCCAGGTCTGTTGCCCGGGCTCTGATCCGGACCGGGTCGAGGAGGACCGTGGTGGTCGGGGGCGGGATCTCATCCAGGAAGCAGCGGGGCGGGGCCAACCAGGGGAGCCAGGACTCCATCCCGGCGAACCGGATCCCCTGCGCGAAGCGATCCCATATCGACGCCGCCCAAGGGAGGCGGTCGTAGAGGTCCCGGGCTGCTTCTCGTACCTTCGGGTCGGGGCGTAGCTCGCGGGCCGGATAGGCCCGCAGCTCGTCCACCGAATCGGTGGAGCGCTGGGACCCGACCGAGAACACCCGGATCTCGTCGACCTGATCGCCCCAGAAGTCGAGCCGGACGGGGAGTTCGGCCTGCGCCGGGAAGACGTCGAGGATGCCGCCCCGCACGGCGAACTCCCCTCTCGCCTCGACCCGGTCGGTACGGGCGTAGCCGTAGGCGTCGAGGCGTTTGACGAGGGGCTCGAACGCCACCTCGGTCCCCGATCTCACCACCAGCGGGTCGGTGGAGCACCGGCTGACCCGCTGGATCACGGATCGCACCGAAGCGATCACCACCAGGCCACGAGGACCGGCGGCCAGACGGTCCCGAACCTCGGACCGCGAGGCCATGGTGGACAGGTTGGGGGAGACGTGCTCGAAGGGCAGGGTCTCCCAGGATGGGAACAGGAGCACGTCGTCGGTGAACAGCCGGAGATCGGAGGCGAGGGCCTCGGCTTCCGGATCGGATGGAACCACCACCACGACCGGCCCCCGGGCCGATCCGGCCAGCCCGCCGACGGTGATGGCTCGGGCTGCCACCGGCACCACCAACCGGTCGGGAGGTTGGGGTAGGTGGTCGTGGCGCCAACGATCCAGGAAAGGGGAAAGGGGTGCGCGCACGACTGACCATCGTACCCGGCTCGGACTGCCGATTGCGCTCTGAGATAAGGAACTACGTGATCGCAGGGCTAAGCATCGACAAAGAAACTACCGACCATCGACTACCGACTAGGGACTTATCACCTAGCTCCGTTGGAAGGCTTCGAGGTAGAGGTTGTTCCACCGCTGCGACTCGTCATCGTTGAAGCACGAGTGCAGCCGGTATCCGTCCTGGAGGAACTCGGCGCGGGTCTCCGCCTCGAGTGCCAGCTTGTCCTCATACGGCGTGAACAGCAGGTAGTCGATGTAATGCTCGTGGTCGGCGGCGAAATCGATCATGCAAATCGCGGACTCTTCCGTCAAGTCCGTCCCGAGCAGCATCCCCACAAAGGCGGCGTACAGGCGCCCAGGGGTGTCCCGACCGAAGCATGCCTCGTGCAGCTCGTGGTCCGACATCGCACCGCCACCTCGGAGCGGGGAGTCCAGGATCGCGGTGAACTCGTCATCGCCGATGTGCTCGCGGAAGCAGTCCCTTTCGGCCTCGGTGAACGCCTCGGTGACGTCGCTCCACACCATGGGGACCATCTCGACCACCTGCTGGTAGATACGGAACTGCAACGCCGCCACCTCTTCGGCGGGGAAGCACTGCAGGAGCTGGGAGTTGATCTCGGCTAGTTCCTTGGCGGAGACGCGTTCCCCTTCCCACTCCAGCCCGGCGTGCTCGTAATAGCTCTCCGGAATCTGCAAGGCGAGGGGCACAACGCACCTGCGGGTCTCCTCGTTGATCCTCCCGGCCGCAGCATCTCTGTACACCAACATGGCCATCACGACGTTGTCCTGAGTCAGGCAGGAGAGCAGCCTGGTTACGGCATCGGGGTCACTCGCCGCGTCCTCCGTCAGAACCGGCCTGGTTACCAGGATGGTGTACACCATTTCCCCGAAAGCCGCCTTGATGCACGCCCTCTCGTCCTCGGAGATCCGATCCATCACATCCTGGTAGGTGGTGGACTCATCCACAAAGAGATCTGCCAGAGTGCCGGATGGCTGCCCGGTCTCGGTCTGGGCAACGGTGGCGGTCGGGGTAGTCGCGGGCAACGTGGTGGTTGTGGTAGTTGCGGGCGATGTCGTGGTCGTAGGCGCCGTGGTGGTCGAAGCGACCGTGGTTGTAGTCACGGTCGGTGCCGGCTCGGATTCCGAATCGCTCGAACAGGCTCCGGCGATCAGCGCTACCGCAAGGGCCGCGCCCGTGATGCGGATCCGATGGGACCTGAGATACTCATACATCAATCAGACTCTTCGTGGCAGCGAACGAACTCCGCGATGGCGGCGACCGGAGTCATTGTACGCGCCGAGCAGATCCGGCCGAGTAGACCTACCGGGAAGTTCAGCAGCGCGGACCACTAGACCTCGGTGAGACCGGCCTTCCGGAATGAGTCGAGTGCTCCGGCGAAGGTCTCATGGGCGGATCGATACTCCAATCCCAGTTCCCGGGCGGCCTGGGAGCCGTCATACCGGGCGCCGTAGCGCATCAGGTGCATGGTCTCCCGGCAGATGGGAACCGATCGAACCCGCCGCCCGATGAGATCGGCCAGGGGGCTCAGCGGCGCTAGCAGGGGCCTGGGTATGAACCGGATCGGGTAGCGACCACCGGTCAGCTCACGGATCAGGTCGCAAGCCTGGCGGAGGGTGATGGTGAATCCGCTCAGCACGTAGCGTCGGCCGGCCACTCCTCGCTGCTCGGCGGCGATGTGGCCCCGGACGCAATCCTCGGTGTCGACTATCGAGATGGGGGTGTCCACGAGGAACCTGAGATGCCCGTTCACCGCCTGGAGCAGCAGGTTGCCGGTACCGGTTATCCGGCCGCCGCCCTGGACAGAGGCAGGGTTGACCACCACCACTTCCATGTCCCCCGCTTCGGCAAGGGCCACCAACTCTCCCTGGTGCTTGGATCGGGCATAGTGGCTGTAGTAGCGGCCGGTGTGCCGGGTGGACTCGTTCCCCACCGTTCCCGGCCTCTCTCCCAGAGCCGCCACCGTAGAAGTGTGGATCAGGCGCCTGACCCCGGCCCGGCGGGCAGCCCTCACCACGTTGCGGGTGCCCTCGACGTTGATCCGGTACAGGGCGGCCGGATCATCAGGGCAGAAGGACACCAGACCGGCGATGTCGTACACCACCTCGCAACCCGACATGGCCCGGACCAGGGAATCGGGGTCCTCGATGTCGCCGGGTGACGGTACGGCTCCCAGGCCTGTCAGAACCGACGCCGCCTTCTCTGAGCGAGCCAGACCCCGTACGTTGCGGCCCGATTCCACCAGCCGGCGGATCACCGGCTGTCCTACCACGCCCGTGCCGCCGGTGACCAGTACGGTCACGGATCCGTAGTCCGTCCGACCTGGCGGATCGCTTCGCCGAACTTGACGGCGTAGCCCCAGCCCGACGCTATCGTCACCGCGCCGGCGAGCCACATCCAGTACTCATCGAAGTAGAGCGGTCCCCACGGGTCCGGGAGCCGCAGCATTGCGAACCCGAGCGCGAAGAACTGGACGGCGGCCTTGGCCTTGCCGGCCACCGACGCCGGAACCAGGGTTCCGTCGATGGCGACCAGGCTCCGTATCGCCATCACCACGAACTCGCGGGTCATGATGATGAAGGTGACCCACACCGATGCCCGATCCACCGAGATCAGGGCGATCAACACGCCGCTTACCAGGATCTTGTCGGCAGTGGTGTCCAGGAAGGCGCCGACTGTGGAGGTGATGCCCTGACGCCGGGCGATGTAGCCGTCGAAGAAGTCGCTGAGACCGGCAAGGACGACCAGCACTGCGGCGATGCCGAAGAGGTACCTACCGCTGGTGTGCTCGGTGGCCAGCACCAAGCCGATGATGGCCGGAACGCACAATACTCGGAAGAGCGCGAGCAGGTCAGGGATCGAAATAGGAGTACCTCCCCGCGGCAACACTACACCGCGCGCCGGATTCCTAGCCCGCCCATTCCAGTGAACGTTCCAGCGCCTTGGACCATCCGGCGTACAGCATCTCCCGCTCCGCGGTGGCCATGCGGGGCGACCACCGGTTCGCTTCCCGCCATCGGGCGCGCAGGTCGTCGAGGTCGCGCCAGAACCCCTCGGCCAGCCCGGCCCCGTAGGCGGCGCCGAGGGCGGTGGTCTCGTCCGTTCCGGTGCGCACCACCGGAACGTCGAGGATGTCGGCCTGGAACTGCATCAGCAGGTCGTTCGCCACCATGCCTCCGTCGACGCGGAGTTCCTTGAGCGTCACGCCCGAGTCGGTCTGCATAGCCTCCAGCACTTCCCGGGTCTGGTAGGCCACCGCCTCCAGGGCGGCGCGGGCTATGTGCGCTCGGGTGGAATACCGGGTCAGGCCGGTGATCACTCCTCGGGCATCCGAGCGCCAATGCGGCGCGAAGAGGCCCGAGAAGGCGGGTACGAAGTACACGTCGCCGTTGTCCTCCACCGAGGCGGCCAGGGTCTCGACCTCGGCGGCGGTCGAGATCATGCGGAGGTTGTCGCGTAGCCATTGCACCACCGCTCCGGCGATCGCGACGGAGCCCTCCAGCGCGTAGACAGGCGCTTCGCCGGCGATCTGGTACCCGATCGTGGTGAGCAGGCCGTGGGTCGAGGGGATCATCGCGCCGCCGGTATTCATCAGCAGGAAGCAGCCGGTCCCGTACGTGTTCTTGGCCTCGCCCGGGCGGAAGCTCGTCTGCCCGAACAGGGCGGCGTGCTGGTCGCCCAGGATGGCGGAGATGGGAACGCCCTCGAGGACGCCGGTTCCCAGCCCCACCCGGCCGATGGAAGGAACGATCTCGGCCATCATGGAGGGTGGGATGCTCATGGCGGCGAGCAGTTCGTCGCTCCAGGTCAGAGTGTCGAGGTCCATCAGCATGGTCCGGGAGGCGTTGGAAACGTCGGTAACGTGCCGGCCGCCCCCGGTACCGCCGGTGAGGTTCCAGAGCAGCCAGGAGTCGATGGTTCCCATCACTGCCAGTCCGGAGGCGGCCTGCTCCGTGAGCCCGTCCACGTGATCGAGTAGCCAGCCGGCCTTCGGTCCGCTGAAGTAGGTGGCGAGGGGAAGGCCCGTAGTGGGCCGGAAGCGATCCATGCCTTGACCCCCCTCCAGTTCCCGGCAGAGCCGGGATGTCCTGGTGTCCTGCCAGACGATTGCGTTGGCCAGGGGCGTGCCGGTGGAGCGGTCCCAGACCACAGTGGTCTCCCGCTGGTTGGTGATCCCCACTGCCACCAGATCCCGGGCGGTCAGGCCCGCCTGCGAGAGGGCCCGGGTGACGACGCTCTCCACGGAGTCGAGGATCTCCGCCGGGTCGTGCTCCACCCAGCCGGGACGGGGGTAGATCTGCTCGAACTCCTCCTGCGCGGATGCCACTACCGCACCGTCGTGATCGAAGACCATGAAGCGGGTGCTCGTGGTCCCCTGGTCGATGGCCCCGACCAATCGCGGCACGTGACTACCTCCTTGCCCCGTCGAGAATGGTTGGAACGGCCAATACGAGCATCCGGATCAAGGCCGCCTGCCGCCGGCGAGTTCCATGGCTCTCTCAGGATCGTTCAGGAATCGTTCCACCACATCCGCGGCATCGGCCACCATATGGTCGACCTCCTCCCTTTCCGCCGCTGAGAACCGGCTCAGAACGTAGTCGGCCGGATCCATCCGCCCGGGCGGGCGCCCGAGGCCGAGCTTGAGACGCCAGAAGTCGGTTGTTCCGATCGATCCGACTATCGAGCGCACACCGTTGTGGCCGCCGTGGCCGTGGCCCGACCGGAGCCGGAGCCGTCCGAAGGGCAGATCGATGTCGTCATGAATGACCAGAAGATCCCGCGGCGCAACCTTGTAGTAGCTGAGTAATCCCCGCACGGTTGGCCCGGAAACGTTCATCGAAGCGTTCGGGAGTGCCAGCAACGCGGACTCGGTTCCGATGCGCGCCCGGACCACCCGGCACCGGACCCGGCGCGGTCCCCGTCGCAGCCCGGTCTCCGAGCGCCGCGCCAGGGCGGCGATCACCTCGGCCCCGATATTGTGGCGCGTACCGGAGTAGGTAGGCTCGGGGTTGTGTAGCCCCACGATCACCGGCATGCTGACCCTCACGGTCGGGACGAGCCTCCGACCGGTAGGAGCATGCTGAAAAAAGTGGGGATGGGTTGGCACGCCGCGCCTCGGCCTGGGGTCCTGGCTCCGGTCATGGGCCAGCGGACACTTTTCGGTACGCCGCTGTCAGGCGTCCTGTTCGGGCCCGGCCTCCGTCGCATCGCCATCCTCTCCAACCAGCGCGAGATCCTGGTCTTCCTCCTCCGCATCTTCTTCGGTGAGGGCGATGGCCGGGAGGCTGACCACCAGGATCGGTTGGTCCGGGTCGTCGAGGTACTCGACCCCGCTCGGAGCGGGAAGGTCCGACACGCGAAGGGTGTCGCCGACTCCCAGCCCGGAGATGTCCGCCTGAATCGATTCCGGGATGGCGGTCACCAGCGCCCGCACGTTCACCGTGTTGGCGATCGTTTCGAGGATGCCGCCCCCCTCGCGGATCGCGGCCTGATCCCCAACCAACTCGATTGCCACCACGGCTTCGACCTCGTCAGTGATGGAGATCTTGAGGAAGTCCAGGTGGATGATGTCGCCCCGGGTGGGATGGCGTTGGAGCTGGCGGGCCAGGGAGGTGTGGGTCTCCTCGCCGATCCGGAGGTTGATCACCGCGTTGAGCCCGGACCCCGTGGTCAACGCCGAGCGAAGATCACGGGCGCTGACCGCTATCGAGAGGGCATCCGATCCCCGGCCGTAGAACGTGGCGGGCACCATGCCGCGGTTCCGGAGCCTTCGGGACCTTCTCGTACCGGTTTCGCGACCAGTCTCGGCGCGCAGTGTGACGTTCGACATGACAACTCCTCGGACACATGGATGGGGCGGGTGACCGCCGAACCGAACCCGCTACGGAAATATACGCCCCGGACGGACGCGGCGGGCGGGCTAAGGATAGTGCCGGCGTCCGCCCTTCATCAAGGGCTCGCCGGATACGAGCGGACATAGGCGGTGATCTCATCCTGCAGGGCCGCCTTGCGGTCATCGGGAAGGAAGGAGGCGTCGATCGAGTTCCTGGCGAGCCGGACCAGGTCTGCCCGGGTCAGACTTAGGGCTTCGGCGATCGCCAGGTAGTTGTCGCCCACGTAGCCGCCGAAGTAGGCAGGATCGTCCGAGTTCACCGTCACCAGCACGCCCGCGTCCATGAAGCGTTTGAGGGGGTGCCGACCGAGGTCGGGGAATACCTGGAGCCGTTGGTTAGATAGGGGGCAGATGGTCAGGGGTACTCGCTCCCGGGCGAGCCGGTCCACCAGTTCCGGGTCGTCCCAGGCCCTGACCCCGTGGTCGATACGCCGGGCGCCGAGGACGTCCAGAGCCGAGCGGATGTATCCGGCCGGACCTTCCTCGCCGGCGTGGGCGACCGGGATGAGCCCGGCCTCGACCGCCATGCGGTATGGCTCGGCGAACAGTTCCGGCGGGTTGCCCTTCTCGCCCGAGTCGAGACCCACGCCTTGGACATGCTGGAGATGGGGCCGGGCCGCCTCCAACGTTTCGACGGCAGCCTGGGCGGGCAGATGCCGCAGGAAGCACAGGATCAGCGTGGAGGTGATGTCAGGTGCGGCGTCTTCCTGTGCGCTCACGAATCCCCGGATCACCGTTCCGATGTCAACGCCCCGCTCGGTGTGGGTCTGGGGGTCGAAGAAGACCTCGGCGTGGCGCACTCCGTCCGCCGCCGCCCGGGTCAGGTAGGCGGACATCAGATCGGCGAAGTCCGACTCCTTCCGGAGCACCGCGGCGGCTTCGTAGTAGATGTCGAGGAAGGACTGCAGATCTGCGAACGCGTAAGCCGCCTCAACCTCCTCGATCGAGCCGTAAGGCAGGTCCACCGCGTTACGTCGGGCCAGGTCGAACATCATCCGCGCCTCGAGGGTGCCTTCGATATGGATATGTAGCTCCGACTTCGGTAGCCCCCGGACGAACCTCTCCATATCCGTACGCTCCTCGCGCCGGATGCCTGCACCTTCCTCGCCTGTCATAACCCGACCGCCGGGAATGGGGAGAGGGCGCCGGATGGCCGGCACGCCGGAGTCAGTGTGGCGTTGAGCCAGTCCTGGAGGAAGTAGATCAGGCACGCCGCCGAGACGATCCACATCAGGACATGGACCTGGGCGGCCTTGCCCTTGACGATCTTGATCAGGGTATGCGTCACGAACCCTGCCGCGATTCCCACCGTGATCGAGTAGGTCAGCGGCATCAGGATCACGGCCAGTAGCGCCGGTAGTCCTTCTTGCAGATCGGTGAAGGCGATCTTCTTTAGCAGGCCAACCATCAGGAACCCGATCAGGATCAGAACCGGAGCCGTGGCCTGGCTGGGTACCAGCAGCGCCAGGGGCGACAGGACGATGGCGATCAGGAACAGCACGCCGGTAACCACCGACGTCAGTCCGGTCTTCCCTCCCTCGGCTACTCCCGCCGAGCTCTCGATGTAGCTGGTGTTGGAGCTCACCCCGCACAGTCCACCCAGTGCTGCGCCCAGGGAGTCCACCAAGAGCAGCTCGCGAAGCTTGGGAATGTGACCGTCCTTATCGGTCAGTCCGGCTTGCTCGGAGATGGCGGTGGCGGTTCCCATCGTGTCGAAGAAGTCGGTCAGCATGAACGTGAAGATCGTGAGAATGGCCGCTAGCGCGCCCATTTCAACGAACACGTTCCCCATGTCCACGGCACCGATCGTCGAGAAGCTGACGCTGGCCGAGAAGGTGGACGGCAGGTCGATCACGTTCAGGATCAACGCCACGATGGTGGTGAGGACGATCGTGATGATCATCGCACCCTTCACCTTACGGGCCATCAGCACGAGGGCGATCAGCACCCCGACCAGGGTGGTGCCGGCGGCATACGAGTTCGGGAACACGAACTCCACGATGGCGCCCCCGCTCCGTACCAGGCCTCCGTTGACCAGGCCGATGAAGAGGATGAACAGGCCGATGCCCACCCCGATGGAGTACTTCAGGCTGTCGGGTATAGCGGCCATCACCGCCTCGCGCAGGCCGAGCACGACCAGGATGGTGACGAGGATGCCTTCCCACAGGATCACACCCATGGCGCCTTCCGCAGTGAGCCCGTCGGTCAGTACCAGGCCGAACGCTACGGCAGCGTTGATTCCCAGCCCGGCCGCCAGCGCAATCGGATGGTTGGCGACCACCCCCATGGCGATGGAGAGCACCCCCGCCACCAGGGCCGTTCCGGCGGCAACCGCCACCGGATCGAGGCCGGTGGCGCCGAGAACGTCCGCGTTAACGAACAGGATGTAGGCCATCACCAAGAAAGTGGTGATTCCCGCCCGGACCTCGGTGCCTACAGACGATCCGCGTTCAGAGACCTTGAAGTAACTATCAAGTCCCGTCTGGGCCATTTCTCCTCCCTTCAAGAGTCAGGTTGATGCTCCACCTGACCTCACTTGAGGATAGTG
>JAGWAN010000020.1:0-44379 GCA_021296345.1 Acidimicrobiia bacterium | reverse complement strand
GCCGCACGGGAGATGTTCGGTAGGAAGAAGGCCGCAGTGAGGGCTCCGGGTGGGGCCCTGCAGTGTCAACTCCGGTTACAGGGTGTCGCCCGTTTCCGGATCGAAGTAGTGCAGCTTGGTGGTGTCGACCACCAACTCGGTGGACTGTCCGACCCGGGGAGCGTGGTCGGGGTTGACCCGGGCGGTGAACTTGGTCTCGTCGCCCAACGCAGCGGCATCCGTACCCTCTTCGGCCAGCAAGGCCTCGATATCGGCGGTGACTACGGGCCGGACCGGCACCGCGAAGTGGACGTAGGCCTCGGAGCCGAGTTGTTCCACTAGGGAGGAGGTAACGGTCATGGCGCTTCCGCCGGCGCCTGCCGCCGACCCGATCTCGAAGGCCTCCGGTCGCACCCCGACCACGATCTCGCGTCCGGACCGCTGGGCCACTCCGTCGGGAAGGGCGCCCGAGTTCACGGCCAGGCTGTGGCCGCCGAAGTCGAGCGTGGTGGTGGTTCCATCTGCGCCCACCGTCGCGTAGACGAAGTTCATGGCGGGCGAGCCGATGAAGCCGGCCACGAACAGGTTGCGGGGACGGTCATAGAGTTCCCGCGGAGCCGCTATCTGCTGGAGGTTGGACTCGGTGTCCGTGATCGCCTTCAGGACAGCGACCCGGTCGCCCATGGTCATGGCCTCCACCTGGTCGTGGGTGACGTAGAGGGTGGTGGTACCGAGCCGGGAATGCAGGAGGCCCAGTTCCGAGCGCATCTGGACCCGTAGCTTGGCGTCCAGATTGGACAGGGGCTCGTCCATCAGGAAGGCGGCCGGTTCCCGCACGATGGCCCGGCCCATAGCCACCCGCTGCCGCTGGCCGCCGGACAGTGCCTTGGGTTTGCGGTCCAGGTAGTCGGTGATCTCCAGGATGCGGGCCGCCTCGCCGACCCGTTCCTCGATCTCCTTCTTGGGGGTCTTTCTCAGCTTCAGGCCGAAGGCCATGTTGTCCCGCACCGTCATGTGCGGGTAGAGGGCGTAGTTCTGGAAAACCATGGCGATATCACGGTCCTTGGGGGCCACATCGTTGACCACCCGGTCGCCGATCATGATCTTGCCCTCGGTTATGTCCTCAAGGCCGGCCACCATCCGCAACAGGGTGGACTTGCCGCAACCGGACGGTCCCACGAGCACGACGAACTCGCCGTCCGTGATATCGATGGACACATCCGCAATCGCACGGGTCTCGCCGCCATAGATCTTGCCGACCGCATCGAATGTGATTCCCGCCATTTTCCCCTCCCTGGGCGCGTCCGACCATACCACTACCTGGGAGGCTGGGAGTGGGGAACGGGTTTGTAGTGGCCAGTGGTTAGTGGCCAGTTTCCAGTTAGGGCCGGGACTGCGTCAGATCGCACGAACTCCCTCTGATCACTGACCCCCGACCGCTGTCCTCTGTCCTCTGACCTCTGAGTCACGGCCGGGCCCGTGTTCTCCTCAGCAACGGCTCCGCCAGCGCCAGGATCCGGTCGGCGGCGCCCAACACCCTTCCCGCCGTGCCCGGCGTCTCCGAGTCCACGAGGTTGCCCATGACCCGCAAGGTGATGCGGGCGACGGCCTGGGTACCAACCGCCACCCGCAATCCGGCGTTGAGGATGCCTGGATGGCCGATCAACAGGGAGAACCGCCGGCCCGTCCGCAGAAAGGCGTCGAAGCGTTCGCTCACCATCCGGTCGTACCGCTCGGGCGCCGAGACCGGGTCCTCTACGAACAGGTCGGCGGCGATGATCCCTGATTCCAGCCCATAGTCGATGCCCTCGCCGTTCATGGGGTTGACGAGTCCGGCCGCGTCGCCAACCGCTACCCAGCCCGGACCGTGCCTGCGGACCGAGCTCATAGGAAGGCGCCAGGCCCGCGGGCGCTCCAGGTAGGGCCCGAGCGCCCAGGAATCCCTCACCTGGGCGTGGTAGGAATCGAGTAGGGAGTTCAGGTTCAGGCGGCTGAAGTGCTTCATCGTGGACAGCGACCCGGCGCCTATGTTTACCGTTCCGTCTCCCGCCGGGAAGATCCAGCCGTATCCCGGCACCGAGATGCCGTCGGGGTCGCGCATGGTCAGGCAAGCCTCGATATAGCGCTCGGCGTGACGGGGCGAGGCCGCATAGCTGCGGATCGCCACCCCGTAGGGCTCGCCGGTCACCCGGGTGGCGCCCAGCATCCGGGCGACGGCGCCGGGTGCCCCGGTGGCGGCCACCACCATTCCCGCCCTCCACCGGCGGCCACCGGCTTCGACCCCCACCACACCGGTACCTTCGACGAAGGGTAGGGCTTCAGTGTCCCAGACCACGCGGGCGCCGGCTTCGGTAGCGGCGTCCACCAGGGCGGCGTCCAGCTTGCGACGGGGCCAGACCGCTCCGTGAGCCGGGAAGCGGCTGGTCCCGGGCCAGCGCAGCATCCGTTCGGTGTTTCCGGCGATCATCCGCAGTCCTTCGATGAGGTGGCAGGCGCCGAGGTCGATACCCAGCTCTTCGAGGGCGCCCACAGCCCGGGGGGTAAGACCATCGCCGCACGCCTTGTCGCGGCCGTAGGGAGCCCGGTCGAAGACCACCGTCCTTACACCCTGGCGCGCGGCCCGGATGGCGGTGGCGGCGCCGGCGGGTCCGGCGCCGATGACGATGAGATCCACAGGCTTCATGTCGGTGGAGGATGGTAGGGAGCTACGGAGAATGTCTGGGCTCGAGCGGCCGGGCACCCCATCCCCCGCACCGCCTAGGAGGGAGAGGTGCCGCGCAGGTATCAGCCGGCGTTCACCTGTATCTCGGTGGCTTTCACCGACAACCACACTTCCGATCCGGGCGCCAGGTTCAAGCCCGTCTGGGCGTCCGGGGTGATCTCGGCGGTGACGGGCAGCGGGTTACCGGTTTGGACTCGGACCCGATCGGCATGGTGATCGATCCGCTCGATCCTGGTTGGCCATGAGTTTCGCGGGCTGCCTCCAGGCCGATCGAGATGGATGGAGATGGCCCGGGGATGGATGGTGGCGATGAACCACCAGCCGGTGGTTCCCGACGGTCAGGATCCGTCCCGATGCGGTCCCGACCACCAGGTTGACCCCCGCCAGGTCGGCGGCGTACGGGCTGGCAGGACGGAGCCGGATCTGATCGGCGCTGCCCTCCTGGACAACCGAACCGTTCTCGAGCACGATCAGCCGGTCGGCCAGCAGAAAGGCCTCGGTGGGGTCGTGGGTGATCAGCAATCTCGGTCCCTGGAAGCCGGCCAGGTGGTCCTGGAGCAGCCTGCGCAGCCCGGCCCGTGAGCTGACGTCAAGGGCGGAGAAAGGCTCGTCCAGCAACAGCATGGAGGGTTCCGTTATCAACGCCCGGGCTAGCGCCACGCGCTGGCGCTGCCCTCCCGACAGGCGACCGGGACGGCGGCCGGACAGCGGGCCGAGGTCCACCGCTTCCAACCATCCGGCCGCGCGCCGGCGCGCCTCCCGGCGGGGCATCCGGCGGGAGCGGAGCCCGAAGGCCACGTTCTCCAGCGCGCTCAGATGGGGGAAGAGCACGCCGTCCTGGAACATCACGCCGATCCGGCGCTCTGCAGGGCCTACGAGGATCCCGGCGTCCGCGTCCTCGAGGACCCGATTGCCGAGCCGTATGTGGCCCTGGTCGAGCGGCACCAGGCCGGCCAGCGCTCCCACGACCGTGGTCTTACCCGCTCCGTTCGGTCCCAGCAAGGCGACGGTCTCCCCGGGATCGATCCCCAGAGCCACGTCCAGACGGAAGCCATCCCGCTGCATCACCAGGCGTGAGTCGAGACCCGCACTCATCTGCTTCGCCACCAGCGGTCCCGGAGAGCGACGAGCACGGCCAGCGAGACGATCACCATCACCAGGCTGAGCGCCAGGGCGGTGTCCCGGTCGCTCTCTAGAGCGACGAATACCGCCAGCGGCAGCGTCTGCGTGCGTCCCTGGAGGTTGCCGGCGAAGGTCAGGGTCGCTCCGAACTCACCGAGCGCCCGAGACCAGGTCAGGGCGATGCCGGCCACGATCGACGGGGCGATCATGGGGATCGTCACCCGGCGGAGCACGGTCCACCGTCCGGCACCGAGCGTCTCGGCCGCCCGCTCGAAGCGATGATCCAGGCTGCGGAGCCCACCCTCCACGGTGAGCACCATCAAAGGCATCGCCACGAACACTCCCGCCAGGATCACCCCGCCGGTCGAGAACGGCAGGACGAGTCCGGTGGCTTCGTACAGGGGGGATCCCACCAGGCCACGCCGTCCCAGGGCAAACAGAAGGGCTGCTCCTCCCACCACGGGCGGCAGAACCATCGGAAGCAGCACGAGGCCTCGGACGAGGGAGCGTCCCGGAAAGTCGTAGCGGCACAGCATCCAGGCCACGGGCACGCCCAGGAGCAAGGAGATGATCGCCGCGCCAACTGAGGAGATCGCCGACAGCCGGAGGGCTTCTTGGGCCAGATCGGACCCGAGCAGGGTTGCCAGTCGCCTCCACGGGGCGCGGCCCAGGAGGCCCAGCACCGGCAGGGCGAACAGAGCCAGCCCGATGGCGGCCGGGATGGCGATGAACGCGGGCGGCCGGCGCGGCCGGCGAACCGTCCTGGACCGGCCACCGCTCCGGCGGGAGGGGTTCCGGATGCTGTCCTCGTGGTATTCAGTCATTGACCCTGATTATTCATGTTCCCGGGCTCCCATGGTTGCCCATCACCGTCAGGGGAGGTGGAACCCGTGCCGGTCTAGAACCGTACGTCCCTCATCCGATAGCACGTAGGTGACGAAGGCCGCCGCGGCTTCCGGGTGGGACGTGGCTGACATTATCGCGATCGGGTAGTCCGTGGTGACGTTGTACTCCTCCGGGATGGGGATGGCGGCCACGCCGTTCGCTACCCGGACATCGGTGGCATAGACGATGCCGGTGTCGAGTTCTCCCTGCTCGATCTTGGTGAGCAGGGCGCGCACGTTGGGTTCCTCGGTATCGGGCTGGGCCGCGACCCCGGCCATCAGGAGAACTTGGCGGGTGAATCGGCCGCAGGGAACCGTCTCGGCGCACAATCCCACCAGAAGCTCCGGCCTTGCCAGATCGTCCAGGCCGGTCACCCCTCCCGGGTTGCCGGCGGGAACGGCAATGGCCATGGTGTTGCGGGCGAAGACGCGTGCCGTGCCACTTACGAGGCCGGCAGCGCGAACTTCTTCCATGATGGCCACGTCTGCCGGGGCGAAGGCGTCCACCGGGGCCCTCGCCAGGATCTGCTCCCTCAGGAGCGAGCTACCACCCAGGTTGAGGACCACGTCGATGCCGGGGTGGGCGTCCTCGAAGGCCTTTTCGATGTCCCGGAATGCGTCGGTGAGGGAAGCGGCCGTCGCCACCAGCAGCTCGACGTGGTCGGGATCCGGGGCGCCGGCTCGCGCGCAGGGGGCGATGAGCAGGATGGCCAAGGATCCGGCGATGAGCCGTCGGGTCATTGGGGCGGTAGCCTTCCGAGTGGGGGCCGGCCGAGCCGGATTCGTGGGATCGGGGCAGGGTAACGTGGCCGGCATGGTACGGACGGTGGCCCGCCACGATCATGACGCCGGAGGGGACCCCGCTCTCCTCGCCGCCAAGGCCTCGCTGCGGGAGATGGTGTGGGACCGTTTCTCGACCGGCGGCGTCGCCCGGTTTCCCGGTGCTCGGAACCGGATCCCTAACTTCGTGGGAGCGGAGGCTGCCGCCGAACGGTTGCGCGGCACTTGCGCGTGGCGGGAGGCGGGCACGCTGAAGTCCAACCCGGACTCGCCCCAGTGGCCGGTCCGCCAGCGGGCGCTGGAGGATGGCAAACTGGTCTTCATGGCGGTACCCCGGCTAGCCGAGCCGGAGCCGTTCTTCTGCCTGGATCCCGATCGCCTGCTCGATCCGCCCAGGGCGGCGTCGTCCATCAAGGGCGCCTCCCGCTCGGCTCGCACCGTTCGGATCGGGGACATGGCGCCGGTTGACCTGGTGATCACCGGTTGCGTGGCCGTCGACCCGGCCGGCGCCCGGCTCGGGAAGGGTGGGGGCTTCAGCGACCTCGAGTACGCCTTGGCCTGGGAGGCGGGTCTCATCGGACCGGATACGGTGGTGGCCACCACCGTTCACGAGATCCAGGTGCTGGCGACCGATCGCATCCCGATGGCGGACCATGACCTCCTCCTCGACCTGATCGTCACCCCTGACCGGGTAATCGCCTGCGAGGGGGCGCGCCTCGCACCCCGCCTGCGGTGGGAGGAACTGACCGAGGAGAAGATCGCTGCCATCCCCTTGCTGTCGGCGCTCCGCTCAGCCGACGCCATTCGCCCCTGAGGGTGGGAGCGATCCGCCGTACCTCAGGGATCCGGTCCTTCTCGGCGGGCCGGGGCGGCTGACCATCCGGTCCGCGGTCGCTCTGCTCGGGTGCTTGCTCCTCTGGTCCTGCGCCGGTGCCGTACCGGCGGGCAATCCCTCCTCTTCGACAAGCAGCACGGCTCTAGCGACGACCGCGCCGGCAACTCCGGCCTCCACAGCCGGGACCGCTTCGGTTCCGCCCGCGCCGGTGACGTCGGTTCCGGCCGATCCGGTATCCGTCGAGCCGGTCTTGGTGAGTTCGCTTCCCCACGACCCGCAGGCCTTCACCCAGGGTCTCGTCCTGCGGGACGGGGTTTTCTACGAGAGCACAGGGCTCTACGGCGAGTCTACGGTGCGGATCGTGGATCCCGGTACGGGCCGCGTGATCCGCTCCAGGAACCTCGGTCAGGAGTTCTTCGGCGAGGGTCTCGAGATGGTGGGGGATCGTCTGATCCAACTGACCTGGAAGGAGGGGACTGCCTTCATCTGGGATGCGGAGACGCTCGCGCCGCTGGGCGCCTTCTCCTACGAGGGCGAAGGATGGGGGTTGTGTGCCCAGGCGGACCGGCTGATCATGAGCGACGGATCGTCGTGGCTGACCTTCCGGGACAGGACGACCTTCGAGCCCTTAGGCGGGGTGGAGGTACGGCGGGCCGGAGAGCCCGTGGAACGGATCAACGAGTTGGAGTGCGTGGAGGATCTCGTCTACGCCAACGTGTGGCAGACCGAAGAGATCGTGATCATCGACCCCGGCACCGGGATGGTCGTGGGCCAGATCGACGCATCGTCGCTACTCGATCGCCTCGGATCGACCGATGGGATCGATGTGCTCAACGGCATCGCATATGACCCCGAAGACCAGTCCTTCTACCTCACCGGCAAGCTCTGGCCGGAGATCTTCCAGGTGCGCCTCACGCGCTAAGTTGTTGGCGGCCAGTGGCCACTGGCCAGTTGGGGCTGGGACTGCTTCAGATCGCACGTACTCCCTCTGACTCCTGTTCACTGACCGCTGACCACTGACAGACCACTAGACTTCTCCCCGCCGTTCATGCATGATGCTCGGCATGCGGTTCCCACAATCGAAGTCCTGCGCCCGAGACGGCGCCTTCCGGGGGGTTTATCCGGCCCGGATGTCCGAAGGAGGTGATGCGCCCTTATGCGCACGTACGAGTTGATGACCATTCATAGGCCCGAGTTGGCCGAGGCCGATGCGAGGCGTGAGTCACAGGTTCTCAAGAACTTTCTCCAAGGGGCCGACGCGTCGGTCCTAGAGATCGACTTCTGGGGCAAGCGGCGGCTCGCTTACGAGATCGACAAGGCCCGAGAGGGCTACTACACGGTGATCACGTTCAAGGGGGAGTCCCACCATGTTGCCGCCTTGGACCGCGCGCTGTCCCTTTCCGACGCGGTGATGCGACACAAGATCATCCGGCCCGGTGCTCGTCCCAGTCGTCTGAAAGCTACCGAAGAGTCGTCGGATCGGACCGGCCGGAGCGCTGCCGACGTATCCCCCGCATGAGGGAAAACGTCACAGGGTCTTGATGTAATGGGGAGGAACCGAGTGACCAGCAGACAGATAGGAGTGGAATGCCTGACAACACAGTAACCATCGTGGGCAACCTGACCCAGGACCCCGAGATGAGGTTCACGCCCAACGGGGTGGCCATGGTAAAGCTCAGTATCGCCGTGAACCGTCGGCGCTTCAACCGCGACTCCAACACATGGGAGGATGGCGACGCGAGCTTCTTCAACGCCACCTGCTGGCGGGACCTGGCCGAGAACGTCTCCGAGTCGTTGCGCAAGGGGACCCGGGTGGTGATCACCGGCCGACTCGAGCAGCGCTCCTGGGAGACGCAGGATGGCGACCGGCGCTCCATTGTCGAGATCCAGGTCGACGAGATCGGTCCCAGCCTCCGGTGGGCCACCGCGTCGGTGACCCGCATTCCGAGAGGCGGTGGCTGGAGCGGCGGCGGCCAGCAGGCCAACGTACCCCCCGCTCCCGTGGCCCGGAACAACCCGCCGCCTGACGAAGCCCCTTTCTGATCAAGGAGATATGACTCATGGCGAGACGAATTCCGAACCGCCGCCGCCGGCGGCCCAGAGGCCCCAAGACCATCCGCAAGCGGGCCTGTCCCGGTTGCGGGCAGATGAAGTGCGATAACACCAAGGTGCCTTACGTCGACTACAAGGAACTGGACACTCTCGGCCGGTTCATTTCCGAACGCGGCAAGATCCGTTCCCGGCGGGTTACCGGCGCCTGTGCCCAGTACCAGCGACGGGTTGCGATCGCCATCAAGAATGCTCGCGAGATGGCGTTGTTGCCGTACACGAAGAGCCCTCGATGAGGCTGGTGCTCAAGGCCGATGTGGCTGGTCTGGGGTTCAAGGGCGACATCGTGGAGGTGGCCACAGGGTACGGACGCAACTACCTCCTGCCCCAAGGACTGGCTGCCAATGCCACCGTCGGCATGATCCGGCAGATACAGGAGGCGGAACGGGTTCGCCGGGAGGCTCGCCGTCGCGAGCTGGAGGCGGCGGACAATATCCGCTCGCATCTGGCTGAGACACGGGTCGTCATCGCCGCCCGGGTAAATGACGAAGGCCAGCTTTTCGGGTCGATCGGGATTGCCGAGATCATCGACGCGGTGAAGAGCTTGTCGTCGTTGGTCCTGGAGCGCGGGATGATCAACCTGGCGGAACCCATCAAAACCATCGGTTACCACGAAGTGACCATCACTCTGCATCCCGAGGTGCAGTGCGTCCTGACCCTGGATGTGATCCCGGCTCATAGGTGATGCGCCGGCGTTGCTCCGTCGGACGGCTCGTGGGCCGGCCAAAAACCTGAAGAACGCCAAAATCCGCGCCGCCGAACCCGGACCGGCGAGCCTTCGGCTTGCCTATGCTGGCGGCGGTTGGACTCCGGTCGGACGGCGCGACTACCGGTGATGTCCCCGAACCACTTCCTTCTTCCCCTGTGACCTTCCCGCACGTGGCCGCGTAGCGACGCGGCTCGCCTGGCCCGGGCTTCGAGCCGCGGGCCCGGACGGTAAGGAATGTCACACCCCCGCGCCATCCTGGTAGTGACGATGTCGGACAGAGGGAGGGCGCAGTATGGGTCGGGCCATCTTCCCCGCAGGGACAACACCATGACCGTGGCCGAGCGGGCCCCGGATCCGATCGCCTTCACCCAGGCCATGGCTCCGCCCCACAGCGGGGAAGCGGAGGAATCCGTGCTCGGCGCGGTTCTCCGGTCGCAGTCTGCGGCCGATGAGGTGATCGGGCGTCTCAAGGAGGCGGACTTCTACGTTCCGGCCTACCGGATGATTTTCGGCGCCATGATTCGCCTTTACGACGACAACCAACCCATCGACACGCTGACGGTGGCCGACCGGCTGACCCGCATGGGCAATCTCGACAAGGTGGGTGGCGTCAGCAGGGTTGCCGTGCTCTGGGACAAGGTGCCCAGTGCAGCCAACGTGGGCTACTACACCGAGGTGGTGGCCGAACATGCCGTCCGTCGCAGGATGCTGGAGGCGACCCGGCGAATCGGTGACCTGGCCATGAACCTGGACATGGAGATCGATACGGTCCTGGACGAGGCCGAACAGACCATGCTGGGGGTGGCGCAGGACCGGGTCGAGGGTGGCCTGGAGCGGATGGGAGGCCTGCTGGAGCAGGTTCTCCACAAGCTGGAGGAGGCGGAGAAGGGTGGCCAGGATGTCACAGGACTCCCCACCGGCCTGGTGGACCTGGACCGCAAACTGGGTGGCCTGCAGCCCGGCACGCTGGTTGTGGTGGCCGGCCGTCCCGGTATGGGCAAGAGCGCTCTGGCCATGAACATAGCCAGCCATGTTGCCCTCAATCACGGGCCGGTGGCGTTGTTCAGCCTGGAGATGTCGCCGATGGAGATCGCCTACCGCTGGTTGGGATCCCACGCCCGGGTCAACTCCATGAAGCTGCGTTCCGGCCTCGACCAGGGGGAATCGGCTCGGATATGGCCCCGGCTGGTGAGTGCCTCGGCCAGCCTGTACGGGGCGCCGCTGCATGCCGACGAGGGGTCGCGCACGGTTACCGACATCCGGGCCAAGTGTCGGCGATTGAAGCGCAGCCAGCGCGGGCTGGATCTGGTGGTGGTGGACTACATGCAGCTGATGCAGGGCCGTGCGAGGGAGAACAGGCAGCAGGAGATCGCCGAGATCAGCCTCAACCTCAAAGGGCTGGCACGGGAGCTAGAAGTGCCGGTGATCGCGGTCTCGCAACTCAACCGCGCATTGGAGAGCAGGGGAGACCGGCGCCCGCAGCTCGGGGATCTCCGCGAGTCGGGGGCGATCGAGCAGGACGCCGATGTGGTACTCATGATCTACCGCGACGAGTACTACAACGAGCAGTCGGACCAGAAGGGGCTGGCTGACATCATCATCGCCAAGCAGAGGGCCGGTCCCACCGGAGTGGTCAAGACCACCTTTGCCGCTGAGTACACCCGCTTCGACAACCTGCCGCATGGCTATACCAACCAGAGGAGGTAGGGGTCGGCTCGGGTGTCGCTCAGATGTGAATCTCGATTCGGTCCCCGTCCTCGAGCGGGAACGCCCTACCGATGCGGCGGTCGGGCCGGCCGGGCCGGACAAGCCGGGCGAACTTGAGGTCGCGGGCGAAATCCTTGTGGATCAGGGCGGCAACATCCAGCACCGTCTGGCCGCGGCGGATCGTGTAGGGCCGATCGTCCTTGCGCTCGGTGGCCGCGACCGTATACACCCGCACCACTCCCAGGGCATCGAAGAGCCAATCGCCCAGATGCCTTAACTCGCCATCCGGCACCGAGGACCTGAGAACGGGGAGGTCGAGGCCGACCAGCTCCATCAGCACCTCCACCTCCTCCTCGACCTGCTCGGTCAGGTCGGCCTTGGACGCCACCAGCGCGGTCGGCAGGAGCTTGGCAAACGGATCTTCGGGATCCGGCGACGCCGCCGCACCCTTCGGCCACTCCCCGGTGGGAAACACCTTGCGCTCCTCCAGCAAACCCACGAGCTCCTCTACGGCGGCCACGCAACCCGGCTCCGAAACATCAACCACCAGTAGCGCACCGTCCGCGGGTTGCAGGGCGTTTCCGATCCAGGGCAGAGGGTGCTCGGCGGTGACCGGCGGCAGGTCGATCAGCTGTATCCCGATGTCGTGCACGGGCGCCATTCCGGGCTGAGGGTGCTGGGTGGTGAACGGGTAGGCCCCGACCGGGGCGCCCGATCCGGTGAGGGCGTGGTGCAGTGAGGACTTGCCGCTGTTGGGAGGCCCGAGAAGGACGATCTGGCCGGCCCCTTCCGGCCGGACCGTGTAGACCGGCCCGGCCCGCGCTCCCGCCTTCCTCGGCGCGGCCAGCTCCTCGGTCAACTCCTTGATCTTGGTCTTGATTCCGGCCTGGAGGTGTTCGGTTCCCTTGTGCTTCGGGATGGTGCGGAGCATCTCCCTGAGGGCCACCAGGCGCTCCCGGGGCTCGCGGGCCGCCTTGTAGTCGCCTTCGGCCTTCTTGTACTCCGGCGTGACGTTGGTGGGCATTACTTCCCCATGATGGCGCAACGGCGGCGAGACCGCCGATCCACGGGGGGTAATCTCGCGAGGCCATGTTCGAAGAACTCGCCGAAGGCGTCTTCCGGCGTCCCTATTCCTTCCTGCGGATCAATATCGGGGTCGTGATCGGCGAGGAGGGTGTCCTGCTGGTCGACACCCGCGAGAGCGAGGAAGCCGCACGCGAGCTGTTCGGCGAGCTTCGCGCGCTGACGACCAAACCGGTGAGGTGGGTCATCAACACCCACTGGCACTGGGATCACGTGTTCGGGAACGCCCTCTTCCCGGGTGCGGCCATCTGGGGACACCGGTCATGCAGACGGATGCTCCTGGGTAATCCGGAGCCCCATTTCGATGACGCTCTTCGCTGGATGCCTCGGGACCGGAGAGACGAGATCGAGCGGGTGAGAGTGGTGCCGCCGCAGCATACGTTCGAGGCGGTGACCTCCATCGACATAGGTAGACACCGGGTTGAGGCCACGTACCATGGGCGGGGCCACACCGATGCCGATGTCGTGGTCCGCTGCGGCGGGGTGACCTTCATGGGGGATCTGGTGGAACAGGGCAAGAGCCCCGAGATGGGCGACTCCTACCCTCTGGAATGGCCCGCCACGCTGGCCGCTTCGCGTCCCGCAGTGGGGCCCACGGTGGTACCCGGCCATGGCGGCCTGCTCTCCCCGGCCGATGTCGACGACCAGGCGGACCGGCTCGAGAGGGTGGCCGCGTTGTTACGCCAGGTGCTCTTCGACGGGCGTCCGGCGGAGGACGCGGTCCGGCGAGGACCTATTCCCGAGCTTCATATGCGTAAGGCGCTGTCCAGGGCCCGATCGGAGGCCGGCATACCCCTGTAGCGGTCCGTCTAGCCATCCGGTCAGGTGGACCGCTTGGCGGCCGGGCCGGATTCGATGGTGATCCCTCCGAACAGGAGGGTTCCGGTGATCGTGAGCGTCGGGCCCGTCCTCGGTGAGGTCTCGCTTCGCTGGTCGCTGGCTCCGCCGAACACGTTGGTGGTCCGCAGGTCGACCACCCAGTCGTCGGGGACCACGAAGACGACCCCACCGAAGACCGCGGAGACGTCCACTGCGGGCGCGCTGATCGCCAACCCGGCATCGACCAGGTCGATCGTGGCGGACCCGAATATGGCGCTGACGGTTCCTCCGGAGAACGTCCTGCTGGTGATCCGCTGCTCGGTTGTTCCGAACCCGCAGGACACGTTCAGCTCGCTGGTGTCCATGCCGTCCGGGATCCGGTCCTGCTTACGACGCCTGGCCCGGGAGCGGCGACCGGCCAGGATGAACCTGGCGCCCACCCAGACCAGGATGAGCGGCCAGAGCCTCCACACGTCTCCGAAATCGATCGTCCAGACACCCAGGGAGTCCAGGAGAAACAGGGCGCCGAGCAGGGTGAACGCAGCCCAGAACCATCGGCCCGAGCGCCGCCGGACCAGGTTGGCGAGTCCGATCACCACCAGGAGCGCAGGCCACCAGTCGCCGATCGTGTAGCCCCAACCGGTGAGGTTCTCGACGAGCATCAGCGCGCCGATCACCACGAGTAGGAGTCCGGTCGCTATCCGGGAGCTTCGCTTACCTTCCATCAATCCCCACCTTTCGTCGGTACGGTGCCGGGGTCAACCGGTGGACCTTGCTCGCGTGTCCCCATCAAGGACCCGGCCAGAGCCATGCCGCACCCACCACGCCCCCCGAGTCGCCGTGCCGGTTCCGTGCCAGGCGGGTAGCCACGCTATCGGAGAATATCCACTCCCCCCACCTTTTCGGCACCTCCTCGTAAAGGTGATCCACATTCGACATGCCCCCGCCCAGGATCACGACATCGGGATCGAGGATGTTGATCACCACCGCCAGCGCCCTCGCCAAGCGGGTGGTGTAGCGATCGGACACTGCGGCGGCGAGCGCATCCCCACTGATTCGACCCATGACCTGCTCAGCCGTCAGTTCCATCCCGCCGGATCGCCGGTACTCACCGGCCACCGCCGGACCGGACAGGTAGAGCTCCACGCAGTCGGTCTTCCCGCAGTAGCAGGCCCGCCCGCCCGTCTCGCCGGGTTGGGGATTGTGACCCCATTCGCCCGTGATCCGGTTGGGACCCACCTGGGGGGTCCGGTTGATCACCAGGCCGCCTCCTACGCCCGTACCCAGGATCACGCCGAATACGGTCCCGGCTCCGACGCCCGCTCCTGTGACCGCTTCGGCCAGTGCGAAGCAGTCGGCGTCGTTGGCCACCCGCACCGGTCGCCCGAGAGCCGTTTCCAGGTCACGATCAAGGGGCCGGCCGTTCAGCGCCACCGAGTTGGAGTTGCGGAGCAGTCCCGAGAACGGAGATACGGCCCCGGGCGTGCCGATCCCGACGGTGCCCTGCCCTCCGGCGCAGGCCTCCACCTCGCGGATCAGCTCCACGACCGCCCTGACGGTGCCCTCGTAGTCTCCTGCCGGCGTGGGTACTCGCTTTCTGGTCAGTACCCGCCCGCTCGGGTCGAGCACCGCACCTTCGATCTTGGTACCCCCCAAGTCGATCCCGACCCGGAGCCCGGCCCGGCTCATGTCCGTTCTTCCCTCCTGAACCGGCCGGCGACCCGCAGGCCCAGATAGCCGAGCATCGCCCCGACCTGGAGCCAATCGCCCCAGCGGGCGTAAAGGGTGGGGCCCGCCGTCCGGGCGGCGGGGACGCCGTTGGCGATGGTGGTCTCGAACAGGTCGGTCCGGCCCCCCACCCGCCCATCGGCGTAAACGAAGGCCGACTTACCGGTGACCGCGGCGTGAACCAGGTCCACCCCCAACTCCGCCGCCCTCATCCGGCTGATGGCGATCAGCTGGTCGCTGGCCGGCGTCCTACCGAACGAGGCTTCGTTGGTCGCCAGCACCAGGAAGGCCGCTCCTGCGCGCACCGCCTCCCGCTCGTAGCGAGCGTAGGCCCCTTCGTAGCTGATAACGGAGCCGAATCGAACTCCATCGAGGTCGAACAACACCTGCTCTCGCCCCCGGATCATGTCTCGTGGCACCCGGTCGAGGGCCGGCACCATCTCGAAGAGGGGGCGGAGGGGCACGTATTCTCCGAACGGCACCGGATGCCGCTTCCGGTAGGTACCGACCACGGCGCCGCTCGGTCCGAAGACCACGTTGATGTTCTCGAAATGATCGGGTCCCGCGTCGAGGTCTCCCCCCACCAGTATCAGTGCGTCAAGCCGGACGGCTTCGGCGCCGATGGCTCTCGCCACCGTGGGATCCCGAAGCGGGTCGGCGCTGCCTCCGGTGGAGCTCTCAGGCCAGACCACCAGGTCGGGACCGGGTTCCAGAGCGCGGGTCAGGGCCAGGTGGCTCTCGTAGATGAGCCTGCGTTCGTCCGGGCACCGCGTCCCGGGGCAGGGCGAGTTCCCTTGCACGATCGTCACCGACCGGGTTTCCCCTTCCGGGATCGCCGGCCAGACGTTCCCGGCCAGACCCAGTATCACCACGCCCCCGGATGCTGCCGCAAGCACCTTCCAGGAGAGTCGCCGACGTATCACCAACACCACCAGCGCCGCCAGCGCCGCCAGCAGGACTCCCCAGCCGGTAGCACCGAACCACTGAGCGGACGGGCGGAGGGGTGTGGCGCCGGCCATCACGCCGATCGAACCCCAGGGAAAGCCGCCGAAAGGCCACCGCACCCGCAGGAACTCCGCCAGCGCCGCCGCTCCGGCCGTTGCCAACACGAAGGTCCAGGGGGCGGCCTCCCTGTAGCGGAATATCCCGGCGGCGCCGATCAGGAAGGCCAGTGCCTGCACCATCGCCAGGGGGTAGTAGGCGATCAGTTCCACCTCGATGAGCCAGGAGAGGATCACCGCGAAGTAGGCCAGACCGAACAGGTATCCGGACCACAGGGCAACCGGTCGGGAGCCGGCCGTTGCCACCAGCCAGACGAAGCCCACCAGGCCCGCCCAGGCGAGGGAGGTCCACTCGTACGGTGGGTAGCCGAGGGCCGCCATGATGCCCGCCACCACCGCACCGACCAGCCGCAGTGTTGTCACAGTCCACGCCACCGGCGGGATTGTACGTTGGTGCTCGCACTGCTCGGCGGGGTCTTCTATTACCCGGAAACGGGCGTGCCTGGCCGTATGATGATGCCCGGTCAACACCGGATGGCAACGGCGGGGCAGCGCGCCCGCGGCCCGCATCCGCAGTCGAGAGTCCAAGGAGGGTGCTAGTGGCGATTGCTGGGGGTCGCTCTCCCGTCGGCCGGGCATCACGGCGGCGCCCGTCAGGCCGCCTGCGGATCGTCGTGAACCTTCCCCGAGGACTCTTCTCTTGACCGTCGGAGCTCTGAACGTGGACCTGCGGACCGACCTGGAGGTGGCGGTCACGGCGGCGCGCGCCGGCGCCGGAGTGGTGCGTAGGTCGTTCGGGCGGGATATCGACCCGGACCTCAAGGGAGTGGTAGATCCCGTGACGGAGGTGGACCGGGCAGCCGAGGCGGCCATCCTGGAGGTACTGGGCGCCCTGCGCCCGGACGACGTAGTGCTGGGCGAGGAAGGGGGCGGCCAGACGGAAGCGGTCGGGCGGCGGTGGATCGTGGATCCGCTTGACGGAACCATCAACTTCCTGCACCGCCATCCGCACGTGGCCGTTTCCGTAGGGCTCTGGGACGGAGACGAGCCGGTAGCGGGCGTGGTGATAGATGTGATGCGGGACGAGGTGTTCAGTGCGGTGCGGGGGCAGGGCGCCTATCTCGACGGCCGGCCGATCCGGGTCTCTTCCTGGACCAGGCTCCAGGAATGCCTGGTCGGAACCGGATTCCCGTATGACCGCCACCTGAACGGCCCGGCATACACCGCCGCGGCAGGAGAGGTGATGAAGCGGGTGCGGGACATACGCCGGCTCGGGTCAGCCGCTCTGGACTTCGCCTGGGTGGCCTGCGGGCGCTTCGACGGCTTCTGGGAGTTCGGCATCTATCCGTGGGATGTGGCAGCGGGATTGTTACTGGTCGAGGAAGCAGGCGGGTTGACGGCAGACATGACCACAAGCCCGGCCAAGGTGGACTCCACGCACTTCATTATCGCCACGCCGGGAATCTACGACCCGCTGGTGGATCTGGTCCGCTCGGTCGCCCCACCCCATGTTCGGGCCGTTACTTGAGCAGGCCGACCGGGTTGGTTCCTGCCCGGTGACGGCCGGCGATGCCATCACGGTCTTCTGGCAGGAATGGACCCGGCTGCGGGACTTGCTGGAACAGGAACTAGCCCAGGGTGAATACGGAGCGGGTACCGAGCAGCTGACGGACCTCACCGATGCGATCGATCCCGGAATCGAGTGGGATCTCTTGCCGGGACTCGACGCCCGGCACGCGCTGTGCCTGAGTTCCGCCTCGGACCCCGCTCTGCGGCCGATAACCGAGCAGTGGGTTCGGGCTGCGCCGGATTCCGATGGCGGTTGGGAGTACCACCCGGCCCGGATCCCCGTCAGGCCGGTTGCGCTTGCGGTGGGAAATATCCGGATACATCCGCGCGATGTCCTGGTGGTGATCGAGCCGGATGAAAGCCGTGAGGAGCTGAACCTGACGGTCGGTCATTCTGACTTCGCCGGCTTGGATGAGGTGCTGCAGTTGCAGGTGGTGTTCCGTCTCCTGGACGACCTCTTGGGCGAGGACCTGATGGAAAGCTGGGTCGGGTCGGTGGATGTGGTCCCCCATCCGCTTTCTTGGGGGGTGCCGCTACTCGATCTGGCGGACCAAGTCGACCGCCACGCCGCCTCGGCCACCGGTCAGAAATGGGAGATCATCGAGGAGGAAGACGAGGAGCTCGGTGACAGCCGGCTCTTCATCAATCGGGCACTGAAGAGGCTCGACTACCTGGACCTGGACTTCGTGGTGACGGTGAGCATCGAGGTCCAGTCGTTCGATCCGGTGCTGGTCAGGGAGGTGGAGAAGGATCTGGCCGACGCCCTGGGCGCCGAGGGCGTGATCTACGCCCATCAAGCCTTCGATGACTTCACCGTGCTATACGCATACATCGGGGAGGGAGTGGCCGATGGTGTCCGGCAGCTAACCGACCGATGGTCCCCCCGGGTCTACGAAGTCATGGTCGAGCCCGATTCCGGGTGGGACACCTACGAGGAGATGCGTTGAGCTTCTCGGGACGTGTGGAATGACGATCGTTGCGGCGCCGCCGGCCGCTGAACCAGGCCTTCGTGGTCGCGGAGCTCTCCGCGGCGCGGTCCTCGACCCATCCTCCTGCTGATTACGCGGATGCTCTTCGACTACACGTCCGTGACCACCCGATCGGTGGCCGCTGCCGTGGAAGCGGCCATCACCCGTGCCGAGGGCCTGATCGAAGGGGTACTGTCGGTGCAGGGACCGCGCACGTTCGCCAACACGTTGCGGCCGTTCGAGGAAGTGGCTCGCCTGGGTGCCGTCGCGTATGGCCGGGGACCCTTCCTGGGCCAGGTGGCCACCGACGAGGCTGTCCGGACGGCGGCCCGGGAGGGCGAGGAGCGCTTGGAGAAGTGGGCGCTCGATCTGATCTCGCGGCGCGATCTCTACCAGGCCATCCGCGACTACGCGGGCACTGACGACGCCGGGGCTCTGGCCGGCGAGGCGGCTCGAGCCCTCGATCACTCCTTGCGCGACTTCCGCATGGCGGGTCACGAGTTGAGCGAGGCGGACCGATCCCGGGTACGGGAGCTGCTCACCCGCCTGGTCAGCTGCCAGGTCGCCTTCTCCGCCGGCCTGGCCGAATACGAGGATTACCTCGATGTCACCGAGGCCGACCTGGAAGGTATGCCCGACTCGTACGTGGCCCGGCTGGCACCGGGCGAATCCGAGGGTTCCTACCGCATCACGATGTCCTATCCGGATGTGATCCCGTTCATGGAGAACTCCCCGCGTCGCGATCTGAGGCAAGCGCTGGCGTTCAAGTTCGGCAACCGCGCCAGGGAGGAGAACACCTCTGTTCTCGAAGAAGCTCTGGCGATCAGGGCCCGGCTGGCCGAGATCTTCGGCGCCCGCTCGTGGGCGCACCACAGCATGGTGAAGAAGATGGCTGGCCGGCCCGAGGCTGTGACCGGTTTCTACGGGTCGATACTCGACCGTCTGACCGAGGCGGGCCTTCGGGAGCGGGCCGCCATGGAGCAGCTGCTCGAGGCCCAAGACGATGCGCCGCCAGTCCAATCCTGGGACCGTGCTTACTGTCACACCGAGCAGATGAAGCGGGACTACGGGGTGGACCCGCTCGAGGTCGCCGCCTACTTCCCTCTGGATCAGGTGATCGTAGGGATGTTCGAGATCACCCAGCGGGTGTTCGGTCTCACCTACCAGCAGGTCAATGCGCCGGTCTGGCACGAGGAGGTGCTGGCATACCGGATCACCGATACGGCCTCGGGCGAGTTGGTAGCCCATTTCTACATGGATCTGCATCCCCGGGACGGTAAGTTCGGGCACGCCGCCGCGTTCCCGCTGTCGCCGGGCGGGATGGACATCGAGGGTGGTAACCACCGGCCGGTGAGCGCCATGGTGGCGAACCTGACCCACCCCACTCCCGATAGTCCCTCGTTGCTCCTGCACGACGAGGTGGTCACCTTGTTCCATGAGTTCGGCCACATCCTCCACATGTCTCTCTCACGGGCCGAGCTGGCGCGTTTCAGCGGCTCCCGAACCGAATGGGACTTCGTGGAGGCGCCGTCCCAGATCATGGAGAACTGGTGCTGGATTCCCGACGTGCTCCGGACCTTCGCCCGCCATCACGCCACCGGGGCGCCGATCCCGCCGGAACTGGTGATCCGTCTGACCGATGCCCGGAACCTGAACGTTGCCCTCTTCAACCTCCGCCAGGTGATGCTCGGCCAGATCGACTTGGATCTCCACACCACCCCCGATCCAGTCGATCTGGAGGCGGTGTTACGGAGCCGGGCCCGGACCGGCCTGCTTCCGCACCACGAGGGCACCTTCATGCTCTCCTCGTTCGGCCACCTTCTGGGCGGGTATGACGCCGGCTACTACGGATACCAGTGGGCCGAAGTGTTCGGCCAGGACATGTTCAGTCGCTTCGCCGAGGAAGGGGTGCTCTCCACCGAGGTGGGGATGGCCTACCGCCGCAAGGTGTTGGAGCCCGGAGGGACCAGGGATGCCATCGACCTCTTGCATGACTTCCTCGGCCGGGCGCCTCGTAGCGATGCCTTTCTCAGCAAGCTTGGCCTCGCGGGGATTGGGTTCCCTCCGCCCCCTCTGGTTCTCAGGCTTTGCTGATGATGTGGCCCCGGACCCGGGGGAAGTTGACGGGAGCGTGGGCGTTGCAGTAGTCGCGGCGGTTGTAGATGGATATCTTGGTCGAGCACCCATCCTGACGGCAGACCCGACCCCTCTTGTAGGAACGGGATGGCCTGACCCCGCCTCGCAGTCGAAGGCCGGCTAGCGCTTCAGGCACGATCACTCACTTTCCTCGGTCTCCCTGCTGTATATTCCGTATAACGCCCTGACCGGACGCGTTGTTCCGTGTTCTTCCTCAGGACCTGCAGAAACGCAAACCAACTCCGGGTACGGAAGCAACTCGGTAGCACAACCGCAGGCAAGTGGATGGGCGTGTGTCACGCCGTGGTCCGGTATGTGGTCCGGTATGTGCATGGGCTAAGCTGCCCAGTGTTCCCCCGCTCTCCCATTAGTCCCAGGAGACCCACATGCAAGCAACGGACGTCGTGGCCCCTGCCGATCCCGCCGAGCTGATGTTTGACGTGTCCGGGATGACCTGTGGTTCGTGTGCCGCTCGCATCGAGAAGGTACTGGTCGAACAGAGCGGGGTAGAGGAAGCGGTAGTGGATGTCGCTGCTAACAAGGCCAAGGTCAGGCTGGTCGCGCCCGGGACTGTTGACCTCCTGACAGCGGCGGTGGAGGAGATCGGCTACGGCCTCACGCCCGTCCTCCCCAGGGACGGAACCCGAGATGTCGAGCTCGCTGATGTACGCGAGCGCCGGATCGGGTGGCGGCGCTTTGTGGTGGCGGCATCGCTGGCCCTACCCACCATCATCTTGGCCATGGCGGGTGTCGATGCTGTTTGGTCGGATTGGCTGCAGGGCCTTCTTTCCTCCGGAGCGGTTCTCTGGGCAGGACGCACCTTCCACGTGGTGGCTTGGAAGCGGCTCCGCCACGGCGCAGCCAGCATGGACACGCTCATCAGCCTCGGGACCCTGACCGCTTGGGGCTACTCGCTTTGGGCCCTTGTCTCCGGTGGCGCCCTGTTCTTCGAGACCGGCGCCGCCATCGTGATGTTTGTGCTGCTCGGACGCTACTTGGAGGCGCGCGCCAAGGGCCGGGCCTCGCAGGCCGTTTCCCGGCTACTGGAGCTAAGGGGCAACGACGCCCGGGTGCTCCGCAACGGGTCCTGGATCACCGTACCCATCGAAGAGGTAGCGGTTGGCGACCACGTGGAGGTGTTACCCGGGGGGCGGATTCCGGTCGACGGAATGGTGGTGGAGGGGGCCGGTGAGGTCGACGAGTCGATGTTGACCGGCGAGCCTATGCCGGTGGCGCGCCAGCCGGGGGATCGGGTCGTAGGGGGAACGGTAAACCAGACGGGACGCTTGGTGATCGAGGCGACCGAGGTGGGCGACGACACCGTCCTGGCCGAGGTGGTCCGGATCGTCGAGCATTCCCGAGCGACCAAGGCGCCGATCCAGCGCCTGGTGGATCGGGTGTCGGGCATCTTCGTACCGGCGGTGGTGATTGTGGCTGCGGCCACGCTGGTCGGTTGGCTGGCCGCGACCGGGAACTGGGCCGACGCCCTGCGTAACGGGGTGGCGGTGTTGATCATCGCCTGTCCCTGCGCGCTCGGTCTGGCCACTCCCACAGCCATCGCGGTCGGGGCGGGACGGGGCGCCGAGCTCGGTGTGATCTTCCGCTCGGCCGAGGTGTTCGAGCGCATCGAGAAGCTGCAGCGGGTGGCGCTCGACAAGACCGGCACGCTGACTACCGGGCAGATGACGCTTGACTCGGTGGAGTCCGACGAGCCCGACTTCCTGGCCAGGGTGGCGGGCGTGGAAGCCGGGACCGGGCACCCGCTGGGCCGGGCGGTGGAGGCCGGGGCAATCGAGCGAGGCGTCCAGCCTTCGAAGGCGAGCGACATCACTCTGTTCCCCGGCCTGGGAGCGGAAGGCACTGTCGACGGAACGGTCGTGACGGTGGGAACGCCCGACCTGATGGAGCGTCGGGGAATGGCGGTGGGCGTCCGCTGGACGGAGGAGTTGGACCGTGCCCGAGGCCGGGGCCGGACCGCCTTCCTGGGTGGATGGGACGGCGCCGTCCACGGGGTCATGACGGTCAGCGACACCCCCCGATCATCGTCAGCCGGCGCCATCGCCGCTTTGGGTGACCGGCAGTTCACCACAGCCATGCTCACCGGGGACGATCCCGTTGCCGCCCGGGTGGTGGCGGACCAGTTGGGCATTGCGGAGGTACATGCCCGCTTGTCACCGCAGCAGAAAGCGGCCCTCATAGAGTCCTGGCAGGACGGCGGCGAGGCCGTGGCATTCGTCGGGGACGGGGTTAACGACGCGCCGGCGCTGGCCGTGGCGTCAGTCGGAATGGGGATCGGCACCGGGAGCGACCTGGCGATCGAAACCGCCGACGTGAGCCTGATGTCGGGCAATCCGGCGCTGGCCGTAACTGCCATCGACCTGGCACGACGTACCTTGCGAGGCATCCGGCAGAACCTCTGGTGGGCCTTCGCCTACAACGTGGCGGCCATCCCCCTGGCCGCCGCCGGTCTGCTCGACCCGATGGTTGCCTCCGCCGCCATGGCCCTGTCCAGCGTTTCCGTGGTGGCCAACAGTCTCCGCTTGAGGAGCTGGTCCCCCGGATAGCGGGGGCGTTCCTGGGCTTCCGGTTCATGACTCCTTTCGCTACGATTCCGTAGCGTGGCGACCGATGTCGAATGGCTTGAGGAGCATTCGCTACGTGATCCGGTAGCGGTGCTGGCCTTCGAGGGCTGGAACGACGCCTCCGACGCCGCCTCCCGGGTGCTCTACTACCTCATGGAGCACCACGATGTCACTCCGGTGGCTCGGCTCGACCTCGAGAACTACATCAACTACCAGGAATCTCGGCCGCTGGTCACGGTGGATGGGGAGGTGCGGAACATCCGCTGGCCCACAGTGGGCTTCTTCGGCATCGCCATACCAGGTCATTCCCATGACCTGGTGCTGGTCCTCGGAGAGGAGCCGCACTTGCGGTGGCGCCGGTTCTGCCTGGAGGCGGCTTACGTACTCCGAGATCTGGGAGTCCACCAAGCCGTGGCCCTGGGAGCATTCGTCGGCGAGATCGCCCACACTCTCCCGGTACCGATGTTCGGTAGCTCATCGGATCCCGATTTCGCGCACCGGCTCGGATTGCACGCCTCGTCCTACGAGGGGCCGACCGGCATCACCGGGGTCATCACCACCGCCCTCGAGGACGCGGGTATCGAGGCGGCCGGCATCTGGGCCGGCATACCCCACTACCTGGCGGCCAACCCCAGCCCTACCGGGACCCGGGCGCTCCTTTATGCGCTCGGCGACGTGATCGGCCACCGCTTCGACGTCAAGGAGCTCGATGAAGAGGTGGCCGACTACGAGGAGCGGGTGCAGGAGGCGATCGCCGGATCCAGCGAGCTGGTCGGATATGTCCGGGGTCTGGAGGCGGAGAGTGAGAAGCGGGCCATATCGCTGACCGGCAGCCGCCGGCTGGTGGAGGAGATCGAGCGTTTCCTACGCAACCCGAATTAGTGGCCGGTCTGCGAACCGACTTGGTGTGTTCTGCTTGCCTTCGGCGCGGCGTCGTGGCGTTTCGTTGCCTTGACGGGCCGCTCCGGCTTGCGGCCACCCCGTTCAGCGGCAACAATCGGGGCTAGACCGGAACAAGGATGTGTATTGGGCTCGCTGGTCAAGAAGCGCCGCAAAAAAATGAGTAAGCACAAGTATCGCAAGCGGATCAAGGCAAACCGCCACAAGAAGAAGCAGTAGATCCGCATCAGGGGGTACTGAGGTGCGAGGATGTGTTCTCCCACCTGTCCAAGTGGATGTTCCTGGTGGTCTGGATCCTGAGTAGGCCGGCCGACTGCCGATCGACGCTAGCTGGCTCCGGTGGTGTCCGGCGCCAGCACCATCGCTTTGCCCTCGCCGCGCAGAGCGTCCGCGAGGGCTTCCTGCACCCTGGGCACCTGGTCTCGCCGGGCCAGGCTGAGGATGGAGGGGCCGGCGCCTGACAGGCAGGCATACACGGCCCCCGCTTCGAGTGCGACCTCCATCAACCGGGCCGTAGCCGGGTAGCTGGCGAGGCGGGGCAGTTCGTGGATCTCATCGCCGCTTGCGTTGTCGAGTATCTCTCCCGAACCGGTTCGCAGGCCCTCGATCAGGGCGGTGAGCCGTCCCAGGCTGCGAACAGCGACGTCTAGCGGGACGCAGTCCGGTACCACCTTGCGGGAGTCACTGGTACGGAGCTCGAAGTCGGGAACCACCATTACCGGCACCAGGTCGGGTGACAACGAGTGGTGCACGACCCATCCTTGGGCCACCGACACCAACCCGCCGTAAACGGCGGCAGCGGCGTTGTCGGGGTGCCCCTCCAGGTACTTGACGTACTGGAACAGTTCGTCATGGCTGGGATCCTTCCCGTTGGCGCGCAAAGCGGCCAGCGTGCCGGCGGTGAAGGCGGCCGCGCTCGATCCCAGACCACTGCACAGAGGAACGTGGTTGGCGATCTCCATCCGGAGCGGCCGGTCGCTTACCGCACGAGCCGCCGCCAGGACGGCGTCGTGGTCCTCATCACCCAGGTAGGGCTCGGGTCCCAGGTGCCGGGTCGACCACGAGCCGGATACTTCGGCCGTTACCCGGCACCGCAGGTCGAGCGACATAGCCATGGTGTCAAAGCCCGGCCCGAGGTTGGCAGAGGACGCCGGGGCGGAAGCGGTGCTCATGAGCCGATATCGGTTTCTACGAAAATATTCCGGGCGGCCGGCAGTGCGATCCGGATCGCCTCCTCGACGTCCTCGATGGTCTGGTGGACCTCTTCTCCGGATAGGCCCTCCAGAAGCTCGACATCCAGGTTGACCAGGATGTCGTCGGGACCCATATGCATGGTGAGCAGGCGATCCACGCCGGTGACGTTGGTATGGGCCAGCACCCGCGCCCGGATGGTTGCTCGGTCCCGGCGTCCGGCCGCTTCCCCGATCAGCAGTGCCTTGATCTCGAACGCCAGGAAGAACGCCACCCCGGCCAGCAGCACCCCGATCAGGATCGACGCCAGGGCATCCCAGGTGGGGTTGCCTGTGAGGTGGGAGGCGACCACGCCCGCCAGCGCGACGCTCAACCCTCCGACGGCGGCGCTGTCTTCGAAAAGGACGACCAGGAGGGGCGCGTCCTTGGTGTCGCGCAGGGTGCGCCACAGGGCACGCGAGCCCCGGACCCGGTTGAGCTCCCGCACCGCCATCGCCCACGGAACAGCCTCGAAGAGGATCGCTCCCGAGAGCACTGCGACCGAGACACCGAAGCTCTCCACCGCATGGGGATTCCGGAGGGCGTTGACACCGTGTTGGATGGAGAACACGGAACCGCCGACGAACAGCATGACCGCCACCATGAAGCTCCAGAAGTAGACCTCCTTGCCCCGCCCGAACGGATGGCGCTCCCCGCCGGCGCGTTTGGAGACCGTCATGCCCCACAACAGCATCCCCTGGTTGCCCGAGTCGGCCACCGAATGGATCGCCTCGGCCAGCATCGCGGCCGATCCGGTGATAGCGGCGGCTATGAACTTGGCTACCGCGATGGCCGAGTTGGCGGCCAGCGCGGCGATCACAGCGAGACGGGAGCCTTGGGAAGCCATTCGGTGCCAGTGTAAAGGCGGGCGGGACCTCAGGATTGCGCCCTGGCTACGGTATCGGGGTTATGGCGGACATTCTCGGGCTGGACGCCCTGCTGGCGCAGTTGATGACCGCGCTGGGCTTGGCGATGGTGGCCGGGAACGGCTTCGCCATGTGGAAACACGCCCGTGGTGAGGTGCCCGAGGGCGTCAAGGGCGCCTACCGTCCGGGGCGGGCCCGGTTCCTGCTGGCGGTGGGTCTGGTGATCAGCATCTGGGGTCTGGCCGGGCTGGTGATCTGATCCGACGGTCGGCCGAATGGGTCCGAGCCCATATGACACGCACCTTGGCCCCTCGCTAGCATCGCGGCGGTCCGGCGGGTGTAGTTCAGTGGTAGAACATCAGCTTCCCAAGCTGAGAACGGGGGTTCGATTCCCCTCACCCGCTCCCCCCTGACGCGAAGTTTCGCCACGATTCCACCGCTTAGCCAACCGGGAGCAGAGCGGTGATCCTTTCAGACCGAGACATCAGAGCTGCCATCGAGGCGGAACGCATCGGGATCGATCCCTACGATCCCGAGAACGTCCAGCCGTCGTCGATCGACTTGCGGGTGGATCGCTTCTTCCGGGTATTCGAGAACCACCTCTACCCGTACATCGATCCCAAGACGGCCCAGCCCGACCTCACCCAGGAAAGGGCGGTCAGCCCCGATGGCCGCTTCATCCTCCACCCGGGCAGGTTCGTGCTCGGGGCCACCTTCGAGCGGATCCGCCTGGCCGACGACATCGTGGCCAGGTTGGAGGGCAAATCCAGCCTCGGCCGGATCGGCCTGTTGATCCACTCCACCGCCGGATTTGTGGATCCCGGCTTCAACGGTTATCTGACTCTCGAGCTGGCCAACGTGGCCAACCTGCCGATCGCCATCTATCCCGAAATGCTGATCGGGCAGATCAGCTTCTACGAGCTCTCCAGCCCGGCTGAGCACCCCTACGGTTCGCTTTGGGCGGGGTCCAAGTACCAGGGCCAGCGCGGCCCGACCGCGTCCCGGATCCACGAGAACTTCCGCTTGCCGTAAGGGTCAGAGCAGGGTCTCCGGCTCGTACGTAGCGGCGTGCGGATGGGCGTCGACCACCCCCGCGACCGCCCGGACAACGCCGTCCACCTGCGAGCCTGCCCTCCCCGCCAGGCCGGTGGCGGTGGCCGCTTCCCGGACCCGCCAAGCATCCAAAGGGAAGTCCGGATCGTCACCTAGCGATGCCCAAAGGTCATGGTCGTCGCCGGCCCTCCGAGCGGCGGCCGCCCGCCCGGCATGGGACCGGATGACGCGGTGGGCCTGCTCGCGACCCATCCCCGCCGCGACCGCTGCCAGCAGGACCCGGGTCGTGGAGAGGAACGGCAACTCGGAGGCCAGTTCCTCCTCCACCCGTCCGGGGAATACGGCCATGTCCCGGACCACGTGCAGGGTGGACTCCAGCAACCCGTCGGCGGCGAAGAAGGAGTCGGGGAGCATCACCCGCCGCACCACGGAGTCGCTGACATCACCCTCGTTCCACTGGTGTCCCGATAGCCCGGTGGCCATTGCCAGGTGGCCGCCCAGAATGACGGCCAGACCATTGATCCGCTCGCAGGTACGCATATTCGTCTTGTGAGGCATGGCCGATGATCCCACCTGGCCGGGCCGGAAACCCTCGGAGGCGAGGTCGGCGCCGGCCATGAGCCGGAGGGTGGTGGCCAGGCTGGAAGGACCCGCCGCCAGCTGGGCCAGCGTCGCCACCACCTCCAGGTCGAGCGATCTCGGATAGACCTGCCCCACGGAGATCAGGCGCCGGGAGAATCCCAGTCCGTCTGCCACCATTGCCTCGAATCGGTCCACCGTCTCCTCGTTCCCACCGAAGAGGTCCAGGAGGTCCTGCTGGGTTCCCACCGGACCCTTCATCCCTCTCAAGGGATAACCGGCGATCAGGGTCTCGAGACGCCGGTGAGCGACAAGGGTCTCCTCGGCGGCGCCGGCAAGACGTTTCCCCACCGTGGTGGGCTGGGCCGCCACGTTGTGGCTGCGGCCCACTATGACCATGTTTCGGTACTCGACTGCCCGGCGCGCCAGGGCGGCAAGCACCGCCACGGTCTTGTCCCGCAGCACTTCCAGGGACCGCCGGATAACCAGCTGCTCGACGTTCTCGGTGACGTCCCGGGAAGTGAGTCCCCTGTGGATGTGCTCGTGGCCCGCCAGCGCGCAGAACTCCTCGATGCGGGCCGCCAGGTCGTGGCGGGTGGTTTCCTCCCTGGACCGGATCGAGGCCAGGTCCACCTGATGGATGACCGCTCGGTAGTCGTCGGTTACTCCGTGGGGCACGGGCACGCCCAGTTCTATCTGGGCTTCAAGGACCGCCATCCAGAGCTCCCGCTCCATGACGACCCGACCCACCGGCGACCACAGGCGACGGATCTCGCTGCCGGCGTAGCGGGAGGCCAGGACGTTGGGAATATCGGAGTGTCCGGGGGGATCCGTCGGGATCGGTGCCATGCGGGGCCGAATGTTAACCCTGCCTGAGAAACCCTCTCGGTGCCGGTCAGCGCTCCGTTCGGGAAGGATCCCAATCCACCCCGGCCAGGCGAGCGAGGGCCAGGATCAGGGACTGCGTGCCCTTCCGCCCCAATCCCTGGGCCTGGAGCGAGACGTAGAGCTCGTGGGCCATGGCCAGACCGGGAGCCGGGAGCTTCATGGAGGCGGCCTCCCGCAGGGCGATTCCCATGTCCTTGACGAAATGATCTACGAAGAAGCCCGGCTCGAAGTCGCCCCCGAGCATCCGGGGACCGTAATTCGATAGCGACCACGATCCGGCGGCCCCGCCGCTGACCGACTCCATCACCGTGTCGAGGTCGAGCCCGGCCTGCCGGCCGTAGAGCAACGCCTCGGAAACTCCGATCATGCCGGTGGCGATCAGGATCTGGTTAACCGCCTTGGTGTGCTGGCCGGCGCCCGGCCCGCCCTGGCGGACGATGGTCTTGCCCATGGTCTCGACAACCGGCCGCACCTGCTCCACGGCGTCCGGGTCGCCGCCGATCATGATCGACAGCGTGCCGTTGCGGGCGCCTATGTCACCCCCGCTCACCGGAGCGTCGATGGCGGCCACGCCTCGTTCACCACACGTCTCGGCGATCTCGATGGCGAGAGCGGGTTCGGAGGTGGTCATGTCCACCAGCACGTCGCCTGCCGAGGCGCCCTCCAGCAGGCCGTCCGGGCCGAGGAACACCTGGCGGACGTCCTCAGGGAAGCCGACGATGGCCAACGAGATGTCCGATGCAGCGGCCACCTCGGCGGGGGTGCCGGCCCAGCAGGCGCCGCGGGCGATCAGGCCATCGGCCTTGGACTTGCTGCGGGTGGTCACCGTCACCGGGTATCCGGCGTCGAGGACGTGCCCACACATGGAGACGCCCATCACGCCGGTCCCGACCCAGCCGATAGCAGGCTTGTCAGCCACGTTCGCTCCTTTCGATGACCAGCTTGCCCTGATGATCCCCGGCCTTCATCCGGTCCAAAGCCTCCGGCAGATGCTCGAACGGATAGACGCTGTCCACGAGTATCGGCAGTTCGTCTCCGGCCACCCACTCCGTCACCCGAGCGAAGTCCTCGTGGTCGAACATGGTGGAGCCGATGATTTCCAAGTGGCGGAAGAAAAGCGGCGGGACACTGATCTCCACCTTGGGGCCGCTGGTGGATCCGCAGGTCACCAACCGGCCACCCGGCGTCAACGACCGCATCGACTGGCTCCAGGTGGCGGGTCCGACGTTCTCGAACACCACCTCGGCCTGCCGTCCTGCCGCCTGCCGGAGCTCCTTGGAGAACTCGCCTCCGGAAGCGAACCCACCCGCCGCGCCGAGCTGTACGGCCCGCTCGATCTTGGTCGGGTTCCGGGAAGTCACGTAGACCTCGGCGCCCATCAGCCGGCCGATCAGCATTCCGGCCGAGCTGACCCCGCCGCCGACCCCCACCACCAGCAGCAGATCGCCGTCGCTAAGGCGGGCCCGGCGCAGCATCCGGTAGGCGGTGGTGTAGGCCAGCCCGTAGGCGGCCGCTCGATCCCAGGAGAGGTGGGCCGGCCTGGAAACGAGGTTGGCGGCCGGTACGACGACATGGTCGGCCAGCGTTCCCCAGGCGTGCTCGCCCAGCACCCCGAGCTTCCCGTTGAAGGGTATGTGGCTGGTGGTGGGGGCGTAGCCGAGGCTCGGGTTGACTATCACCTCGGCGCCCGGCGTCCATTCCTCCACACCGTCTCCCACCGCGTCCACCACGCCGGCGCCATCCCCGCCGGGCACATGAGGGAAGTGCTTGGGCGCGGGCAGGCCCATCGATATCCAAAGGTCCAGGCGGTTGAGCGCGGACGCGACCAGCCTCACCCTCACCTGGCCCGGCCCCGGGCTGGGCGTGTCCACCTCCGCCAGGGTGTAGGAAGACGGCCCACGGGTGTCGTTCAGAATCCACGCACGCATGAGGCCAAGGCTAGACCGCCCGCAACGAGCTGCGAAGCACGACGCGGTCGGCTGCGTCTGCGCGGGTGGGTGTGGTGGCTATCCGCCGGGGTGGGGTTGTTGGGGGTGGTACCGGTTGAGGAAGGTCTGGTAGGCCCGTTCCTGCTGCTGGAGCGGGCTGAGGTATGCGACGTTGGTGGGATGCCGGTACTGGTTCCAGGTTCGGGGTGGGAGTAGACGGCGGCGGTGTGGTGGCGTGTCGGGGTCGATCCGGTGTCCCCGCCGGTGGACGGCGATGTGATGGTGGTACCAGCAGAGGGTGGCGAGGTTGGTGGTGGTGTTGTCGCCTCCCTTGTGCCTTGGAATCACATGGTGGGTTTGGAGGCGATAGCTGCTACGGCAGGAGTCGATGACACATTTTCGGTCTCTGGCAAGCACGGCCCTTCGTAGCCGTCTGGGTATCTGACGCCGGGTCTGTCCGATGTCCACTACTTGGCCGTCGGTGATGGTGACGGGTTCTACGCGTCCTTCGCACTCGACTTCGTCAGCAGCCTGGGGTCCTGCTCTGGGCCCTCCCAACACTTCCACACCACGGGTGTTACCAGACTGGCCGGCAAGTGTTTCGTTTTGTATGAGCATGACGACGGGTTCGCGTCCGGCCGGGTCTCCGGGTGTGAGGTTGTGGTCCAAGTCGTCGTGGGCCCTGGTGGTGAATCCGATGGGCTGTTTCTGCCCTGGTGACAACTCGGCATCCGGATCGGATGGGGTTAGGGGTGGAATCTGGGCGGCGCGCTGGTCCAGTGCTTTGTGTACGATCTGGCCGTCGGTGGCGGTGAGGCGGCCTGACAGGTGCCATACGGCGCCGTCATCGGATGCTCTGAGGTTTACGTATTGGCGTTCGAATTCGCTGCGTTCGTCGCCCCTGCTGAGCTTGCGGAACCGGGTGGCCAGCTTCGTGACCGCCGCCAAATCGAGATCAGCTGATGCGGCAACGTCTGCGGAACTCGCTCCGGCCTGTAGGAGGCGCCGCTCGGAGACGGTCCGGTCGAACGGGAGAATGCCCCTTTGCATCAGGTCGATGGTGTCGTCGTCCAGGCGTCTGGCCAGGTAGGCGAGATCGCGGGCGACCGTATGGGGTATGTCCAGTCTGGAAGCCGTCCAGTCGACCAATGATCGGTATCCGTCCCGGACCGTCCCGCGGTGACGGATCACCATCTTCAACCAGGCGAGTTGGCGGCCCCGCAGCCGGTCGATCTCACGTTGGGCGTCCTTGAGGTTGTTCTCGGCCACCAGGACCGAATCCGCGTCGTGGAAGGCTACTTCGTACATATGTACGAGTATATCAATGCCTTGTGACAAGTTATGAACGACTTTTAGAGATACCAGATGTATTCCGTAGAAGGATCAATCGAATGCCCACGCGCACCAATCCACCAGAACAGCGGCCGGGCGGATAGGCCGCTACTCACCTCGACCACATGGGAAGAGCCAGAGCGAGGCACGACGCGGCCGGCAGGATCCGGTCTACGTCCAGCCGAAGTGGTCGATCGGGCCCTCGCCGCGGCCCAGGTGCCATCCGGCGGCGCCGGTGATGGCGCGTGACACCCAGGCTCGGGCGTCGGCGATGGCCACGATCAGGTCGGCGCCGGTGGCCAGGCGGGCAGCTATGGAGGCCGAGAGGGCATCCCCGGTTCCGTGGACGTTCCGCGATCGCACCCGGCGTCCTTGGAGGGCATGGGTCCGGATCCCGTCCGAGAACACGTCTATCAGTGGCTTGCTACGGGCCATCCGGCCGCCGGTTACCAGAAAGGGCGTCCGGGTGGTGCGGGCGAGGAACTCCGCCGCGGCCCGCTGATCGCGTTCGTTCTCGACGGGTCGGCCTGCCAGCAGCGCCGCCTCCCGATGGTTCGGCGTGGCTAGGTCCGCTACCGGGATCAGGGACTCCAAGTAGGAGGCCACGGTGGAGCGATCCACCAGCGACCTGCCATTCCGATCCACGAGCACCGGATCGATCACCAGGTTGGGTAGCCGGGCGGCCTGTTCCGCTACCAGCCGGACCACCTCGGCTCGGCCCAGCAAACCGGTCTTGGTGGCGTCGGGCGGCAGGTCGGCAGCGACCGCTTCGAGTTGGGAGGAGATCATCTCGAAGGGCACTTGCTCGGCCCGGGCCACCCCCCGTGTGTTCTGGGCGGTGACCGTTGTGATCACCGTCGTGGCGAACACGCGGTGCGCCGACAGCGTCTTGAGGTCGGCCTGGATCCCGGCGCCGGCCCCGGAGTCGCTGCCGCCTATCGTCATCACCGTTCTGGGGGTAGCTGTCATGTCCTCCAGCCGACCAAGGAGTCGTGGGCGGTCCTGCGCTCGCAGCCGGATCGCTGCACGATGCCGAGCTGGTCCGATTCAACCGTCGTATTCGTGCACCCGCCGGCATCGTAGGCCTGGTAGGTCACGCGACCGCGGTCCACCGGAACGGGCTCGCCATCGAGGCCGAGCGCGGACGGCTCGCTCCACCGTACTTCGATGGGAGGGTCGTCGCACCGGGTGAAGAGCTCGGACCACACGAGTGGTGATCGAAGCTGATCGCCGTCGCACAGGAGGTGGCGCACCACCACGTCCTCGCCGGTGTCGAGACCCTCGATCCTGGCCGGCCACCGGCTTGGGTGCCGGACGCCAGGGGTACGCGGTCCGATGGTGAGGCGGTAGCGGGCACCTGGTGTCCAGGAGAAGTCCCTGGTGTTCGGATCGTGGGGAGTCGACGGCAAGGACGACTCCGTTCCCGGCAGGATGGCGCCACGCTGGTCGTAGCCGCCCCAGTTGACGGCCAGATTCCGGGGATGGCGGGGATTCCACTGGATCCC
Source organism: Acidimicrobiia bacterium (assembly GCA_021296345.1). Taxonomy (GTDB): domain Bacteria; phylum Actinomycetota; class Acidimicrobiia; order Spongiisociales; family Spongiisociaceae; genus Spongiisocius. The sequence continues at coordinate 11,365 of JAGWAN010000020.1, read as the reverse complement.
GGTGTGGGCGCCTCCCTCGTGTCGAGCGGGCGACCAGAAGGATGCCTGGATAGCGAAGAAGGCCAGACGGCTGACCTCCGGCGGCTTCAGCACTTCCAGGATCACCGACACCGATGCCAGGGGAACGTCGGGAACATCCCACCAGACATGGAACGAGGAAGCCCCGTTGGGGGATGGTGGTAACCCGCGCACCCTCACAGGGTCGCTCGCCGGCGGCCGCGGTCCGGGAACCGGCTGCGTATCATCCGGCGGCGCCGGTGAGGATGACAAGGGCACCACCGAGCCGGGGTCGATATCCACCAACACTTCGTCCCCCGCTCGCGGGCCCGTTCCGGCGGTCCGGACAACCAGGGGATGGCCGCGGCAGTCCAGCACCACGCGGGTCTCCCCGGCAACGAATGTGGTGGCCTCGACGGTGCCGACCAGGCTCCCTGCCGGACTCAGGGCGGCGCCGTCGGGCCGGATGACCACCCGGTGGCGACCATCCGGAAGCCTGGTTTGTATAGCGCCCCAAGGGGTGGCGGCGCCGCCTCCTTCGACCAGCGCATCGGCGAAGTTCTCGAACCCGAGGAATCGGGCCACGAACTCCGTGGCAGGGCGGCTCCACAGCTCCTCAGGGGTGCTGACCTGCCTGATCCTTCCCTCGTGCAGGACCGCTACCCGGTCGGCGATGGCGAAGGCCTCGTCCTGATCGTGGGTGACGTACAGGGCGGTCACACCGACCCGGCGGATCAGCTCCGACAGCTCGGGCACCAACCGGGCCCGCAACGCCCGATCGAGCGCGCCGACCGGCTCGTCGAGCATTAGCAGACCGGGCTCCGGGGCCAGGGCGCGGGCGAGAGCCACCCGTTGCTGCTCCCCACCCGACAGGGATTCGATCCGGCGATCAGCGAACCCTTCGAGGCCGACCCACGACAGCACCTCGTCGGTGCGGCGGCGGATCGCGGTCCGGTCCCTGCCCTGCATCCGTAGCCCGAAGGCCACGTTCTCGGAGACGTTGAGGTGTGGGAACAGCGCGTAATCCTGGAACATCAACCCCACGTTGCGCCGGTGCACGTCCATGCTGGTGATGTCGTGCCCGGCCAGCAGCACCCGGCCGGCTCGGGGGGTCTCCAAACCGGCGATGGCTCGTAGCAGGGTGGACTTGCCCGATCCGGAGGGTCCCAGTACAGCCAACACCTCGCCGGCGCCGACCTGCAGGCTCACGTTGGCGAGCGCCCGATGGTCACCGTATGACACGTCTACATTCACCACTTCAAGCATCAGAAGTCTCCGGCCCCTTCCATCCGCTGCCGCTCGACCGTCATGATGATCAGCGTGGTGAGGATCATCAGGATGACGCTCAGGGCCATAGCCTGGCCGAGGGTGGCGGCGCCCGGCTGTCCGAGGAGCCGGAATATGGCGGTCGGGATGGTGGGCCGATCGGGCCGGATGAGGAAGGCGGTGGCGCCGAACTCGCCCAGCGACACGGCTGCCGCGAATCCGGCCCCGACCAGGGCGGCCCGGCGGATGATGGGCAGCTCGATCTCCTGGAACACCCGGCGGGGGGATGCCCCCAGGATCGAGGCCGCCTCCAGAAGGCGGGGTTGGACCGAGCGGAGCACCGGCGTGACGGTGCGGATGACGAACGGCACCGCCACCACCGAATGGGCCAGCGGGATCAGCCATGCAGAGGTGCGCAGGTCTACGGGCCACCCGAACGCGACGAGAAAGCCGAAGCCGACGGTCACCGCCGACGTACCCAGCGGCAGCATGAGCAGCGTGTCCAGCCGGGCGCCGGCGCGGCCGGAGCGCCGCGAGATCACCACCGCCGCCGCCAGCCCGACTACCAGGGAAGGGACCATGGCCGCAGCCGCGAACCAGACCGAGTTGAGAATGGCCTCCGTCGGCGCCACCGGCCCGGCGCCGCTCTGGAACAGGCCTGTGTAGTGACTTAGTCCCAGTCCGGAGGAGGTGCTGAGGGACCGGGCAACGAGGGTGACGATCGGCGCGCCCAGGTAGAGGACCATAGACGCCAGGGCGCCTGCGACGACCAGCCGTTCACCGGGGGTGGAGGGTCGCCTCGCGACTCCGCCGGCCGGCCGGAGCGGTAGCCGGCGCGCATGCCGTTGCTGGAGGCGCGAGTAGACCGACAGGACGGCGGCGATCCCCACCAGCTGGACGACCGCCAGCGCCGCGGAGGCGGCCAGGTCGAGGTTGATGGTGGCCTCCCGCCAAACCGCCACCTCGATGGTGGCATATCCGAAACCGCCCAGGATCAACACCACTCCGAACGAGGTGAACGTGAACAAGAAGACGATCGAGGCAGCGGCGGCGATCGACGGGAGCAGTAGGGGTAGCGTGACCGTGGCGAAGGTCCGCGCCTTGGTGGCGCCCAGCATCCGGGCCGCCTCCTCGAGTTTGGGATCGATCAGCTCCCAGAAGCTCCCCACCACCCGGACCACCACGGCGTAGTTGAAGAAGACGTGGGCTGCCAGGATCGCCCAGACCGTCTGGCGAAGGTCGACCCCGAGGGGCCCGCTCGGACCTAGGAGGACGAGGAAGGCGGTGCCCACCACCACTGTCGGCAGGACGAACGGCACCGTCACCGCGGCCCTCACCAGCCTCCTGGCGGCGAACCGGTAGCGAGCCACCACGTAGGCGCCCGGAAGGGCGAACAGCAGGGTGGCCAGGGTCGAGATCGTCGCCTGCCATACGGTAAACCAGGCGGCCCGGCGGAGCGATCCTTTCGTGGCGATCTCCACGAACGGGGAAAGGTCGAGACCACCATCGAGGGTCAGGCTCCGCAGTACCACCCGGACCAGCGGGTAGGCGAAGAACAGCCCGAAGAAGACCGCCGGTATAGCGAGCAGCCATCGCGCCGATCCCGCGCCTACGAGGCTACGACTTCGATCCATTCCTCGATCCACATCGAACGGTTGGCGTCGATCTCGTCCGCCGGCAAGAGCGCGGGAGCGGACGGGATCTCGGTGTAGCGGACGAACTCATCCGGAAGGGTGGCCTCGCGGTGGGCCGGGAAGACGAACATGTTGAGCGGGATGTCCTCCTGGAACTCCCGGCTCAGCATGAAGTCGACCAACTCGCGGGCGGCGTTGGGGACCGGCGTACCGGCCAGGATGCCGGCGAACTCGATCTGGCGGAAGCACCCGTCGAGAACGACCGCGGTTGGCGCCTCGGTCACCGGAGGATCGGCGTAGATCACTTCCGCCGGCGGCGATGAGGCGTAGGACACCACGATTGGCCGGTCACCTCCCCCGGATCCTCCCGAGAAGGACCCGTAGTAGGCATCCTCCCATCCGGCGGTTACCAGCACGTCGTTGGCGACCAGATCCGCCCAGAAGCTCTGCCACGGGTAATCGCCGTCCTCGCCGAAGATGGCGATGGTCGCGAGCAGGAACGCCAGCCCGGGTGAGGAGGTGCCGGGATGCTCGACTACCAGCAACCCGGCGTACTCGGGCTTGGTGAGATCAGCCAGGGTGGCGGGCGGGCTCACCCCGATTCCGGCCAGTCCGGCGATGTCGTAGTTGAGACACACGTCGCCGAAGTCGATCGGAGTCACCCGTGGATCCAGCTTCAAAGAGTCGGGAACGTCGGCGAGCCCGGGCGACTCGTACTCCACGAACAGGTCCTCGGCGAGGGCGCGGCCCAGGAAGGTGTTGTCGATTCCGAACATCACGTCGCCTATCGGGTTGTCCCTGGTCAGGACCGCCTGGTTGACCATCGCGCCGGCATCGCCTGCCGCCAGGTGCTCGACGGTATGGCCGGTCTCCGCCTCGAATGCCGCCAGCGTCCCCTCGCTGAGGTAAAAGGAGTCGTGGGTGACCAGCCGGATCGTCTGCGGCCCTGAGTCCTCCGGTGTGTCGTCACCGCATCCTGCCGTCATCACCATCAAGGCGACGAGGGCGGTCCCCAACCTTCTCATGAGCGCTCCTTCCGCCGGCCGGTATCGGGGAGGGAAGGCGGAGACAGCTTCCTGCGCCGGCATTATCCGGGTCAGGTTCTACGGTCGGAGACCGGGCGGTCTCCCTCTCAGCCCTTCCCGGGCTCCCGTGCGTCCGCTAACCCTAGCCGCCACCTGAGGCGCAAGGAATCGCATCCGGCGGGGCGGTAGGCATCCCGGACGCGCGATAATCCCGCCTATCGAAGCCGGGGCCGGCCAAGACGGTGCCTGTCAGGGGAGCGCCAGCATGTCCAGCAGTTCACCTCGACCGGTCGTGCGGATCAGCGCGGGGGAGACCGCCGAGCGGGAAGACCTGCTGCCTACCGAGGAGCCGGTCGAGTTCAGGCTCCAAGGGGTCCCGATTGCGGTCCTGATGCGGACTCCGGGCCATGACGAGGAGTTGGCCCGGGGCTTCGCCCTCACCGAGGGCATCATCCTGCACCCGGAGGAACTGGCCGAAGTCCGGGCACTCCCGGGCTTGGACGGGGCAGGACGCTATGACCTGGTCCTCGCCGAGGGGATCCATGTGGACGAGGAACAGTTTCGCCGCAACCTCTACGCCACCTCTTCGTGCGGGGTGTGCGGCAAGGCCTCCATCGATGCCGTCCGCGTGGCGGCGTCGCCCCTTCCCGCCGGTCCTGTCGTTCCCGCCGGCATGCTGCTTGATCTCGTGGAGTCCATGCGTTCGGTCCAGGCCGGATTCGATGCCACCGGCGGACTCCACGCAGCCGCCGCCTTCACCGGCGAGGGCGAGTTTCTGGGCGTCCGCGAGGACGTGGGCCGGCACAGCGCCATGGACAAGCTGGTCGGCCGGCTCTCGTCCCGCCGCTGGCCGATGGGCGAGATGGTCGTCACCGTCTCCGGCCGGGTGTCGTTCGAACTGGTACAGAAGGCTGCGGTTGCCGGGATAAGCATTCTGGCCGGCGTCTCGGCTGCCTCCTCCCTGGCGGTCGATCTCGCCGACGAACTGGGCCTGACCGTGGCGGGCTTCGTCAGGCCGGGCGGCTTCAACCTATACACCCATCCCCACCGCATAGATTCCGGCAACTGAGAGAACGCCAGGTCGCTAGCGGTGCTCGGTGTCGCCCGCGAGCAACTGGAGGATGTGGGGCAGCAGCGGCTCGAGGGCGTCCATGCCCTCGGTCACCGCTTTCGGGCTGCCGGGAAGGTTCACGACCAGGCAGGCCCCGATCACACCCGCCACGCCGCGTGACAGAGCGGCCATGGGTGTGTGGCGCAGGCCTTCCGCCCGGATCAGTTCCGCTAGTCCGGCCGCCGGCCGGTCAATCAGCGCGGCGGTAGCCTCGGGGGTCACATCCCTGGGTCCGAAGCCCGTACCGCCGGTGGTGATGATCAGCCCGCGTCGCGGGGCCAAACGCGCCAGCAACTCCTCGATCACCGCCCGCTCATCGGGGACCAGATGGCGGTCGACCCGGAAACCCAGGTCGGAGAGCCGGGCGACCAGAACGTCGCCCGACCTGTCGGCCCGCGTTCCATGGGTCACCCCGTCGCTGACGGTCACCGCAGATGCCTTGATGTTCTCCATGGCCCCCATGCTACGAGCCTGCCACGCCGGACCCCGTCCACCGATGCCGGCCCCGGCTGGCTAGCCTTCCGCTCCGTGTCCTGGATCCTCCTGACCAACGATGATGGTGTGGACAGTCCCGCCCTTCCACCCTTCCGAGCCGCCCTCGGATCCCTGGGGGAAGTGCGCACGGTGGTTCCGTCCGGGCAGCGAAGCTGGATCGGGAAGGCCCTTACTCGATTCGAGCCCATCGAGCTGGCCGAGGTGGACCAGGCCGGCACCACCGTCGTGACCGTGTCGGGCACTCCGGCCGATGCTGTCCAGGTGGCGGCCGGCTATTTTGGATCGCCCCCGGGCCTGGTGGTCTCAGGCATCAACATCGGCTACAACCATGGCGCCGGCTACATCATCAGCTCCGGGACCGTCGGAGCGGCCTTCGAGGGTTGGGAATTGGGGATTCGCTCGGTGGCCTTCTCCACCGGGGTGCGGGGAAGCTGGCACACCTGGTACCCGTTGATGCGGTCTGCTTCCTCCGCGCCGGCTTGGGAGCGCCTGGCGGCGGTCTGCGCCGACATCCTCGGCGATCTGCTCCAGGCAGACCTCTCAGCCGACGTGGTCACGGTCAACCTCCCTTGGGAGGCCGACCTCGCCACCCCCCGCCGGGTGGTGCCGCCCGCTCGGGTCACCTATGGACAGATGCATCAGCGCCTTCCCGATGGGACCTTCACCCACAACTACCGGGAGGACTTCGGAGACATCCCGCTGGACGGAACCGACATCGGTGTGAACCATGCGGGCGAGATCGCCATCACCCCGCTGATGGCCCCGGCTTCGCCCCCGGTCGCGGAGGGGGCCAGAGCCCGGCTCGAACGCCTTCCGGCCTGACATCTAGGCCACAGGCTTAGGGAGTAGAGCGGGACCGGATCCGGTATTCCCGGGTCCCCAGAACACCCACATGGGATCGAAGACAGGATGGGGGTCGTGCAACAGCGGCGTCACCCTCCCGTGGTGCTCGACGGGCAGTCCGATCCAGAAGTCCAGACCGAGCGGGCGGGCCACCTCGTCTGCGAAGAACGTCCCGAGGGTACGGCCGTCGGTGCGCCGCACCAGTTCGCCCACCAGCCAGCCGTAGCTGATCGAGTGGTAGCCGAGCTTGGTTCCCGGCTCCCAGGCGAGCGGCGCCGCGGCGAGCCGGGCCGCTATCTCGTCGGTGCGGTGCCATCCATCCGGGTGGTCGAAGCTGACGAGATCCCAGTACCGGGGGAACGACGGAAGCCCGAGCGTGTGGCTCAGGATGTGCCGGACCAGCGCCCGGTCTTTACCTCGAGCGGCGAATTCGGGCCAGTAGGCGGCAACGGGGGCGTTCACGTCCATCAGGCCACGATCGGCCAGGATCTGGGCGACGAGAGCTGTGGGTCCTTTGGTGACCGAGAACATGAAGACGAGCGTGTCCTGCGCCCAGGGGCGATCAGGCGTCGCCATCCCCGCCCAGATGTTGATCACGCATTCGCCCCCCACGTACGCGCAGAACTCGGCACCAACCTCGCCTCGGATGGCGAAGTTCTCTTCGAACGTGTCGGCGACCCGTTCGAAGCCGGCGGTGGAGTTCTTTCACCCGCTCAGGACACTACGAGGACGCTCAAATTCCGCGCAAAGCGGTCGCGTGACCGCCGCAACCCACGGACCGGACAGTTGCTGCCTGCAGCCGTCGCCGGCGCGTGATGGGTAGCGATGGTTCCGGGATTTACTCGCCGGATTGGGTCACAGCGGCCGTGGCCCAGGTGAGGACCTGTTTAGCGAACCTGCGGCAGGCGTCGAACTCGTCTTCGGGCACGGGCCTATCGCGGATGTAGGGTGCCAGATAGTTGATGGAGAACTCTTCGATGAATTCTGCCGGGTAGCCAGCCAGCAGTCGATCGATGGATCGGTCCGGGCATCCTTCGATCAGTTCCTTGGTGTCGTGGGTCCGGGGAAAGTACGTCTCGTGGCTGATGTAGACGGCCTCGATGGCCATCTCCGCAGCGGACACCAGCGACCGGATCGCCACCTTGTTGCCGGCTTGTCCCCGGGCGCCGAACGCCATGCCGTAGTAGGTCCGGGAGTGCTCGATCCACTCACGAGCCACCTCGCCGTTGGTATCGGGAAGATCGCTCACCGCGCGCCCACCTTTGAAGCCGACCGGTCATATACGAGACGACCGTCCCGTTGTGCCCACATGCACGGGCTCGTGACGATCCGTCTTCTACGGGTCAGATCCTCGACATCCGTCACGAAGGCGTTCACCCTAAACGGGCAGAAAAACCGCGCCGTGTACCTGATCTTCCGCTCCCACCGATCCCAGACCTCGAGTGGCATCCCTTCGAACGCGACGAGGAGATCTATGTCGGATCCGATCCCATCCTCGTCCCGCAGGGTCGATCCGAACAGGAACACCCGGTCCGGGTCGAACATCATCACCACGGAGATCGCCTGTTCGATCCAGTCCCTGGGAAGTCCGGAGTAGGGCAGGGGATCTTGGTCTTTGAGGATGGCCCGTCTCTGGCGTTTGTACATGTCGACGTCCGGGTGGTCGATCTCGGGGACTGCCCAATCCGCCCTCGCCATCGCAACCTCCGTGTATTCATATGCCGGCCCGGAACCGGCCCGGCCGACCGCACTCGCATCGTACCGGCCTGCGGTTAGCGACGACATATCACATGACCGCGCCCGGCGGTGATCTCGGGGGTCGAAAGGCGTCCACCGATGGCCCCCCTTCCGCTATCGCAGCTATTTCGGAAGGATAGAATTCGACACTCTTCTGTAAGGCTGCCCGGCTGACCGCCGGCCACCGCAACTACTCTGGGGCCGCGTCCAGAGCGGAGGTGATGGGATGACGGACATGCGACCGATCGAGCAGGTCGACTCCGAGGTAGCGGACCTCATCCGTCGGGATGTGACCCGTCAGAACACCCACATCCACCTGATCGCGTCAGAGAACTTCGCGTCACCCGCCGTCATGGAGGCGTGCGGATCGATCTACACCAACAAGTACGCCGAGGGCTACCCGGGGCGGCGCTACTACGAGGGTTGTGAATGGGTGGATCGCCTCGAGAGCCTGGCCATCGACCGGGCCAAGGCGCTGTTCGGCGCAGAGTACGTCAACGTGCAACCCCATTCCGGCGCCCAGGCCAACATGGGGGTCTACTTCGCGCATCTCGATCCGGGGGACACGGTGCTCGGTCTCAGCCTGGCCGAGGGCGGCCATCTGACCCACGGCTCGCCGGTGAACTTCTCCGGTCGCCTCTACCGGTTCGTGGCCTACGGGGTCGATCGCCAGAGCGAGCGGATCGACATGGACGAGGTGAGGGCCAAGGCGCTCGAACATCGTCCCAAGATCGTCCTAGCCGGCTACTCGGCCTATTCCCGCCACCTCGACTACGACGCCTTCCGGTCCATAGCCGACGAGATCGGGGCGCTGCTGATGGTGGACGCCGCCCACTTCATCGGCTTGGTGGCGGGCGGGGCGTCGCCCAATCCCGTGCCGATCGCCGACATGGTGACCGCCACCACCCACAAGGCGCTCCGCGGACCCCGGGGTGGGATGATCATGGCCAAGGAGCAGTTCGGGGCCGGGCTCAACAAGGCGGTCTTCCCCGACATGCAGGGAGGGCCGATCATCAGCCAGATCGCGGGCAAGGCGGTCTGCTTCGGGGAGGCCTCCACAGAGGCCTACCGGGCCTATGCGCGCCAGATCGTGGCCAACGCATCGGCCATGGCCGGATCGTTCATGGAGCGCGGCGTGCGGGTGGTCTCTGGGGGAACCGACAACCACCTGCTGCTGCTCGACATGCGATCCATCGACGAGGATCTGACCGGTAAGGAAGCGTCGACCCTGCTCGATTCGATCGGGATCACGCTCAACCGGAACGGCATCCCGTACGACCCGAGGCCGCCCTTCATCACCAGCGGCCTGCGCATCGGTACGCCGGGCATCACCACCTGCGGGATGGAGGAACCCGAGGCGGCCCGGATCGCCGGCCTGATCAACCGCGCCCTCCGGCATCGGACTGACGAGGCGATAGTCGAGGAGGTCCGGCGTGACGTTGCGGAACTGGCTGCGGCCTTCCCTCCCTATCCCCCCGACTTCCCGGGTCACGTATAGACCGAGTCCTCTTCGATCGGGGGTCGGTTCGGGTTGGAGAGTGGAAGCTCCGGGCTCTGACCTGGGATTCCAACCGCCGGAGAGTTTGTGAAGCTGATCACAAGCTTGCTACCATCCGGGCTGATGCCCGAGCCCGTCGGCCAGCACCATTCCCATGCGGAAGCTCACGGTTCAGCCGCGGGTTCTACCATCCGGGCCGCACATACCGGGGCAACGGCAGCGGTATCCGACGGATGGGTTGCGGGAAGTTCCTTCTTCGGTTCCATAATGGCCGGCACACTGTTGGGTTGGCTTGCCGACCGATGGCTCGACACCGAACCATGGCTCATCGTGGCCGGCATCGTCGTGGGATCCGTCAACGGGTTCTATCGCATGTGGATGGTGGGCAAGGTCCCCACCGGGAAGCAGCCAGTTGCCGGCCGCTGAAACCCCCACGCCGCACGCCGACGGCGGTCTGACCCGCCACGAGGTGGAGGACTATCTGGCGGGTCGCCCGCCCGTCGAGCTCAACCTGGTGCGTTCCCTCCTGCGCCGCGCCGTGGTGGTAGGTCCGGTCGCGGTTGCGCTGTCCGGCCTACTCAGGGGCGTCGAAGGCGCCGTGGCCGCAGCCATAGGAGTCGTCCTGGTGGTCGGCTACTACCTCCTGTCGGGGGCGTTGATGTCCTGGTTGGCTAGGGTGTCGCTCGGGGCCTATCATGCCGGTGCCCTCTTCGGGTTCGTGGCGCGACTCGGCCTGATAGTCGCAACGATGCTGGCTGTGGCAGCCCTTTTCGATGTGGACCGTCCGGCGCTCGGGCTGACCGTGATCGCGACCTACATGGTGTTGCTCCTCTGGGAGGCGGGAGCGCGCGGGAGCCGGCGGACCAGGAGAGCCGGCATAGGGCGGAAGGCCGGGCCGGCACGCGGAAGGAGCGATCGGTTGCATGGGTGATGAGATGATTCTGGCGGTGGACTGTGACGTCCAGGGAGAGGTGATATGCGCTCCCCCCAACGTCAACGAACTCTTCGAGTTCACCACGCCGCTCTTCTCCATAGGCGGGTTCGACTTCACCCGGACCGTCTTCCTGATCTTCGCCGCCATGGCCATCGTCCTGGTGCTCCTCTACACCGGCCTGCGGCGCGGGCAGCTGGTTCCCTCCAAGTTCGAGATCGTGATCGAGAGCCTGGTCGGATTCGTCCGGGACGACATCGCCAAGGGCGTGATCGGAACGGCCCACGGGATGCGCTACCTCCCATACCTACTGTCGCTCTTCTTCTTCCTGCTGGTGGGGAACCTCTTCGAGATCACACCGTTCGTGAACTTCCCGATCAGCTCCCGGATGGCCCTGCCCGCCTTCCTCGCCCTCCTTACCTGGGTGATCTTCGTGTTCGTGGGCTTCTCCAAGAACGGCTTCAAGCATTACTTCATCGACGCCCTCTGGCCCAAGTCGGTCCCCCTCGCCCTTCGCTGGCTGGTCGGGATCATCGATGTGGTCTCGACGTTCGTACTCCGACCCATCACCCTGGCGGTGCGGCTGTTCGCCAACATGGTGGCCGGGCACCTCATGCTGACGCTGCTGCTCGTGTCGGGCGTGCTCTTCGTGGCCGGCGTGGGCGACATCGGTTTCAAGGCGGGACTCGGGATCGTCTGGTTCGCCTTCGGGCTGGCCATCTGGGTATTCGAGTTCGTGGTGGCGGTGCTTCAGGCCTACATCTTCACCCTGCTCTCCGCGGTCTACATCCAGACCTCGCTGGAGCCTGCCCACTGACCGGTACGGGT
>JAGWAN010000066.1:2387-13614 GCA_021296345.1 Acidimicrobiia bacterium | reverse complement strand
GGACGCTTCCTACGACGAAGACCACCACCAAACCCTTCAGGGCCTGGATCAATGCAGCGGGGACCTGCACGGCGCTTTGCAGGGCGTTGGCGCCAACCAGCAACGCCCCGAACAGGAACGAGGCGGGGATCGTCCACAGGGGATGCAGACCGCCGAAGAGTCCCGGCACTATCCCGTTGAACCCGGCCGCGCCCGTGAAGGTGGTGGCGCCGCCATCGGTGGCCAGCCGGTGCCCCTCGCTGCCGAATACCAGCGTGACCCCGGCCAGCCCGCACATGGCCCCGCTGTACACGAAGGCCAGCACCACGTTGCGTTTCACCGACATTCCCGCATACAGAGATGCGAAGGGATTGTGTCCTGAGGCTCGGAGACGAAGACCCTGGGTGGTGCGGAACAGCATCACGTAGCAGACCACCGCCATCAACCCGGCGACGACCACACCGAGGTGCAGCCGGGTTCCACCCGGGAGGATCGGAAGGTCGGCGTTGGTGCTCAAACGCTCGGTGTGTGGGATCCGGGACCCCTTCTCGATCTCGCCCGGATCCATCATCGGCCCCCTGAGCAGGAGGTTCAGAATCTGGACAGCGATGATGTTGAGCATGATGGTGCTCAGGATCTCGTTCACCCCGGCGTACGACTTGAGGGCACCCGCCATCCCGCCCCAGATGGCGCCCCCTATCGCCCCGGCCAGGAACGCCAGCGGCAGCAACACAAAGCGCGGCACGTCGGGGATGGCCAGGACCAGCAGCGTGGAAAGGATGGCGCCGGCGATGATCTGGCCTTCACCGCCGATGTTGATAACACCGGTCCGGAACGCCACGCTTATCCCCACACCCACCAGTAGCAACGGCATTGCCTTGAGCGCGCTGTTGGCCAGGTTCTTCGTGCCACCGAACGCTCCATCGATCAACGCCGCGTATCCGCTCAGAGGATTCGCTCCGAGAACCAGCAACATGACCGCCCCGATCAGGGCAGCGGCAAGCACCGCCCCCACGAGGACACCGGGCCCGGCGAGCCGCGCCAGCAGGAGCCTACGGTTCGGTTTCAGAAACGCCTCCGTAACGGATGAAACCCGCCCGGAGGAACCCACGGACTGCGCCGGGGGCTCCGCCGGGCAACGACCTCCACCGTGCCTTGCCGGTGGTGTCGCTTCTCCACTCTCCGTCTACTCGACACCTGTCGAAATGGATCCGTCTCTGATTCCCGCTTCCGCAGCATCCGCGGCGGCGCGGACGTCAGCGTCCAGCGAGAAGTTGGAGTTGTAGGCCATGGTCAGACCACCGTTACTGAAGTCGGCGGTGATGACCCTCCCGTTCATCTCTCCCGCCAGCAGGTCCTCCACTATCTGGCCAAGCTGGAAGTCCCAGTTGTAGATCTGGGAGGCCACGACGATCTCCTCCCCTAGGGGCGTCTGATCGGACTGCGAGCCGAACCACAGGACACCGTGCTCCCTGGCTACTCCGGTCGCGCCCACGGTCATCTGGGAAACGCCGGTGAGGATGTCTGCACCGGCCTCGATGTGCGCCTGTGCTGCTTCCGCGGCCAAGGCCACATCGCTGAACGAGTCGATGTAGTTGACGTTGACGGTGAGCGACGGGTCAACCGAAGCCACCCCGATCACGAACCCGTCGATGTAGGCCTTGATGTCGCCCACCTCGATCGGGCCCACCACACCGATGACCCCCGATTCGGTCAGGTGGGCGGCCATGGTGCCGTTGATGTATCCACCCTGGTCCGACTTGACGCTGTAGGAGTACACGTTCGGCAGCCCGAAGGTGTCCCGGCTGGTACCCCACGCGAAGTAGGTATCCGGGTAGTCCGGTGCGATCTCCGAGAGCGAACCTCCGAACTGGGAACCATGGGCCAGGACAATGTCGAAGCCATCGTCCGCATACCCGCGTATAGCAACGGCGGCGTCCTCTATCACGAAGGTGCCGTCGGTGACGTCGACCTCTATGTTGTAGGTCTCGCCGAGCCGGTTCAACGAGTCGACCATGCTCTGGGTGAACGCCAGATCGTTCGACGCGCTGGGCCCGACCATCGCGATCCTGATCGGATCGTCGGCTGAACGGCCGCCGTCCTCCTCGTCTGCGCACGCCGCGGCCGCCAGGGCGAGCACCAGCAACCCGATCAACCACGCTCGTCGGGCCGCCATTGTCCTCAGGGCTGACATGTCGCTTGTTTCCTCCCGTGTAGGTTCGCCTTGCTGCTAGGAGGATAGGCGATCGGAGATAAGGCGGCCCGCGCGTCGCAGCGACTCCTCCGAAAACCCGATCCTCACACCACTGAAGTCCGGGCCACGCGTTGCGTCCAGCGCCAGTCGCGATGTCGTGCCCGCGATCGAGGAGGAAGGGTCAAGGGGGCTTCCGGGAAGCCCATCGACCACGAAGAGGTCCTCCGCCGGCTGGAAGTGGGTGGCCAACGCCCAGAGCACCTCGGAGTCGTTGGTGACGTCGATGTCGTCATCGACCGCGATGACCGTCTTCAGGTAGGGGTCCCAGCCCAGAAGACCGAGCATCACTTGGCGGGCCTCGCCGGCCCGCTGCTGCCGGAGCTTGACGTAGCAGTGGAAGTGGCTACCCGAGTTCGGGTAGTGGACGGCTGTTACGCCGGGGAACCTTCCCTTGAGCTTCTCCGCCATCTCGGACTCCCGGGGGACACGGGCCAGGTTCAGGTGCTCGTTCGAGTTGCCCCCCACCACGTCCAGGAGGAGGGGATCACGACGGGAGGACATGGTCTCCACGCGGAGGAGGCTGTTGGTGGACCGATCGGACGAATATCCCGTGAATTCCCCGAAGGGACCCTCCTCGACGCGGGCCTCCGGATCGATCACCCCCTCGAAGAGGAAGTCGGCGGTGGCGGGAACCCGGATCCCGTAACGGGGCGATCGCACCACCTCAAGAGGCGCGCCGAACAGGCCTCCGGCCACCTGGCGCTCGTCGACGATCATCGGCACCCGAGCGGAAGCGGCCAGCATGAACAAGGGATGCCCGCCGAGCACCATCGCCACCCGTAGCGGCTCGCCCCGCTCGGCGGAGGCTCTCAACATCCGCCAGAGGTCCCCTCGGGAGTGGAGGCTGGTGGCGAATTCGGTCGGCGAGTGGACCATGGCGCGGTGGTAACTGAGGTTGCCGGTTCCGTCGGTGTCTTCGGAGACGATTATCCCGCTGGTCACGTATGGCGCCCTGTCGGTGGCGAAGTGGGTGAGGAGGGGGAAGGTGCGCAGGTCGATCGCGTCGCCGTCGGTGACCCGATCCAGCACCGGGGCGTCACCCACCTCGACGGGTTCGATCAAGTTCTTCGCCCTGGCCTGGTAAGCGTCGTGCAGGTTCTGCGGATCCGTCCCCAGCATCCGGGAGATCCGGCGGCGGCAAGCGAACATGTTGGTGACGACCTCGTGAGGGATGCCGTCGATGCTCCTGAAGCGGAGCATCGGATGCCGGCCCGCTGCGGCCAACTCCCATACCACGCTGGTCACGTCCTGGGAGTCAGGAACCGGCTCCGCGACATCCAGGAGGTCTTCAGGAAATGATTGCTCGTATACCGAGACGAAATCGTGGAGATCCTGGCTCGAGGCGAGGTCGGGGATGCTCATCGGTCAGTGGTCAGTGGCCAGTTTCCAGCGGCCACTAATCGATCGGTCGACCGTGGCTACCGGCCGCCAGTTGTGCCTTCGCCGCCTCGACCGACTCGGGCGGCGCGGTGGGCCGGACACCCACGAGCCGGGCGATGTTGTTACCCATGTAGTCCTCGAGTTGATCCTCATCGATACCCAGACCCTGCGGAGGCTCGTGGCACAGCACCTCCAGGTGGGTGAGCCACATGCCCGGGTCGTTGGGAGGCGAGTCCGTGCCGAACACCAGGCGATCCCTGGGCATCTCCTTGGCGAACTCGACGATCCTGGACTGCAGCAGCCATCCCGACTCGCCGTAGACGTTGGGCGAATCCATGATCATCCAGAAAGCCTCGAAGCAATACACGCCCCCCGTCTGTACGCCGAAGTGGCCGATAATGAAGTCCACGTTGGGAAACTCGCGGATGATGGGATAAAACTGGGTAGGGATGGAGTAAGGACCGTCACCGGTGTGGAGCAGGACCACCACACCGAGTTCGTCGCATTTGCGGAGCGCCGGGCGGAGCCAGTCGAGGGCCCGGTCGGGGCGGTAGGCGTGCATGTTGGCGTGCAGCTTCATCATCTTGAAGCCGTACTCCTTCACGTGGAACTCGAGTTCGGCGGCGCCGTTCTCGGGTCCGAACCGGGGGTTGTAGTTGAAGTTCCCGATGAAGCGATCCGGGTACTTCTGGGTGAGTTCCGCGATGTAGGCCATGTAATCACGGATACCCTCGCGGCCTCCCCGGCCGCCCTCATTCCATACCGTGTTGCCCGGGGGCGGCTGGATGAATCCCATGTCGATCCGGCGAGGCTTGCCGTTGATCCAGTAGGGACCGTCCATCATCTCGAGCATGCGCTCCCCGTTGAACGGCTCCCCTGTGTGGCGCCACGCCTGGTCAACAACGTTGGTGGGATGGAGATGGGTGTCAATTATCACGTTGGGGTACCTCCGGCTCGCTACGGCACGCGACAGCCCGATCAGACTAGTGGTCGGGTTCCTGCCTCAGGCGTCTGCGGGCTGACCGGCGAGACGGAGGATTCTGGGACCGGCGGTGTGTCGGGACAACGACTCAGGTTGTGAGCGCGGTACGCAGCCGCGGAACGGCAAGGGCAAGAACGAGGATGAGCAACATCGGTAGGGCGGCGACCAGGCTCAACCAACCGAATCCAACGGCGCCCATCAGCACGCCCGAGCCGACGCTTCCCACCATGACCATCGTCCACACGGCCGAGTCGGCCCATCCCTCGACCACCTGGCGGACATCGGGAGGAGCGGAGGCGAAGAGCATCGAGCTAGCGGCTATGAAGGAGCAACTCCAACCCAATCCGAGCACGAACAAGCCCGTGGCCAGGGCGAACAGGCCGTCGGAGGGTGCGGTGCCGGACAGTAGAAGCGAAACCACGGTGAGGCTCATGCCCATCCCCAGCAGGGGAAGGCGTCCCAGGCGGTCAGCCAGCTTGCCCACGAGTGGGGCGAAGGCGAACATCCCCACCGCGTGGACCGAGAGCACCATGCCCACCGCGTCGAGGCCGTAGCCGCCGTCCTCTACGCGAAGCGGGGTCGCGGTCATCACCAGGACCATGGCGCCCTGGGCCGACAGCAGTGCCAGGACGGAGATCTGGACCGCCGGGAGGCGCAGGGCGGCACCCACCGTTCCGCTTTGCTCGGGACGGACTCCGGAAGTGACCGCCACCCGGGAAGGATCGGGGCGCAGCCCGACCCAGAAGACCATCCAGGCCAGGACGAAGGCCACGGTGGCCAGCAGGAAGGCCCCGCCGTACGGGGTACCCAACCTCTCCTCCGTCAAGCGACCGACCCAGTCCACCAGGTTGGCGCCGACCACGGACCCGATGGTCGCCGACCACACCACAACGCCCATCGCCTTGCCTCGCTCGGATTCCTCGGCCAACTCGGCGGCCGCGTAGCGGGCCAGGTGAATGGCGCCGACACCTCCCCCCATCAGGATCGCCCCTCCCACCAGCAACCAGTACCGACCGGCTGTCACGCCGAGGAGCTCCACCGCCGCGCCGCAGGCGGAGACCGGTGGGCCCGTGACCATGATGAACCGCCGCCCGTAACGGGTGCTGAGCCGTCCGAACACGTTGGTTCCGAGCGCTTGGCCCAGGGCGCCGGCCGCCAGCGGGATTCCCGCCATCATGGTGGATCCGCTCAGGGAACGGGCCGCCAAGGTCGCCACTGTGAGGGTGGCCACGAAGGCGAGCCACGCCAGAACCGACCCCGAGAACAGCACGTAGACCAGCCGGCGGCGCACAGCGGCAAGCTCGGAGCGGGTTGCCCGGCGCGGCATTGACGTCGTCACGCGTACTTCAGGGCTCGCTGTCCGGCCGTGCCGGCGGATGCGGATCTCACCGGATGCGGTCGGCGATGGCTGCTCCGACCTCGTCGGTGGTGTTGGTGCCACCCATGTCCCGGGTTCCCACGTCACCCTCGGCCAGGACCTCGGTGATCGCCGCGCCAACGGCATCGGCCGCGTCGTGCTCGCCCAGGTGGTCCAGCATCATGCGCACTGCTTCGATCGACGCGATGGGGTTCACCCTCCGCTGACCGGTGTACTTGGGCGCCGAGCCGTGGATCGGTTCGAACATCGATGGGAACCGGTGTTCGGGGTCGATGTTGCCGCCTGCCGCGAAACCCATGCCCCCCTGGAGCATCGCGCCGAGGTCGGTGATGATGTCGCCGAACAGGTTGGAAGCCACCACCACGTCGAACCACTCCGGGTTCTTGACCATCCACATCGACAGGGCGTCCACCAGCGCCATGTCCGTCTCTACGTCCGGATAGCCGGCCGCCACCTCGTCGAACACCGTGTCCCAGAACACCATCGAGTAGTTGAGGGCATTGGACTTGGTGCAGTTCGTGACCCGCCCGACCGGTGCCCCGGCACCCAGCTTGGACCGCCGGCGGGCCAGGTCGAACGAGTAGCGCATGACCCGCTCGCATCCCTTGTGGGTGAAGACCGCCGTCTGTAACGCCACCGCGTCGGGGGTGCCCGCCTTGAACACGCCTCCCTGCGCTGCGTACTCACCCTCGGTGTTCTCGCGCACCACCACCATGTCCAGCGTTTCGGGCGTGGCGGTCCGGATCGGGGTGCTGACCCCCGGGTACAGCCGGATCGGACGCAGGTTGACGTACTGGTCGAACCCCCGCCGGATCCCGAGTATCAACTCCAGCGACAGGTGATCCGCCACCTTGGACACGTCACCCACCGACCCCAAGAAGATCGCGTCGAACTCCGACAACGTGTCCAGGTAATCGTCGGGCATCATCTTCCCGTCGGTCAGGTAGCGGTCGCAACCCCAGTCGAACCACTCCGTCTCCACCTCGAAGCCATGGGACCGCGCCGCCGCCCGCAGAGTCCGCTCCGCCTCCTCCGACACCTCCGGACCCACACCATCCGCCGGAATCACAGCTACCCGATACACACCCAAGACCCCTTACTCGCGATACCCGCGGCACCGTAACACCGCATGACAGTACGGCTCAATCCGTAGGTCGATCAAGAATGGATGAGAGCACCTGCGGGAGGGGGTTGAGCTGGTGGGCTCCAGCGGTTTCGCAGTGGATCAGTCGAGCCACGTCGGGGTATCACCCGGAGTCTCCGGGGCAACGCGGAGGGTTCGGTCAACCTCAAGGATCGTGGGGCACAACGCCCCGTGTCCCTTACGGCTCCTAACGCAGGGCGAAGAAGCGTTCCGCCGCCGCCTGGCGCCCCGCGGTCCTAGTCCTTCTTCTTGAACGACTCGGTGTAGTTCTTGTGGCCCTTAGCGAGATGACGATGGGTGGCCTTGGTGGTGGAAAGCAAGATACCGATGACTCCGGTGCCCATGGGAGGCGTGACATGGATAGCATCCTTGGCGGTTTTCGCGAGCGAGTCGTCCACGCTCGCGACTGGTGGCTGCCAGTTCTTGTCCAGCAGAAGACGGAAGAATCGTCGCAGGCTCACCACGCCTCCTTCGCTGCCCAAGTAAAGACAGCATACTTGGTTGGCCGATGAACCCTCCTGCAAACGGACCGTATCGGTGCCGCTGGCCACTGGCTACTCGACTCGTGGTTCTGGCCCTTGATGCAGTGCTGTGCGAGCGGTACCGGATGAACCGACTCTGGTGAGGTCGCACAGTGAGTAACACGCCGGCCGTTTCGCCGGTGCTGTGGCTAAGGGGCCAGGTAGCGCAGGGCGGCGAGGGCGTAGATGCGGGCGGCCTGGTTGACGCCGTACATGGCCAAGCGTTCGTTGGGGGCGTGCGCCCGTGGCACCAAGCCGGGTCCGAATGCGGCCACCGTGGGGATGCCGGCGATGCCCTGGAAGCTGAGCGCATCGGTGGCGCCCGGGAAGACAGCCGGCGCCACACGCTGGCCGAGCACCTGGTGGGAGGCATGCTGAAGGGCGGTCACAACCGGGTGATCGGACGGAATCTCGGTGGCTTCGCTGCAGCCCACCATCTTCAGGGTGGCGTCGAGGCGTGGATTCTCAGCCATGGCCCGATCCAGGAAGCCCTGCAAGTCGGCCGTGATGCTCTGGCAGGTCATGCCCGGCACCAGACGAATGTCCGAGGAGAACCGGGCGTTGCCCGGGTATACCCCGTAGAAGACCCCTCCTTCGACCATCACCCCGATGTTCACGGTGGGTCGCGTGCTCCCCAGGTGATGGGGCCGGTAGGTGAGGTGGTCGAGGAGTTCGTCATGCATCTTGGCGATCAGCCAGGCCATCTCCACTGTGGCGTTGACAGGGCTGAAGCGGTCGGACACGCTGGAATGCATCTGGGTTCCCACCACTTCGATGTCGAACAGCGCCGACCCCCGGCAGACCACCCCGATGCTCTCCCATTCCCTGGTCACCCCACACGGCTCTCCGATGATGGCTGCGTCCGCCCTGAGATGGCCTTCCTCGGCGAGCCACTTCGACCCCAGAGTGGAACCTCCTTCCTCGTCAGCGGTGAGGACCAGGTCCAATTCCCCGGCCCAACCACCGACCCGCGAAAGAGCCGCTCCGGTGTAGACCATGGCGGCGATGGCAGCCTTCATGTCTCCCGATCCCAGGCCGTGGAGGACGCCGCCGAAGACCGCGCCGTCGTACGGGTACACCCGCCAGCGGGATAGGTCACCCGGCGGCTTAGTGTCGAGATGGCCGGACAGGATCAGGGTCTTGCCCGGACCCTGACCGGGAATACGAACCACCAGGTTGGGACGGGTGGGCTCGGCGCTCAACACCGTGACGTCCCGGACTCCGAGCTCCTCGAGCTTCTCCTGGACCAGCAGGGCGACCGCTCGTTCGTCACCGGGCGGGGTGGGGCTCGGGGTGGCGATGAGGCGGCGGGCGAAGGCCAGCTGATCGTCGGAGGTGGCCTTGAGGAAGGTAAGAACCTCCTGCTCGGCAGCCGCAAGGGCCGCGCTGCCCTCGGCCGGAGATTCTTCGGACACGCGACAAGAGTTGGGTCTGGGTGTTTGGGCAGCCGGGCTCACTGTACGTTCTCGTACTGCGCCCGGAGTCTCACGTTTGGAGCGCGATCATGATCCCCACGACGGCGGCAGCGGCGGTGAACACCGACGCAATCATCCACATGCCCAGCCGAAAGTTGGCCCGGTCTGATGCCCGCTGACCCTCAAGGAGCGTGAGCATCGCGGACGAAACGGATGCTCCGATCTCCGCACGAACCTCTGCCTGGCGGGCCTCGTCCTTCGCGTCCACGAGAGATTCGCTGATGGTGGTCACCGTAGCTCCTGTTCGGTTCGCCTGCCGCCCTTGTACAACATGTTATAACGTGGCTAGACATAAAGGTCAACCCCCTTGTGATGCGCCGGTTCGTGCTCATGCCTTCCCGGGCCGTCCGAAGCCGGGGCGCCAGACCGCATCGAAGCTGGTCAAGGCCGGATCAGCGCCTCTTCGTCACATGACCTCCCGGTCGTGCGGGTACAGGGGCTTCGGAGCGTGCTTGAACTCCAGGTGCTCCAGCCTGGGAGTGCTCGGGCCGGGGAGGTCGAGGTTGACCGCCTCCGGGGCCGATCCGGGGAAGTTGGCCCGGTAGTCGCTGCACGATCGCACGATCAGCACATCCGCCTGATCGGGCTCGAGGCCGGCATGTCGCCAGGTGGCGGGATCGGCGGTGATCGAAGGGACCGAGCTGACGAGCAGGTGATGGTTGCCGGTGGTGATCACCGCCCACTCTCCCATCGATACCTGCCGTCCGGTGAAGGATCGGCCGGTGAGCCGGTAGGCGCCCGAACCGGCCGCGGTGACAACGCCTTCGACTTCCACTGGAACAGCAGATTCTCCGAATACACCTCCGACCGCAAGCCGAACCCGCTCGCCCATCTGGCCACGGCACCGGCGGGAGGCCTCGGGATCGAGGACCGAATGGAGCACCACCAGATCGGGAGCGTGTCGGGCCGCCTCGGTCGCCATCACGGGATCGTCGCCCGGCGCTCCGGCCGTCGGGCAGTCGGCGGTATGGGCCATGACGAAGGGCCGGAAATCCGATTCCCGGACAGCCCAGAAGGCCTTCTCCGGAGTCATCAGGCGGGGCGTGGTCATCCGGTCGCGCCTGGGCCACACTTCGCCGGCGATCTGCTCGGCCAGCGAGCCGGCGCCCGTCAGGTCGCCATCGGTGACCACCAGCACGCCCAGACCGAGCTCGGGAACGTCGAGCCACGGCTGGACCGGGAACAACGACACGTCCAGGACAGGACCCGCAGTCCGTGAGTCGGCCAGGCTTCGAACCTCGGCCATGGGCCCCATGTCGGTTCGCATACCCTCCGCCGGGACCAGCATGGGCCGCTTGGCCAGAGCCATGGCCGGCGCCACCTCGCCCCGGACCGTCCTGACCACCAGGCGGGCGATCCGCTCACCTGTCGAGGCCATGTCGATATGCGGCTCCGTGTGGTACCCGACCATGGCGTCGGCGAGCTCGACCATCCGCTCCGTCACGTTGGCGTGGAGGTCCAGGCAGACCCCGAGCGGAACGGACCCGACCCGGCGGCGCGCCACCTCGATCAGGGCTGCGTCGGCGTCGAAGATCGATCCGGCCACCATCGCGCCGTGGAGCGACAGCACCAGCCCGTCCAGGGGCAGGGCTCGGGCCAGCTCGCGGTCCAACAGCCCGGCCAGGTACTCGAACGTGTCGTCCGTGACCCGACCTGAAGGAAGCGCCCACGCGGCCAGCAGCGGGGTCGCCTCGGCGCCCATCTCTTCGAGCAGGGCCACCGCCCCGGCGAACTCGGTGTTCGTGCCGGCCAGGGACCGGGACGCGTCCTCGCCCAGCAGGACGGTGTAGTCCTCCCGGACGGTCGGCTTGGGGCTGAAGGTGTTGGTCTCCTGGACCAGGGATGCCACCCCGATGCGAGGACCCGCCACCCGTCTATCCCCAGTGGTCTGTCTGTGGAATGGCGGCGTGGTATGCGCCGGCCGGCGGTGTTCCTCGCAAGGCCCGCTGACGAAGGCGTACCGGCAGCGGTACGTTGAGGAAGCGAAACGCAGCGACGGGACGCCTACGGCAAGCAGAACACGCCAAGCTGTTTTGCAGACAGACCACAGTGGTCTGTCTCGGGAATGGCGGTGTGGTATGGCGTCGGCAGCGGTGTTCCTCGCAAGGCCCGCT
>JAGWAN010000066.1:0-2333 GCA_021296345.1 Acidimicrobiia bacterium | reverse complement strand
CAAGCTATTTCGCAGACAGGCCACCGGATCAACCCGGTGGCGTGAGCGACACCGGCTGGTTCAACTCGGCGGAGCGCTTGGCGGCGTCCACGATGGCGTGGGCGTTACGGGCCATTTCGAGCGTCACCTCGGGAGGGCGGCCGTCCAGCACCGCCCGGATGAAGTGATCCAGCGAGTCTGCCAGGTCGCCGCGCACCCGGTCGCGGCTCACCGGCCAGTGGGTCAGGTCGGGATGGGCGAACCCCTCGCGGTCCGCCATCGCCAGACCGTGATTGGATCCGTCCACGAACACGCCGCCCCCGGTCCCGACCAGATGGAGGGACGCGTCCAGCAGCGCCGGGACGGTGGGCGGCAGCACCCAACTGGTTTCGAGCGAGCCGATGACCCCGTTCTCGAACCGCACCAGCACCATGGCCGCATCATCATGGCCGTAGGGGGCCGACCGGCGGGAGATGCTCTCTGCATACACCCTGGTGACCGGGGAATCCGCCAGCCAGGCCATCACGTCCAGATCGTGGATGCCGGTGGAGATCAGCAGATCGGTCCAGACACCGTAGATGTCGGCGCCGAGGTATGAAC
The DNA here is from genome assembly GCA_021296345.1 of Acidimicrobiia bacterium. Classification (GTDB taxonomy): domain Bacteria; phylum Actinomycetota; class Acidimicrobiia; order Spongiisociales; family Spongiisociaceae; genus Spongiisocius. The sequence continues at coordinate 1,754 of JAGWAN010000066.1, read as the reverse complement.
CCCGGCGGCGCACGAAGATGGTGTGGACATCACCCATACGCCCGGAGGCGACCGCGGCCTTCGCTTCCGAGTAGCGGGGGTCGAAGCGCAGGATGAAGTTGACCATGGTCAGCACCCCGGTCTCCTCGATGTCCTCGATCAGGCGGTCGGCGCCGGCCAGCGAGGGCGCCAGGGGCTTCTCCAGCAAGAGGTGTTTTCCGGCCCTCGCCAGCTGCATGGCGACCGGATAGCGATGGTGCTCCGGCACGGAGACCGAGGCCGCGGCCAGATCGCATCCCTCCAGCAGGTCGGTGACCTCGGTGAACCAGGGCACGCCGAGCTGCTCCCCCACCTTGCGGGCGGCCTCCGGGTTGGCATCGACCACCCCCACCAGATCGGCCAGCGGATGCTCGGCGTAGATCCGGGCGTGGAGCGAGCCGATCATCCCGGTCCCGACCACGGCGGTGCGTAACCGCTTCACGAAGAAGCCGCGGTAGGAGCGAAGACCCGGTCATGGCCGGGCATCACCCGGGTGGGCGCCAACGATTGGATCCGGTCGAGGCTGGCGTTCAGCCCCCGAAGCTGGTCATCGGTGTACCAGTGCGAGAAGGCGCGTTCGGAGTACTCGCGGCGGGTCATGACCGTGTCACCCGCCACGAGCACCCGCTCACCCGACTCCGACTCGGCTATCACGCTGATGTGGCCCGGCGTGTGGCCCGGGGTGGAGATAGCCACCAGGCCGGGCATGATCTCCAGATCGCCGCCCCGCGGCACCTCGATCAGATCGCCCATGACGGCCAGCCGCCGCTCAGTCTCCTCCGGCCCGTAGATCTCCTCGCAGAAGTCGACCTCGCCCTGGCCCATCACCAGATCAGCGCCGGGAATCCGGAAGGCGCTACCCATATGGTCGTGATGGCAGTGGGTGCACACCACGTAGTCGACATCGGCGAGAGTGACCCCGAAGCGGGCCAGGCCGATGCCGAGCTGACCGTAGAAACCGGTGTGATGGTTGCCCGGGTCCACAAGGACGTTCTTCGGGCCCCGGATCAGCACGGTGGTGGACACCGGCAAGAAGCCCAGGTTGGAGTCGAACAAGCTGGATTCGGCCGGGTCGATGCCCATCATCCGCTCCATGCGGTCCAACACCGCGTCGGTGTCGGCGGCGAAGTGGTAGACCACCTCGTCGTCCAGCAGGCTGAACCTCAGCACCACCGGCTGTATGACCACGTCTATCTGGTTCGGCATCTACCGTGTCTCCCTTCGTTCGGACCGGCCGGACCGGCGGCTCATCGTTCCACTCCCGCCGTGATGACCTCGGTGATGTTCTTCTGGAAGAAGGCCGTGATGAGGATCACCGGCAGCGCGGTTATCACGGTGGCCGCCGCCAGCTGGCCGATCTCGATATCCATCGTAGAGCGGAACAGGCCCAGCGTGACGGTGAGCATCGACAGGTGGGACGTGAAGAGCAGCGGGGTCAGGAACTCCACCCAGGCCAGGACGAACCCCAGAAGCAATCCGGCGAAGATACCGGGCCTGAGCAGGGGCAGGACAATGCGGAAAATCAGCTGGGGCAGGCCGGCGCCGTCGATCAGGGCCATCTCCTCCACCGAGACCGGGATGGCACGGACGAACGACCCCATGATCCAGACCATGAACGGGAGGGTGAAGGCTACATACGGTACGACCAGGCCGACGTAGGTGAGGCGCAGGCCCAGCTGCACCACCGTGATGAAGAGCGGTATGATAAACAGAAGGGTGGGCAACACGTAGATGGC
>JAGWAN010000065.1:20579-20964 GCA_021296345.1 Acidimicrobiia bacterium | reverse complement strand
CCACCGCGGCGGGCAACATGCCGAGCAGCCAGGCGAAGATCCGCATCGGCATCGCGATCATCCGGAACAGGTAGGCGAAGGTGACCAGGGTGCCGGCGGCGAAGGTCCACCGTTCGGGGGAGGAGGAACCTGGCCTCCGGGAGTAGAGAGCGCACCGACGCGAGATGACACCCGGCCGGCAGCCCATCCGTCAATGCCCTGCTAGCCGCCGTAGGAGTTGTGGTGGATGATCTCCTCGAGCGGTTTGCGGCCACCGGCCTTCGCCCGGGGGGGGGCCGGGGCAGGCTATCCCCGGGCCCTGGCATTTCGGCAGCGCCGACCCTCCGGTATCGCCAGCACCTCGACGGCCTTCTCGTTGTTATGAAGGGTGATCGGGCAGGACACC
>JAGWAN010000065.1:0-20421 GCA_021296345.1 Acidimicrobiia bacterium | reverse complement strand
ACCAGTTCTGGCGGTTCTTGGCGCTCCCGGTCCAGCGAGCTGCTTCGAGAACCCGGCGGAGGTCCTCCGGCTCGACGGGTCGATCGGCATAGTTACGGATTGCTCGGAGGCGCAGGATGTTGTCATATGCGGTGCTCATAGGTTCCCACGATACCGCCGCTCCGGGCTCCCAGGTGCTGGGCCGCCCCGGTGGGTAGGCTGGGCCGTAGATGAGCGATCCCACCCCAGGCCGTCCAGGAAACAATACGGGTGGGAATGTTGGATACTCCGAGCGTCGCCTCCTCCTCTGGTCCGGGGCGGTACTGGCCGCGCTGGTAATCCTGGCGCTGGTCTTCTCGTTCGCGGGCGACGCCGAGCTCGATCCGGGTACGCCGGAGAGGGTGGTATAGGCCTACGTCAGGCCGGCGACCGGCCGGAGGCCCGGTCCTACCTCGCCGACGAGCTGGACGGCTGCGGGGCCCGTTTCCCGCGCTCCCTGGCACCGGGCTTTCAGTGTGGAGTGGATCGACACGATTGTCGAGGCGGGGGAGGCATGGGTGACCGTGTCGGTGACCGAGGCCGACCAGGGAATCTTCGGCAGCTACCGCCCCGAGACCTACGAGTTCCGGTTGAGCCCGGCAGCCGGCGGTTGGCGTATCACCCACCAGGAGTGGCCCTGGTTCGAGTGCTCGGCTGACTCGATCCTGCCCGAACCGAAGGGTTGATTATGGAATTCGTTCTTGCGCTCCTGGTTCCGATCCTGCTGCTCGGCGGCGCTTTCTTCGGGTTGATCGTGTGGCTGGCCCGCCGGTCGGGGCGGGATATAGGCAGCACCATCCGGCGCTTCTTCCAGCAGGGAATACTGCTAACCCTGGTGATCCTGGTGGCGACCGGCGTGACCGGGCTGCTGTCGGTGGCCGACCCTGACGTGGCGGCGGGCCCCGGCTATCTGGCCTTCATGCTCTCGTGCGTGATCGTGGGTGGACTGGCCCTGATGCTGGCGGCGTACCGGGAGCGTCGCCGCGCCGCGCGCGGTGAGGAGACCGGCTTCTCGGGGGGCGGGTACCTGGTCTTGGCCGAGCTGATCAGCCTGGTAACCGCCGCTACCGGCCTGTCGATATGGGTCGGGAGCCTTCTAGAAGGCCGCTTCGACATCGCCCCGGCCTCCGTGGCGCTGGTATGGGGCGCGGTATGGGTGTTACATCACCGCATGGCGGGGCGGGCGGGCCGTCTCGCGAACAGTGTTCTGGTCGGATCGCTCATCGGGTTGGTCAGCACCGCCGTATTCGGGGTCCATTTCCTGGCGAGGGTTTTCGAATGGGGCTACGACGCCGTAGCGGGCGCGGTGGTTCTGATCCGCGACATCGGGACGTTGCTGGAAGCCCTGATCGGGCTGGTGGTGGGGGGCGCTATCTGGCTGCGCTACTGGTGGGTGCTGGGGCAGCGCGGTGAACGCACCACCTTGTGGCGGGCCTACGTATTGCTGGCCGGAGTGGTCGGCGGGCTCTTCACCGCCCTCTCCGGGGTCTGGTACCTCGCCTACCTGACCCTCGACTGGTGGTTCGGGAGCCCCACCGGCCTCGCCGGACCTCATTTCCGTGAGCTGCCCGTGGCGCTCGCGCTGGCGATCGTGGGTTGGATGGTGTGGAGGTATCACCACGACATCATGCGTTCGGATGGCACCGAGACGCGTACCGAGGTTCACCGGGCCCATAACTACACGGTGGCCGGGGTCGGTCTGATCGCCACGGTAGGGGGGACGGCGGCCGTGATCGCCGCCACGGTCCAAGCCCTTACGCCCGCCACCGTTCTCTACCCATCCGATCGTTCCGAGATCGTGGCCGCCGTCACCGTCCTTCTGGCGGGGGCGCCGCTCTGGTGGCGCCACTGGACCGGGATCCAGCGGATCCGCAGTGCTCACCCGTCCTCCGAGGTTGCCTCTCCCACCCGGAGGATCTACCTGATTGCCCTGTTCGGGTTGGGGGGAGTGGTGGCGCTGGTGAGCCTGCTGGTGCTCGTCTACCTCGCCTTGGAGCAGATACTGGGGCCCGGTGCCGGCACGGCGACGGTGCTCGCCATCCGGTGGCCGCTGGCGCTGGTGACCACTGTGGGGCTTACCGCCGCCTACCACCGCATGGTGCGCCGAACCGACCTCCTGGAGATGCCGGATCCCGAGATCGACCGCCAAGCTTCTCCCGAGCAGGTCAGGTCGGTGACTCTGGTGGCGCGGGATAGCCGCCATGTGGCCGAGGCGCTCGGCGAGCAAACCGCCGTGCGGGTGCGGTACCTGGAACGCACGGACGGCCACGGGCGTGGGCTGGCGCTGGAGGACGTGATGGAGATTCTCGATGATCGCCCGGAACCCCATCTGCTGATCGTCTCCGGGCAGGACGGTGTCGGGATCATCCCCCACGACGGGTGACACGACCCGGGGACGGGTACCCTGGCAGGCTGTGTGTCGCAGCATCAGAACCCTTCACAATTTCGATCCGCCCGCTACGGATGAGGAGGTCGGCGCCGCCGCCCTGCAGTACGTGCGCAAGGTTTCCGGCTCGGCCCGACCGTCCCGCGCCAACCAGGATGCGTTCGATCGAGCCGTAGAGGCTATCGCCCGGGAAACCCGGACGCTGGTCGACGCGCTGGTGACCAGAGCGCCGCCCAAGAACCGGGAGGTGGAAGCCGCCAAGGCCCGAGCCCGGGCGGCCGCCCGTCGGCGCTGACTCACGGGGACTTCTACGTCACCCGGCAAGCTGGCGGTGCGTCAATCGTCACCCGCCTGGGTGGAGGTCACTCGCTTGCGGCGTTCCGTGATCCGAGCCGTCCCGGGTAGGTCCGGCCGACCGTCCCGACAGGGGGGTTGAACCCGTCACGGTCTAGTCGCATACTGGGGGGCAGTCACAAGCACCGCCGGTCTCTTGCATTCGACGTCGATGGGGCCGTATTTGGGATCAGTTTGGGAGCGGACCCGTTGGGGGATGGCGGACCGCGTTCGGACCGAAGGAGGTGGTGGCTGGGGGATGGGCCCGCCGGGGTGGGATGCGTCCCCGCGTTTTTCGCGTTCTCTGGATCCGGGGTTGCTACGGGGGGCTAGCGCCGCCGCCTCCTCCTTTGGAAGGCCATCTGCATGGCGTTGCCGTCGAAGTATCCGGAGGGAACGCTTCCGGCCACCGCGAAGTGGTAGAGAGCGGTCTGGTAGATGGCGCTCAAGGCCGCTACCGATGCCGCCGCAACGATTATCCAGATCACCCCGATCAGAAGGGCCGCCGCCGCTATGTTGCCGCCGGCTGAGATACCCAGGAAGATCACCACCCCGCCCGGCAGGATCAGAAGGAACCCCAACAAGCCCATACCGACCTGCGCTGCCAGGTTCTCGCCCCAGGTGCTGCGAAGGAGCGATCCGGACTTCTTGAGGGCGGCGCGGGCGCCTGATCCCTCGATGACGATGATCGGCAGCACCAGGAAGGTGAGCACCGACCAGCCCACGCCTACTGCGGCGACGATGATCCGGCCGATCAGTCCGACCCGCTCCTCGATGGCCCGCAGGATGATCGACACGGTGGCCGACAGCAGCGCCCACGGAACTATCTTGCCGGCCCGGCGTGCGGCGCCCCGGATGGCGCTCCCGATGGTCGGATCCCCACCCTCGAGCCGCTCGTTGGCGGCGCTGACCAGGGCGGCATTGAAGAAGATGGTGATGTAGGCCAGCACGAAGTACATCAGGATCATAAGCGGCAGGCTGGTTCCGGAAATCGTCCCGTCCCCCTGTCCTACGAAGAAGATCGGAACGATGAAGGTGACGGCGACGATCACGGAGGCGATCCCGGAGATGATGGGCAGCAGGATCAACTCCTTGTCGGCCTTGAGTACGTGCCAGGAGGACCGGGCGAGGGCGAAGGAATTTGCGATTCGTGACATCAACTCATGCTACCGGGGCTCACGCGCTGAACCCCAATTTTTCATGGATCGGGGGTTTGTCCGGTGAATGGACGAGCCGCTTTGGGCGCCTGAACTGGGGTTATGGCTTTCGGCATCTGCGGTCTTGCCTGGCGTGGACATTCACCTGCCTGGTGGAGGACGGCCGACCGAAAAACATGGCCATGAAGTGGCCTGATGTACGTCGGTGTGGCGGGAAACATGAATAATCAGGGTTAATGAACGACCTCTCGGGTCTTGCGGATGGTCCGGAGTGCCCACGATCAGCGGTTGGAGGCCCGGAGGACGCGGCCGGCGGAGGTGTGGGCCAGCCGGCCGGACTCGATGGCGGCCTTGCCGTTGACGAAGACGTGGCTGACGCCCTCGGCGGTTGCCCGGCCGTTGTCGAAGCTGGCCCGGTCCCGGATGCGGTCGGGGTCGAACACGGTCACATCGGCCGCCGCGCCGGGACGGATCGCCCCTCGATCGGCCAGCCCGTACCGGTCGGCGGGCATGGAGGTCATCCTCCGGATGGCATCGGGCAGCTCCAGCCATCCGCGATCCCGCACCAGGTGCGCCAGCACACGGGCATGGGCGCCGAATCCTCTTGGGTGGGGGTGGGTCCCCCTGAAGAGGCCGTCCGAACCCACCATCCCCAGCGGATGGGTCATGGCCCGCCGGAGCTTGGCCTCGTCGTTCCACCGGTAGATCATCAGGACCCTCAGCCGGCACTCGGCCAGCAGGGTGCAAACAACCTCTGCCAGGGTGCGACCGACCTGCCCGATCGCGTCGGTAAGGGGCCGTCCCTGGAGATGCTCGTAGGGGCCGGCCGGCAGGGCGGAGAAGTAGGCATCCCCTGGATCGGGTACGTAGCTGGCGAAGAACTCTTCGATATGCGGCGCCGCTTCGGCCCGGACCGCCGGGTCGCCCAGCTTCGAGATGAGGCGTTCGGGGGGTCCGTCGTCGAACCACTTGGGTAGACAGAAGGCCAGGTGGGAACTGGCCGCCATGTAGGGGTAGGCATCGAAAGTGACATCGACTCCGCCCTCCCTGGCATCGGTGAGTAGCTGGTACAGATCCTCCGAGCCGAACAGGTGGGAGATGTGGACCGCCACTCCGGCCTTCCGGCCCACTACCAGGGCCTCCTTCACCCCGGCAGCCGGGTCGCCCCGTATTCCCCGCACGTGTGACGAGTAGACCCCGCCGTACTCCGCCACCACCCGGCCCACCGCGACCAACTCGTCGGTGCTGGCATGCCCTGCCGGGAAGTAATCGAGGCCCACCTGGATCCCGGAGGCGCCCGTTTCCATTCCCTGGCGGGTGAGCTCCTGCATGCGCCCGATCTCCGACGGGTCGGCAGGACGGGGGTCCCATCCCACCGCCTCGGCCCGGATGGCAAGGAAGCCCACCTGGGGCACTACGTTGATGGCCGTTCGACCGTCGAAGAGGTCCAGGTACTGCTCGGGATCCGACCATTCCCAGCCCTCGTCGGGCGGTCCGTTGAATACCTCCAGATAGGTGAGCAAGTCCGCCAGGCGGGATGGCGACGCCGGCGCGTAGGCGAATCCGTCGGGTGACAGCAAATCGGTGGTGATCCCCTGCCGCAACCGGGCCTCGACGTCGTCGCCCCTAAGTAGGGAAAACTCGGAGTGGGAGTGGACGTCGATGAATCCCGGGCAGACGACCGAGCCCGCCACGTCGACGGTTCGCCGAGCCTCGCGACCCGCCAGCGACCCCACGGCCGCGATACGCCCGCCCGCGAGGCCCACATCGGCCCGGGCGCCGGGACTGCCCGTGCCGTCGATGACGGTGCCCGAGGTCAGCAGCCAGTCGAGCATGGCCGTTCAGCCCGTGGCCGCAGGCCGGTAGGGCTCGAGGAACGGCATGAGCGGCGCCTCGGCGCACAGGTCCTCGATACGGTCCGGGTCGGTTGGCACGCCGCGGGTCAGGATCTCGCAGCCGACTCCGGTGACCAGGACATCGTCCTCGATCCGGATGCCGATGCCCCGGAACTCCTCGGGGATCGGGTGTATCACCTTCGGGGCCGCCTCTTGCTCCTTCTTCTCGAGCTCCCTGGCCCTGGCCGGCCCGAGCACCATGCGCCGTTCCATGCGTTCGTCAATGTCGAACTCCAGCATCGTCAGCTCGATCCTTTCCCGCTCGGGATCGACGTAGATACCCGGCTCGACCGTGAACACCATGCCGGGTTCCAGAGGCCGGGGAGTGCCTCCGAGCCGGTAGGCGCCGGCATCGTGGACGTCGATGCCGAGCCAGTGCCCGGTGCCGTGCATGAAGAACTCCCGGTAGTGGTGCATGCGCATCGCATCTCCGGCCGGACCAGGCAGCAGGCCGAGTTCGACCAAGCCATCGGTCAGGACGCCACTCGCGGCGTCCTGCTGCTCCTTCAGGCTGCCGCCGGGTCGGGCTAGCCCCAGCGCCGCCTGCTGGGCGTCCAGCACCAGGTCGTACAGTGCCCGCTGGGGCGCTGTGAACCGCCCACCGGCCGGGAAGGTGCGCGTGATGTCGGCCGAGTAGTAGCCGAACTCGGCGCCGGCGTCGATCAGCACCAGGTCGCCGTCCGCGATGCGGCGGTCGTTCTCCGTGTAATGGAGGATGCACGCGTTGGCCCCGGAAGCGACGATGGACGGGTAACCGTCGCGGCGCGCCCCGCGCATCCTGAACACGTACTCCAGAGCGGCCTGGACCTGGTACTCGTACCGGCCCGGGCGGACGAAGCGCATTGCCTCCGCATGGGCCTCGGCGGTGATCTCGCAGGCGGCGCGGAGCAGATCGATCTCTTGGGGGGTCTTGACGAGGCGCATCTCTCCGACCAGGGGGTACACGTCCCGGAACTGGCTCGGAACCAGCCTGCCGTAGCGCTCGCCCAGCCCCGCTAGAGCTCGAGTGAGGCGCAGGATCCGGCGGTGGAATCCGGGGTTCCGGAACGGCAGGAACACCGTCCGGCGCCCTACCAGCCTCTGCCGGAGGAGGGCGTCCAACTCCTTGATCGGGTATGAGGCGTCGGCGCCGTAGCGTTCCTTGGCGCCATCCGTTCCGGCCCGCCGGCCGGTCCAGATCTCCTTCTCCCGGTCGCGGGGGCGCACGAACAGGACGTACTGCTCGTCCGCCGCCTGAGGGTCGAACAGCATGACGGCGTCCGGTTCGTCGAATCCGGTCAGGTAGTGGAAGGCGGAGTCCTGGCGGAACGGGTACTCGACATCGTTGTTGCGGGGGGTCTCGGCGCCGGCGGGCAGGAGGGCGATGCCGTCACCGATAAGGGCGGCGAGGCGTTCCCGGCGCTCGGCGTGGAGGGAGGGGTTGTCCATGCGGGTGGAGCCTACCGGTGGTGTGCCCGCTCGCCGGTTCCTCGGGCGGCGAGCCACCCGGCCAGGGCCTCACCGATCAGGTCCGGAGAGTCCTCCTGGACGAAGTGGATTCCGGCCACGGTGACCTCGGTCTGGTTGGGCCAGGACCGGCACACCTCCCGGGGCCGGCCCACCAGGATGGAGCCGGGGTCGGCGTTCACGAACAGCTTCGGCACGTCCCAGCCGGCCAACCGTGCCGAGTAGTCCGCGACGACGGCATGCACATCGGCCGGCCGGCCCTCGATGGGGATCTCCCGGGGCCAGGTAAGGGTGGGCCGGCGGTCCTCTCCCGCCCGGAGGAACGGCCGCCGGTACTCGTCCATCTCGTCCCCGGTCAGGTCGCGCATTATGGAGGCCGGCAGGATCCGCTCGACGAAGATGTTGCGCCGCAGCACCATCTCCTCACCGGCTTCCGAGCGCATCCCCCGGAAGGCTCCCCGGGCGACTTCCGGCCAGTCCTCCCAGGTCAACGGGGTGACGATGGCTTCCATGTAGGCCAGGCCCGCTACGGAGTCCGGATGGCGGACGGCCCAGTCGAAGCCCAGCGCCGCGCCCCAGTCATGTACCACCAGCGTCACCTTCTCGTTCACCCCGAGCAGGCGTAGCAGATCGTCGAGGTAGCGGCGGTGCTGGACGTAGCGGTAGGCCCGCGGACCGGAGTCGGGCAGCTTGGCCGAGTCGCCCATCCCGATCAGGTCAGGGGCGATGCAGCGACCCAGGTGCTCGACATGGGGCAGGACGCCGCGCCACAGAAAGGAGGAGGTCGGGTTCCCGTGCAGGAACAGGATCGGGTCGCCCGACCCCACGTCCACGTACGCCATATCGAGGTCGAACACCCGGCGGGTTCGCTTCTCGATCTTCATGAGTCCTCCAGGTCGGAGCCTCGGGTCAGCCGGTGAACCCGGCTTCCTTGTGGGATCCGTCGCAGAGCGGTTTCTGGGCGGAATGCCCGCACCGGCACAGCGTTACGCGATTCCTCACCTCGAAGGGCTCGCCGTCCGATCGCTCGACCCGGATCCCGCCGGTCAGCCACAACGGACCATCCGCGATGACCGAGATCTCCACGGGCAGAGCCGGCTCGATCTCGGCGCCGTCGACCGTGTAGGAGAGGGCGCCCGAGGGGCAACGTTCGATCATGGCCATCACCTGGGCCCTGACGACGCTGTCATCGGTCTCCGGAGTCATGCTCCAGACGTTGGATATGCGGTTGCCGCAGAACCCGGCATGCACGCAGATGCCGCGGTCGTCGGTCACCTCGATCCCGGTCCCGCCCAACTCGGCGCAGCGTTCCCGGAAGGAATCGGTCGGCGCCGTTTCGGTACCGTCGAAGCCCACGTTGCCGTGCGTCCCGTCACAGTACGGTTTCCGGGACGATTCGCCGCACCGGCACAGCGCGTAGACCGGGTTCTGTTCGCTCGCCTCCTCGCTCTGCCAGGTGAGGGCTTCGCCGTGTTCCGACATGATCGCCCGCCTGACCCGCAGCGGAGCCGATCCCGAGACTATGTATGGGCCGTCGGGTCGGACGGTCACGGTTACGGGCTGCTCGGCCACTGTCTCCTCCAGGTGTGCGGCGGACAGAGCAACTATACGTAAGGGGCTTATATATCTGGGTGCCTGTGGTGGGCGTCGGATATTTGTTTGTGCCGGTCTTTGGTTTCCCTCCGGACCGTTTCGGCTTTCGGCGGCAAGCCCCTGCCGACGTTCCCATGCCAGGATGCGGATGTTGTTCGCTGCGTTGTGGTCGGCGTTGCCGGCCCATCCGCAGTGCGGGCATCGGAAGTCGGCTTGGGTCTCGCGTTTTCCTATGCCCCCGCATCGGTGGCATTTGCGGGAGGAGAATTGTGGCGGATGCTTACTGAACGACAGCCCCTGTTTGTGGCAGGCTCGTTCGATGTGTTGGTGGAGCCGTCCGATAGCGACCCGGTGAAGGCTGCGGTTCAGTCCCCTCTTCGCCGCCACGTTCCTGCCAGGATGGGTGGTGGTGCCTTTGGCGGATGCGACCATGTTCTTCAGTTTGAGGTCTTCGACCGCTATCTCGGCGTGGCCGGACTTAGCGACCTGGGCGGCTATCTGACGGGACCCGTCCACGCGTAGGTTGTGCAGCCGCTTGTTGAGCGCCCGGATCCGACGGGTGCGTTTCTTCCATTGACGGGACCCGTAGTCGCATCGCGCTTTAGCCCGCTGAAGGGTTCTGATCTCCGCTTGGAGAGCTTTGTATTCGGGTAGGTGGTGTGCTTCCCCGGTTGATGTCGCTACGGGGATGGCCACACCACAGTCCACACCGACAATCTCGTCGGGGGACTGGGGGACAGCAGGTTCGGGGGTGTCCGCTTTGGCGGACAGATGGACCACGTAGCGGCGATGTTCCGGGCGGGCGCGGGCGGTGATCTTGGCGGTCACGTCCACTACCCACGCTGCGCCCGTCCACTGCCACACACGCCCATCGTCGGGCAACTCGGGGGCGTGGACGGTTCTGAGCCGCACCCCGTCAGGCAACACCACACAGTCGCTGCTGACACGTACGCGTTCGTCGAACACCAGAGCCGGTCCGTTTACCAGCTCTGAACCCTTCCGGCGGCGGAACAAACGCCGCCGAGTGTTGGCATCTAACAACAACGGAACACAAACAGTCAAATATATAACAATCCTATACTACCACAAAAACGGTAATACTGCTACCCACAAGCCGCCCGACAGACACCCACAAGCCCCGCTACACGGGCACTCACGTATATAAGCCCCGACGGTTACCTCCTAGTAAGGACTCACCGAACACGGAAGAATCCGCGACCGGCGGACTGATGGGGGGCTATCGTCAATGACGACATCGCTGGGGTAAGGGATTTCGGTCATGTTCGAGTGGCTTGGTATCGGCCACCTCGTCGAGCTTCCAGGGACAGAGGCAGTCTGGGGGTATTTGACCCCGCTGGTGGTCTTCGCCGGGTTCTTCGTGATACAGCTCGTAGTGCCGGGACGCCGGGTCCCCGGCTATGTCGTCGATCCCGAGACCGGCGAGCCCCGAAGCTACCGGCTGAACGGCCTCCTGGTCTTCGTAATCGTGCTGATCGTGTGGTACTTCGAGCTCACCGCCATGCCCCGCGAGTGGTTCTACCAGTCCACCCTCTATGCCGTGGCCGGCGGCACGGTGGTCACTTTGATCCTCGCGATCATCGCGGTGTACAGCCAGCCACCAGGTGAGGTGAAGAACCCGCTACTGGCCTTGTGGGTCGGACGGGCTCAAGAGCTGTCCTTCTTCAACAAGCGCATCGACATCAAGATGTATTTCTATGTGGTAGGCGGGACGATGGTTGTGCTCAACGCTTGGTCCGCATCGGCTTACCACTACGACCGCTTCGGAGAGGACTCCAATCCCGGTGTTTTCCTGTATAGCGCGTTCTTCACATGGTATATCGTGGATTACTTCATATTCGAGCGTGTCCAGCTATACACCTACGACCTGATCCATGAGCGGATGGGTTTCAAGATGTTCTGGGGCGGGCTCTTGATCTACGGCTGGATGTTCACCCTGCCGTTGTGGGGGATGGCTGTTCACCCGGATCCCGGATTCTCGTCACCGGGCAGGTATGTCTGGCTCATCGGAGCGTCGGTGAGCTTCCTATTCGGTTGGGTCATGGCCCGCGGCGCCGCCATGCAGAAGTACACGTTCAAGCGGTGGCCCGACCGCAAGTTCCTCGGCCTCATCGAGCCGGAGTACATCGAGGCCGGTGATCGCAAGCTCCTGTGCAGCGGGTTCTGGGGCTTGTCCCGCCATATGAACTACGGGGGCGAGGGGTTCATCTCGCTGGGGATGGCCTTGGCGTTCGGTCACTTCACCAACCTGTGGGCCTGGACCTACTTCATCTTCGTCATCATCATGTTCACCACGCGGGAACGCTACGACAATAAGTTCTGTGAAGAGAAGTACGGCGCAGAGAAGTGGGCCGAGTACAAGGCAAGGGTGAAGTACCGGATCTACCCCTGGGTCTATTGAGAAGGATCGCCGCGGAATTGGGACTAGCTCCCTCGCGGAATTGCGATTAGAGCAGGTCAGGGCCGTTTCGATGCTGCTCGTGCCCTCATGCCAGCGCCCGTGCGCCGCTCAGGTAGCGGGCTCGACCACCTCGAACGACAGCAACTCCGACGCGACACCCACCGGCCGGCTGTCCGAGCCCGCGTTCGATGCCTGGTGGCCCCGCCCAAAGTCCCGGCTGCTGACCCACCGCTGGAAGTCCTCCTCCGACCTCCACCTGGTGTAAACGAAGTAGCGGGTCTCGCCATCCACCGGCCTCAGCAACTCGAACCCTTCGAAACCCTCCACGCCGTCCACGGCACGAGCCCGCGCTGCGAACCGCTCCTCCAGGTCCGCACCTTTTCCATCCGGCACGGTGATCGCGTTGATCTTGACCACACTCACAGCCAATCCTCCTGGTTGCCATAGGCCTTCTATATTCTTTCAGCCCCATATACCCTAACCATCGTTCGCTATACTCCGAGGAGGGTGCTGAAAGAGACGGGGATGGGTTGGCCGCGATGCCTGGACCTGGGGTTTCGTTGCTGTTGATCGGGCCAACCGGACATTTTTCAGTACCCTCCAAGAGCACGAGAGGGGATGGGGATGCCCGCTGCCACCCAGGGATACGCAGATGCCAAGGCCGCGCAGGCCATCGCCACCAGTGAAGCGAACGTAGAGAAGGCCATCAACCGTCTTATCCGATGGTTCATCGCGGTCGCCATCGGAACGATGGGGTTCGGCGCATCCATCGCCGCACTCTTCTTGGCCGACTAACTCGGAACCCCGTCAGGACTAGCCCACCGGTCGGGCGATTGGTCGACTACATCCATGGTTGGGAAGATTCGGGCTGGGCCGCGGGGGCGGGAGCCGGGGGCTCGTGGAAGCGGTGCAGGTATACGGCGGCTTCGGACCGTGTGACGACTTGGTCGGGATGGAACGGATCGGGAGGGGACCACCAGACGATCCCCTGGCCGGCCGCCCAGTCCACGGCCTCCCCGTACCAGGCGCCGTCCGCTACGTCGGGGAACGGCAGCCGTTCTGTGATCAACTCCCTTTCGGGATAGAGGTCTTTGGGGGTCGGTTCCTCTCGGGGCGCTGCTTTCAAGACCGCAGCCAGCCGATGCAGGAAGGTGATGGCCTCCGCACGGGTTACATGGCCGGCCGGATCGGGGTAGCGCACTGTCCGTCCGAGAGCGATCCTCTGCAGGGCCATCCAGTCAACGGCCTCTTCGTAGTCCGTCCGCGCGTAGGCCTCATCAAGGGGGCTCGTAGACCGTGTGGCGGGACCGGCCGCGTAGGACCACAGCAAGGTCGCGAAATGCTCCCAGAGGATGGGTTTGTCCGGACCGAACAGGTCGTCCGTCAGGCCGGAAGCGATTCCCAGGTCGCTCATCCACCGCACCGCTCCGGCGTAGAAGGCGTTGGGGGGCACGTCGTTGAACCAGTCATGCAAGCAGGGCCGGTCGTGGTGACGGGTCGCTTCGCTGGTCAGCGCCGGCCACGGACGGCATGTGGGATCCCACTGCCAGGGCGGCACGCAGGTGACGACCCGGCAGCGGATCGGCCCGACGCAAGTGTGCTGGTTGCACTGGCCGTACCGGAACTGGACACAGTCGACTTTTCTGGTGTCGCAACCGTCCGGACACCGGCACCATGCAGCCGTCTCCGACCGCCGGCAGAGCCCACCGGGCCTGCACCGGCGAGCAGTCACGCACGTGAGGTTGCAGTCGATGTAGTAGCGGGGGCGTGGCTTGTCATAGGAGCAGAAAGACGAATTGTTGACCTTCCACCAGCCACCCACCACCGTGCCCGGCGGGCAGGTGTTCTCACCGGTCAGCCTGCAGCAGAACTCCGTCCATCCGTCGCAGCATGCCGACCCGGAGGAACACCGCAGCCCCAGGCACGTGATGATTGCGGCCTCCGCTGCGATGGGCCGGATGAGATAGGCAGGGGCGAAGGCGATGGCTGTCGCGGACATCACTAACGACCGCAGGAAGCCGCGCCGCGACGTGTGGCGATCGACCAGGCTCGACACCCTCATGACGAGTTTGCGACTCACTGCGGCTGCCCCTGGCCGGTGGACTACCGGCGGAGCCCGGCGGCTTCGAACCGGAACGGCTCCGGAGTACTACGCCCCACCGATCTGGCCTGGAGCCATTCCGGCACGGCAGTCAGGCTCACGAACACCAGCCCGGCCAGCACGCAGACGGCGAGCACCAGCGCAACAAGGCCGACCGGCTCATCAGCCGCGGTTCCGACCCAGAGCCTTGGCGAGTTACTCGCTCCGGACGCCAGCACGCACACTGCTGCGAAGAAGACGTTGCCGATCACATGTATCGGTGCGGGTGGTGAATCCACCTGCCCGAAACATCCGCAAGAAGAGAGACCTCTTTTGAGCGCCAGCAGCGAAACCAGCGCGAACAGGGAGTAAGTGCCGGCTGCCGCCAGGGCGGGCCCGGGCCCGCCAACCACAAGGACGGTCACCCCGAGTGCCAACTCGGCGCCACCGGCCGAACGGGCGAACCACACCCGGGCGGGGAAACCGAGGGCTCCCATAAGGTCGGCCGCCGGACGGGGGAATGCCAGCTTCGCTACCCCCGCGAAGACGAGCAGCAACGAACCGGCCGCGTAGAACGCCATCGTGATGTCAACGAGGGTCATGTAACGCCAAGGCTACCCCCGGCACTCCCGACCGGCCGAGTCCGGTGAAACCCACGGGTCGGCGATAAACCCGATCTGTGCAGTGCGACATGGCAGACTTGATGCGCAAGTTGTACTAGGAAGGTACTGAAAAATGTCCAGTTGGCCCGATGGCCGGCAACGAAACGCCAAGTCAGAGGCATCGCGGGCCAACCCATCCCCGTCTTTTTCAGCACGCTCCTAACGAGGTCGCTTTGAGCGGAGCATGGATGGATCTGCGGCGCCGGGGACCGGACCCGCTGGTGGCCGCGGCGCTCTCCGCGATCTGGCCCGGCCTGGGCCATTTCGGCCACAGAACCCGCCGTGCCCTGCTGTTCGCCAACGGGACCTTGATGGCCTACGTCTTCGCACTCGGCTATGTCGTGGCGCGCGGCACGCGAACCCTGCTCCTCTGGACAGTGAACGTCTCCTCGCTCCGGGCCCTGATGGTGGGCAGCCTGCTCCTTCTGGCCTTCCGGTCCGCGGTTGCGGTGGACGCGTACAGAACTGCGGACCGCCGGTACTGGCGGTGGCGCAGGAAGCCGCGGCGGCGGGTCGGGACAGCCATCACGCTCACACTGGTAGCCGCACTCATCGCCGCTCCCCACGTGGTGGTCATCCGTCTCGCCTCGGCGCAGCTGGCCCTGCTGTCGGACGTATTCGTCGCTACCAACACGCAAACCGCGGCTCCGACCCCGCTTCCCACCACCTCCCCCCCGACCTCCCTGGTGGAGCTTGGCGAGGCCGACTCGGCCGGGCCCACCGTTCCGGTTACGGAAGCAACCACCCCGGCGCCCGTAACCTCCACCACGGCTTCGGCTTCCCAACAGCTGACATGGGACGGTGCCGACCGCCTCACCATCGCCCTGCTGGGTAGCGACGCCGGCTTCGACCGGGTAGGGGTGAGAACCGATACGATCATCGTCGTCTCGATCGATGTGGCCACCGGCGATGCGGCCGCGTTCAGCGTGCCCCGCAACTGGCGTCACGTCACCTTCCCCGAAGGAACCCCCGCCGCGGCGCTATGGCCGGACGGGTATCCGGAAATCGTCAATGAGATCTACGGCCTCGGGCTCAGACGCCCCGAGGCCTTCCCCCGTGTCGACGATCCGGCCGGACACGCTATCAAGTCCGCTCTCGCCCAGTTGACCGGCCTGCCCATCCAGTACTACGTGCTGCTCGACATGGTGGGTTTCGTCAAGGTCATCGACCTGTTCGGCGGCATCAACCTGCACGTGAGCGAATCGATCGACGAGCGGATCAAACCCATCGTGGCCGACGGCCCACCCGTCTTCATCACTGTTGAGCCGGGTGACCACCATTTCGACGGCCTCACCGCTCTCGGCTACGTGCGGGCACGGACCGGTACCACGGACTGGCACCGGATGACCCGCCAACGATGCGTGGTCGAAGCCCTGCTCGACCAGGTGCCGCGCATGGAGCTTGTGTACCGGTATATGGACCTCACCAACATCATTGCCAACCATGTCAGCACCGACATCCCGATCGATCGCCTCAGCGACCTCATGGGCCTCGCGGACAGGCTCGACACGTCGAGGATCGTCACCGTCAACTTCATCCCTCCCGAGTTCCAACCCGGCGATGCCCCCATCGCCCAGGTACGGGCCGCCGTCGCCCAGGCGCTGGAAGGCCGCGCCAACACGTCGAACGCTTACCTGGCCGACAGCTGCGGGACACCGCGGTAAGTCCCGCCCTGATAATCTGGCGAGGTGGCCCTCGCTCTCGTCCTGCTCAGTTGCGCGGTCGGAGTTCTCGCCCTCCTGGTGTTCGGTCTGCTGAGGTCGCACGCCGAGATAATCCGAGCTCTGCACCGTGCGGGAATCCCTCTCGAGGAAAGCGGCGGGCATGCTGGACGCCCCGGCGTGCCCGGGGAGTTGCCTTCTCCGGTAGACGGAGGCGCTCACGACATCGTCGGTGTGTCCCCCGGTGGGAGCCCCACCAAGATCAGCGTGACGGGCGTCCGCGGTCTGACACTTCTGGCGTTTCTCTCGTCGGGTTGCCGTACGTGCGAGACGTTCTGGACAGCGTTCGCCGAACCCGACCTCGGCCTCCCGGATGCGAGGACCCGGCTCGTCATCGTCGGTCAGGACCCGCCCCTCGAGTCGGAGACCGCTTTCGCCGGCCTGGTGCCTTCGGGTATCAAGGCGGTGCTGTCCAGCGCCGCGTGGCAGGATTATGACGTTCCCGGATCACCGTACTTCGCGCTGGTCGACGGTACGAACAACCGGATGGTTGGCTCAGGCACCGCCGCAAACTGGGACCAGATGCGGAACATGCTCCGGACGGCCCTGGACGATTACCTTCGTGAGATCGACCCGGAACGCGGCACGACCTCGGGCCGGGACCGGGCAAGACGCGCCGATCAGGCGCTGGCGGCGGCCGGCATCGGTCGGGACCATCCGAGCGTCAACCCGGAACCCGGCACCGGCGACAGGGACACCCCGCGAGACCTACCCTCTGACCAGTGATTACTTCATTCGCCGTAGGCGTGGCCGCCGCGGTCGTTGCCGGATTCCGCTCGACCTGGTCGCCCTGAGGCCTTTCGATGCTCACGAGCATCAGCCCGCTCGGCGAGCGGGCCCGCGGCAATCGTTGGTCGCTGACCGTGACCTGGCTCCTTATGGGAACGCTGGTGGGCGGGGCGTCTCTCGGCGCCGTCCTCGGCGCCCTCGGGCGGTCCTTCCCGGTCACCCTCGACGAGAGATGGCGCCTGTCCGCATTGGCTCTGGCCGGAATAGCTGCTGCGGTATGGGATCTGAAAGTGCGCCGGTTCCCCGTCCGCCGCCAGGTCAACGAGGACTGGCTCCCGGCCTTCCGGCCCTGGGTCTACGGCCTGGGTTACGGGCTCCAGCTGGGCGGTGCGGTCGTCACAGCGGTCAACACGGCGCTCGTTCCCATGTTCATGCTGGCTGCCCTGCTGACGCGTGATCCGGTGAGTGGACTAGTCGTGGGCGCGGCGTTCGGAGCGATACGGGGTCTCACCGTGACGCTGAACCGCCGGGTCCGGAACGCTGCGGACCTCCGCAGGCTGCATCACCGTCTCGACAACCTCGCTCATAGGGCCAGGCGCCTTGGAGCGCTCGCGGCTGCCCTGCTCGCAGCTGCGTCCGCAGTGGCCCTGGCGTCCTGACAGCATGCATCGCCTTTCCGCATACGGGATAGGTCTGGACGTGCCATCCGGCTGGGAGGCCGAACTGTCATTGCAGCAGGACGCCGAAGACACCGACGCCGGCCCGACGCCGGACAGCCAAGGCCTGGTCGTCCTGCATGCGGCCAACTTCTGGCTACCGAACGAGCGGGACGACTACGGCTCGGAGGCGCTAGACGTCATGGGACCGGCGGGTGTCTTCATCGCCCTTGTGGAGTTCGATAGCGGCGCGGTCGGGTCCCTGCTGTTCGAACACCACGGCATCCCCACCGACCTGCAACCTGACGACTTCGATCCCGCCGCACTCCGGCGACCCATGCGAGAACAGGCCGGCCTCCAACGATTCTTCCACTCGGCCGGTCGAGCCTTCTGCCTCCACGCCGTGATCGGCTCCTACCACCACCGCCACCCACTCACCCCGGAAGCGAACACCATCCTCTCCACCCTCACCATCGCATCGGAAGGGCCGATGGACCGCGCCGAGTATCCTCTCAACTCCGATAGTTAGGGACCACGGTCGTGACGGCACCCGGCATGGCGCGCGTCCACCCGGACACTCCCATGCCCGTGGGAGGCCGAGTGATGCAATGTTGCGTACCGTACGGAGGGTGTCAGGCACGGCTAGCGTGCGGAGGGTAAGAGCCGAGTCGGCGGTTCGGAGCTTCGTCACGATTTCGAGCCTGGTCGGAACAGTCAGCACGTAGGAGCGACCGAATCCACTCGGCCGAGAGGCAGCGTGCCTATCGACCCGATCGGGAGGATGACGTGCCGCCCTTGCGAGGAGATCTGATCAGCCTTCGCCTCGTGCGTAGTGCCGACATCGACGGCCTGATCGAGTTGTTGAACGACCTCGGTACGCGCGGTGCTCTGGGCCACTTTCTCAAGTCCGAAACAGATATCCGCAGCCGGTTCGAGCGGGACGGCTACTGGTCAGACGACTCCGGAGTGCTGCTCATGATCGATGCGGCCGCCGACATCGTCGGGTGGATCGGCTTCGTTCCCGTCATCTACTACTTCTACGGCTACGAGATCTCCTACCAGGTGTTCGGCGAGCAGTATGCCGGGAAGGGATACGCAACCGAGGCCCTAGGCCTTCTCACCGAGTACCTGTTCTCGACCAAGCTGATGGACCGACTCCAGCTCAGTATCAGACCGGACAATCTCGCGTCGCTGCGGGTGGCGGAGAAGTGCGGCTACACCCGAGAGGGCGTGATGCGTTCACTCGCGTTCATCGAGGGCCGGTTTCACGACATAGAACTGTGGTCGATCACCCGCCAGACGCAAGAGGCGTTGTAACGGGCCACAGGGCGAGCGGCGGCTTCACGCCCGGCGTCAAAGATTTTGTTCGGTAGGATTATTTTCGTGACAAACGAACAATTAGCTATCGATGGGCGTGGCCGGCCTTCCCACAAACAGCTATACCACCGGCTATACGTCGAGATCCGGCAACTCGGGGAGGAAATGGGTGGGCTCCCCCGTCCCGCGGAGGCGATCACCGTCTGGAAGGGCATATGGCATGGAGAGGTCCACCATTCCACTGCCATCGAAGGCAACACCCTGGTTCAGCGCGAGGTGGAACGGTTGCTCGAAGAAGGATTGGCCGTCGGCAACCGGAGCCTGCGCGAGTACCTGGAGGTCAAAGGGTACGCAGATGCTGCCGAATGGGTGTACGGACAGGTGGCCCCTTCAGGTCACCCCAGAACCGGTCCGCTGATCACCCTGGCCGATGTGAGGATCATCCACCACAAGGCGATGGCGCCGGTGTGGGAAGTAGTCCCCCACCCAGAAGCCACCGACCGTGAACGACCCGGCGCCTATCGTGAACGCGAGATAAGGCCCTTCCCCGATGGGATGACCCCACCATCGTGGCCTTTCGTCCCCGGCGAGATGGCCACCTGGGCCGAGGAGGCAAACTCTCTGGACCCCGACTCTGTGACCTTCCCCGAGCACCTGGCTGCCGTTCACTGCCGTTTCGAACAGATCCATCCGTTCCTCGACGGCAACGGGCGGGCAGGACGGCTGGTGCTGAACCTGATCCTCATCAGGCTCGGCTACCCACCGGCGATCATCTACAAGCTCGACAGGGACCGGTACATCCGTGCCCTTGGGCGGGCCGATGCGGGCGAGCCGGGAACTCTGGCCGCGTTGATCACCCGAGCGATCCTCGACACCCTGTACCAGCACGTCATACCGGCCGTAGCCGGCCCCGCCCGTCTGGTGCCGCTGGCGGCGCTCGCAACACCCGACCTGAAAGCTCCGGCTCTTCGAGCCGCGGCGGCCCGCGGCCGCCTGCAGGCCACCCGAGGGCCCGACGGCCAGTGGCGCAGTTCCCGTGTCTGGGTCAAGGAGTACAAGGCCAGCCGCTGGGGCCGAAGCTGACGTGACTGATGTTTTGGCCTGTTCGACTAGTTGACGGTTCAAGTCCTGGATAGAGCGACGCAGAGGTCTTCGCGTGTAGGACCCAGGTAGGCGGTCACGGAATCAGGGCACAAGAACCGGCGACCGGTCCACCCACGCCACGTACACAGGGCGGGTTCCGCTACTAGTAGCGACTCTCCTGGCCGAGATGACTCTCGATGAGTGTCAGGTCATGCGCCAGTGCTACACATAGCTGCTCGAAGTGCCGCTGATAGGTTCCATGGGTTTCGAGCACTCTGCGGTTATATGCCTTCGCATCGGCACCCTGGACATGCACACCCGAGAATCTGCGCCCGTCGTTGAGTTCCCGGAGACTCACCAGCTTCGTCTTTCCGTCGAACACGCCGAGGGCGCGGAGGATCTGTTCGAGCAGGGTTATGCTTCTCCACTGTTTGTCTACTTCGGTGCTGTACGTCGTGAGGATCCTACGAAGTTCCTTCGTTCGGAATCCTTCGAGCACTGCGTTCGATAGGGCTACGAGACTGTTCCCCCATTCGTCGCGATTCTCCATCCGGGGGACTACAACCAGCCGATCAGGTGGGGTGTCGGGACTCCACTTCCACCATGAGACTCCTAGCTCCCTCCACCGCTCAAGAAGGTTGGCGAGTTCCTCCCGTGGTGTCTGAGTATCTGGCCACTTCCCAAGGAAATCAGTCGTGAACGCCCGTTCGGAGATACCCGTCTTAGGCGCTTCGTTGTAGATCGCCCAGTACTGTTGTTCTTCGTAGGGCAAATCGCGTAGGCGACAGATGTACACAAAGACCTGACCTGCCTCGTTCACGCCGTAGTCACGCAGCATCCATCCGCCTCGGCAACTGATGGTGGTCTCCCCAACGGTGTACTTGTCGCTGTCTGCCTTGTATTTTGCGAGTACCTCCGCGCGGAAG
>JAGWAN010000019.1 GCA_021296345.1 Acidimicrobiia bacterium | reverse complement strand
CGGATCTACACCCACATGGATTTCAAGGTCACCACCGTCCGGGCCGACCCGGCCGCTTCTAGCGTCGAAGCCGAATACCGCTTCGATGTCGACCACGGAGGCTCCCGGACCGAGGTCAGAAGCTCCACCCGCGTCGTGGGGAGCTCGGACTCCTTCCACGGAGTGACCGCATTGGAGGTCCGGGCCGGCGGCAAGCCCCACTTCTCCCGCACCTGGCACACTTCGGTCCCGAGAGGCTTCCTCTAGAAGCGTCCTGAACTCCGACGCCAGACCGCCCCCTCCGCAAAGCGCAAGCGTCGGTAAGCCGGGAGCCTGCCTAGGTGTTGTAGGTACATCCGGCGGATCCGTAGTATTGGCGGTCTATGGACGCCGCTGACCCACCCTCCTCCACGCAGAGCAGCGAGGAGAGGGACGAACGACCACGCGATCAAACGCGGGATCGAGGGTATTCCGGCTTCCGGATGGCGTTGGGTTCGGCGCTGCTGGCAGCCGCTGCCACAACTACCGCCCTATGGATGGCAGGCGCCTTCGATCGCGAGATCGTACGAGTCACCGAGGTCGTCGAGGTGAGGGAGGTGGTCCACGGTCCGGCCCCGCAGGAAACTCCGGTTCAACCCGGGGTAACCACCGCTGCCACCCGGCCGGCGCCAATCGAGACGACCTCCAGTTCGATCCTGCCCGAGCCTGAACCTCCTCCGGCCGGGGCCACCGTTGAGACCACTGTTCCTGTGTTCGCCCCCGCCGACCTGGTGGCGGTCGTGGCCTCCCGGGCCATTCCCTCGATCGTGACCGTCCAGAGCCTCGACGAGGAGTCGCGCCGTGACGGTTCGGGAAGCGGTGTGGTGATCAGCTCCGATGGCTTCATCATCACCAACCACCATGTGGTAGATGGCGCCGACACCCTGAGAGTGATCATGTCGGACGGCCTGTCCTATCCGGCGGAGAGGGTCGGCAGCGACCCCCTCATGGACATCGCCGTGCTGAAGGTCGAGGCCGGCGGCCTCCCGTACATACGATTCGGCTCGATGGAGGGCCTGCGCACCGGCGAACCTGCCATCGCGGTGGGCAATCCCCTGGGACTCGACGGCGGCCCATCCGTAACCGCAGGGGTAATCTCTGCTTTCGACCGGACTCTGGTGACCAATCCCATCACCGGCGACAGCCTGTACGGACTGCTGCAAACCGACGCTCCCATAACCCGGGGATCGAGCGGGGGCGCCCTCTTGGACGTTCATGGTCTCCTGCTAGGCATCACGACCGCCATCGGGCTGAGCGACGTAGGCGCCGAGGGTCTGGGATTCGCCGTTCCCATCAACCTGGTCGAGGGAATCGTCGCCGATCTCATGTCGGAAGGCGAGGTTCGGCACGCCTTCTTGGGGGTCAGAGGAAGTTCGGCGTTCAGCGAACTCGAGGACGGAGTGGAGTCCCCGCTCGGGGTAGAGATAAGCATCTTGGAGGAGTCCGCTATAGGAGATGCCGGCGCTGAGGATGGCGACGTGATCGTGGCGCTGGACGGTGTCGCCGTGAGGTCCATGCCCCAGATGGTGGCCAGGCTACGGAGTTACCGGGCGGATGACCGGATAACGGTGACCTTGCAGAGAGGCGACGAGACTCTCGACATCGACCTGACACTGGCCAGGTTCCCATCGTGATGCTCGCCTGAAGCAACTCCGGTTACCAGTTGTCGTAGGCGTCGACCGGCCAGATGTCTACCAGGGTGTCGCCGCTCACCACATGGAAGTAGCGGTATAGGACGATCGTCTGGTAGCAGTGGGGAGGGAGGATCTCCACCACGTCGCCCACCTCTAGGCGGTCCCGCCCGGGATCGGCGAAGGTGACCTTGCCCATGTCGTCGCCCACTACCTCGTAGACGGCTCCAGGAGGCGCCCCGCGCAGGATGGCCGGGTTATCGATGCCGAAGATCACGTCCACTTCCTTGATACCGGCGTCAGTGATGGCGAACCCGGGCTGGCAGTTGCTGATGACGGTGGTCCGCACGAACAGGGCCGGTCCGAACGGGCTCGGGTCGTCACGCCGCTGGACCACGTTGTAGTAGTTGGTGTCCATGAGCACGTAGGTACCGGCCTGAATCTCGGTGAAGACCCCCAACTCGTGGTCGATGTCGTGCGTCCCCGTACCGCCTCCGGACACGATCTCGGGATCGAGACCCTCGGCCCGGAGCCGTTCCGTCACCCGGACAACCGGTTCCAGCACATCCAGTCCCCGGGAGCGGCGAGCCTCGAAATCGACCGTGTTCATGTGGTGACCGGTGTAGCCCTGTACACCGGAGTATTCGAGGCCCTCGGTATCCACGATGAGGCGGGCCAGGGCGACCGCCTCATCCTCGTCGGCGATCCCGGTGCGGTAACTCCCCGTCTCCAGGTCCACGAGGACCTTGATGGGGCGGCCCGAGCGGCGCGCCGCCTCGCCCAACTGAATGACGTTGGCGGCGTGGTCGGCGCACACGATCAGCCCTTCGGCGCGGGCGTTGATCTCGGCGAGCCGATCCAGCTTGGGAGCCGTGACCACGGAGGTGAACAGCATCACATCGCTGAACCCGGCACCGACCATCACCTCCACTTCCGCCAAGGTGGCACAGCAGGGTCCGCGACCCCCCGCCTCCACCTGACGGCGGGTGATCTCGATCGATTTGTGTATCTTGCCGACCGGCCTTACCTCATAGCCGTGGCTTGTGGCGTGCCGGGCCATCTCTGCGATGTTGGCGTCCATGATGTCCACATCTACGACCAGTGAAGGTGTCCCCAGCTGGTGGCGCGATCCAGGAACCCCGATGAGGCTCTCGTTCGGTCCTCGGTCGCCTGTCTCCACCCGTGCCTCCTTGTGATCTCCCTAGCGAGTATATGGAGGGTCGGTAGGGACTGGATTTCACCCACCGTGCGGCTCCGGGGAACAGTTATCCTCCCCAGGAACGGCCTAGGTGGATGGCTCCGTACGCGACCACTGGGTCTGTCCGGGAGGTTGACATGTTCGCCGAGGGTTTACGATGCGTCGAATGCCACCTGGAGACGGATCTGGGTGGCCATTTCTTCGGATGCCGGGATTGCGGCGGTGCTCTCGAGACGGTCTACGACGAGGACCGGGTGGCTGCCGCCGTCTCCTACGGAGACTGGCGGGATCGGACCGACCGGTCGATATGGCGATACAAGGAACTGCTTCCGGTAAGGGATGAGTCGGCGGTTATCACCCTCGGAGAGGGAGGCGCCCCGCTGGTGCGGCTGCCCCAGTCGGCCGCCAATCCCCTCGCCGACCTGTGGATCCAGAACGAAAGCGTGAACCCGACCTATTCGTTCAAGGACCGGTTCCACTCCGCGGCCCAATCGATGGCGCGCCAGCTGGGATACGACCGAGTGGCCTGTTCCACGACCGGGAATCACGGCATGAGCGCAGCCGCCTACGCCGCCAGGGGCGGCATGCAATGCGCAGTCCTGGTCGATCCCAGGGCACCGGAAGTGCAACGCCGGTGGATGAGGCTGTTCGGCGCCACCGTGATCGTGGAGATGGATCGCCGGCCGCCCCTCGAGAGCTTCGTGCGTGACCACGGCTGGTATCCCTCCACCTACATGACGCCCAACCCGGTTGCCACACCGTACGGCATGGAGGGTTACAAGACCATGGCGTACGACGCGGCGCTGGCGCTCGGGCGGGTCCCGGATCATTTCATCGTGCCCATTGCGGCAGGCGATGGTCTGTACGGACCCTGGAAGGCCTTCGGGGAGATGGCCCGGCTGGGCTGGACGGATTCGATCCCGAAGGTTCACGGCGTCCAGCCGACCGGTGCGAACCCGATCGTTCGAGCCTTCCGCGAAGGTTCGAACACCGTCCCCTACATCGAGGATCCGCAGACGATCGCCCTGTCGATCGGGGATCCCACCGGCGGATCCATGACCCTGCGAGCGATCCGGGAGTCCGGAGGACAGGCGATCGACCTGACGGACCCCGAGATGGTGGCCGCCACCCGTTATGCGGCTTCCGCGGGCTTGAGCCCCGAACCCTCCTCGGCAGCCTCGCTGGCCGGAGCCTGGGCACTGGCGAGGGACGGGATCATCCGGGAGGGAGAGACCGTGGTGTGCCTGTTCACCGGCGCCGGACCCAAGTGGCCCGAAACCACGGAACTCCTTACGGAGGGAGACGAGATCGTGAGCCCGGACCGCGCCTGGCTGGAGCGTCTCGCGAGTGACCCGGAGTCGGTGGGGGTTTCTTGACCGCAACCGGATCCGTTCCCCGCCGGCCCGGCGCGCCGCGCTGACCGAGACCGATGCGATACGACGCAGTGGTCATCGGCGCCGGACTACCCGGCCTGCTCGCAGCGTGGAAGCTGGCGGAGGGCAGGTTCAGGGTGGCGGTGCTGGAACGCGGCACCATCGCTTCGGAGTCCAGCGCCCTGGCGGCGGGCCACATCCCCCAGGAGTCGACCTCGCCCGCCAACCTGGCGGTCCTGCTCAGGACGAGAGCCATCATCGACGAACTGGACCGGGTTACCGGCGGGATGGTCAGGTTCCATGTGGTGGGCGGGTTGCAGATTGCCACCAGCCAGGACGGGGGGAGCGCCTTACGGGCCAGGGTGGATCTGGCGGCGCGGCTCGGAGTGGCCGGCGAGTACCTCGATCCTGACTTGATCGCCTCACGCTGGCCGAACCTGCGGACGGATGACCTGGCAGGCGGTTATTACACCGCAACCGACGGGTTCGTGTTCTCCCAGACCCTGAGCGTGACACTGGCGGGCATGGCCAGGAACGCGGGTGCGGAGATCTGGGAGGGTTGCGCCGTAGACCGGCTAACCGTCGACCGCGGCCGCGTCTCGGGAGTGGTGACGGCCGGCCACCATGTCCTCGCGCCGAGGGTTCTGGTGGCTGCCGGGGCCTGGTCGGCAACGTTACTGGCCCGGAGCAGCATCTTCCTGCCTACCAAGAGCTTCGTCCTTCAAGCGTTGATCGTGGTGGGCGACCACGGCGGCCTCCGGTTCATGTCCGAGTTCGAGGCCGGGCACTACGTGATGCCTCGTTCCCCCGCGACCCTGCTCCTGGGACTCCCTCCGTCCGATATCGGCGTCGACGTGGATCGATTCTCCCGCCATCCCGATCCGACTACTGCGACCAGGTGGCTGGAGCTCCTCCAGAGGAGGGTTCCGGCCCTCCGGGAGGCCAGGGTCGCGGGCGGATGGGCCGGTGTGCTGGCATCGACGCCGGACGCCTGGCCGCTGGTAGGACGCTTCGGCCCCGAAGGCCTGTTCGTGGCAACCGGGTTCGGGGGCGGAGGAGTCCAGCGACTGGCAACCGCGGAGGCGGTCGCCCAGCTGATGCTCGACCAGGAGCCCTTCTACGACATCCGCGCCCAGGAAGCGCTCCGGTTCGAGGGCTATGACGACACCCCGTTCGAGTTCCGGGAAGGCCCGTTCTACTACACCGAGACAGCGGCAACTCAGCTGTGGTGAGGCAAGCCCCGAGTGCGTTGCCCGGCATCCGTCCGGTGGGGATGGAACTGCCGCGATGAGCAACGTTGAACGGAAGACACCGGGGCATCCGTCCGGGTCACGGACCATGAGGGCGGCTCTGCTACTGGGGGTGGGCGGGCCGGCGATGCTGGAGGTGCGAGACGATGTGCCGGTACCGGAGGTCGGACCTGGCGAGGTATTGGTGCGCGTTGCCGCCTGCGGTGTGAATAACACCGATATCAACACCCGGGTGGGTTGGTACAGCCGCTCCGTCACCACCGCCACCACCGGGTCCGCCTACAGAGAGGCCGGCCTCCACGACGCCGGCTGGAGTCGGGGAGGATTGGCTTACCCGCGCATCCAGGGGGCTGATGTCGTGGGAACGGTGACCGAGGTCGGAGGCGGCGTCGCCGACGATCTCATCGGACGGCGGGTCCTCGTCGATCCCTGGCTGCGCGGTGGCCGTCACTCCGGAGACCAGCGATCGGCGGGCTATCTGGGAAGCGAGCGCGACGGCGGGTTCGCAGAGTATTGCTCGGTGCCGAGCGAGAACGTCCACCCGGTTTCCAGTGACCTCTCCGACGTGGAGCTGGCCACGTTCGCGTGTTCGTGGTCCACTGCAGAGCACATGCTGGCAAGGATCGACCTGAGGAGCGGCGAGACGATTGCCGTGCCCGGTGCCTCCGGCGGGGTGGGCAGCGCCCTGGTACAACTGGCCAAGCTGCGGGGTGCCCGGGTGGTCGCCATAACAAGCGCGGCCAAGCTCGATGATGTGGCCGCCCTCGGCGCGGACCGGATCGTGGTCCGGCAGGCCGAACGAGTCGCCGAGGACGCGATGGAGGCCAACGGAGGCCCCTTTCATGCGGTGGCCGACGTGGTGGGTGGTCCCGACTTCGGCGGATGGCTGGAAGCATTGCGGCCGCGGGGCGGGTACGTGACGTCCGGGGCCATTGCCGGGCCGATGGTGGAACTCGACCTGCGGACCCTATACCTCAAAGACCTGACACTGCACGGCGCAACCGTCTACGAACCGCGGGTCTTCTCGGACCTGGTCGGCCACATCGAGAGCGGGCAGGTCCGGGCGGTCGTCGGTGGCGTGTACCGGTTGGAGGACATTCATTCCGCCCAGGAGGCGTTTCTGGCCAAGCGCCACACCGGCAGCCTGGTCATCAGGATTTAGGCTGAGGCCGAGGAAAGGTCGCGGTGACGATGGCACCAATTGGAGGAACGGAGGGCCATCTTGGTAACTATTGACGTAGCGGTACGGGCGGGTGCGCTGCTGGGTGAGTGCCCGCTATGGAGCCCGGAGGAGTCGGTGCTCTACTGGGAGGACATCGATGGCCGGCTGGTCCACCGTTACGACCCGGAGACCGGCATCGATGAGACGCGGTCCATTCCGGGACGGCCCGGATCAATGGTCCGCACCAGCCAGGCAGGCCGGCTGTTGATAGCGGCCGAGAACGAACTCGTCTGGTTCGATTGGGACGACGGAACTACCAGCCCATGGGTGGCCCTGGAGCCTTCCGGTACCGGGAACCGTTTGAATGACGGGCGCACCGATCCGGCCGGTCGTTACTGGGTCGGATCGATGTACCAACTGGCGGCAGACCGGCGCTTCACCGGGCAGCTGTACCGGATCGAAGGGGACGGATCGTTCTCTGTCATCCGGGGAGAGGTGGGGGTTCCCAACGCCCTGTCATTCGACCCCGAGCGGGACCGCATGTACTTCGCGGACTCTCTCCATGAAACGATCTGGGCCTACGACTACGACCTCGATACGGGGGCGGCCCGCAACGAGACCCTGTTCGTGGAGTTCTCCGACCTACCGGGACGGCCGGACGGGGCCTGCGTCGACTCCGACGGCTGCCTGTGGGTTGCCGCCGTGCACGGCGGCGCGGTCCTGCGCTTCACCCCCGACGGACGCCTGGACCGGCGGATCGACATGCCGGTGGAGAAGCCCACCATGACCGCATTCGGCGGCGATGACCTCGGGACGCTGTTCGTCACGTCCATCGGTGGAGGAGGAAGCCACCCGGAAACAGGTCAGGCCGAGGCCGGGGACCTGTTCGCTATCGATGCGGGCGTGACCGGTGTTCCGGATCCCCCGTTCGCGGGAACCTGAGGATCGACCAGCCCGGACAACGTGTCATCCCGCGGAAAACGGAGCCACTGGTAAGCCCGAGAAACCAGCGCCCCGCCGTCCCCCCCCGCCGCGCAAGACCGCGAAAATCGCGGCCAACCCGGTCCCCCGCACCGGGCCCCTTCCCCCACCACCACCCATCCTGGTTGGAGCGTGGTCGGCCATACCCGGCCGGATGCCGGGAATCGGCTGTTCGCTCCATGAGCCTTCATGTTCCCTCGGGCCGGCCGTTCCGATCGGTCTCACCCCATCGGCCCGTGTAGGTGCTTGGCGATAGACAACGTATAGAAGGGGTGTGACAGATTCTGGACCATCCCCCGCCTATTCCCGGGCCGAGCCGCGCTCCGGGGACCCATGAGGGTGCCTGGGAAGGCTCCGCAGAGTCTCCTCGAGCATCCCTACGGGAGCAGGTACTCGCGGTAGCGACCGACCTCCTCGAATCCGAGGGAATCCAGCACCGGGACCAGATCGGGCGGGCTCAGGACCGCGGCGAGGTCGGCGTCCCTCTCGAAGCCGGCCCGTGCGGTGGCGCCCACAACGGCCGTCGCCAGCCCTTGGCGGCGGTATTCAGGCCTGGTACAGATCCATCCGACCAGAGCCGTACCCTCCACAAGGGCCATCAGGGCGCAGGATGCCGCCATGCCGTCCTTGTACGCGATCATCCCCACCCTCCCAGGTCCCCTCAGGTTCTCGACCCGTTTCAGGATCCGATCGACCACCGGCCCGGTCTCCCCTGCCGAGCCCAGGGACGAGGCCACCACACCGCAGAAGTCGACTATCCGGGAGGCGCCCTCGACCGGTCGCACCTCCACCCCGTCCTCCGATCCGGGATCGGGAGGTACGTCGATGGCGATCATGGCCGAGCGCTCGGATGCCATCTCCCTCCCGTTCCGTTCGACCTCGGACCAGAGCGCCCGGTCGTCCGACCGCGCCAGGAGCGTATAGCCGTGATTCCTCAGGCCGAAGAAGCGCGCCGAAATGCCCACGACCTCCCGGGGAGACATCAGCCGGGTGGTGCGCATCACACCGTTGGCGTATGCGGGCGAGGCATTGGGGAGAGCACTGGCCCACGAAACCATCCCGTTGGCCTCCCAGATCTCCCCGCCGCAGTTGCGGATCGTCTGGCGGTAGGTCTCCACCAGTGACCGATCGAACCGGTCCAGCACCTCTCGGTCCGTCACGCCCATCCACTCCTTCCCGCCAGCTCGGCCATCCGGTCGATGGTATCGGGGCCCTTGGTCTGTGGCCGGTGTCCAGTAGCCAGTCGGGGCTGGGGAGTGTCGAAGCTCGTGAGCCCCATCCGAGCCGCGGCCACTGTCAAAAGACGTTCCTCCATTTGTCCCGCTTCGCCAGTACCGCCAACGGTGTGATTGCCAGCGCCGCGGCCGCCCCGCAGAAAAGGACGGCAGGACCGGCGGCGTCGTATATAGGAGGCCCGACGAGAGCCCCGACGGAAGCCAGCACCAGACCGCAGGACTCGACGAGGCCCTGGGCCTCTGCGGCCTGACCCCGAGGAGCCACCTTGGCTACCGCCGCTTGGCCGGGCGGCGTCACGAAGGACCAGGAGCTCGAGTGCAGGGTGCCCACCACCAGCAACGCGGGTATTCCCGTCACAAACCCGAACGCGGCGACGAACGGGATCTCGACCGCGGCGCCCACGAGGGCCAACCGGATCGGGTTCATGCGGTCCGCCATCCGGCCGCTAAGAGGGGTGACGAAGACGCTCGGCAGGGCCAACGCCAAGAACCCGACCCCGATCGCTACGGGCCCGGCGCCCAGATCGGTCATGTAACGGGCCCACAGGGCGTCGAGCATGCCGATCATCAGCCAGGGCGAGGCAGCCTGGAACAGACCGGGGGCAAGGCCCGGGATCATGGCCAGCCGGCGACGCTTCATCCGCACGGAGGAGCGCCCGTACTCACCGGGCCTGACCATCACCAGGAACGGGAGTATCAGCACCTCCACCGACGCCGGGAGGAGGAAGGGAAGACCGCGGTGCATCTCGTGGAGAAAGCCGGCCACCGGAGGACCGAGGAGAAACCCGATCATCAGCGCCATCGTCAGCGAAGCAAGCGCCTTGCCCTGCCGGTCCGGATCCCAACTCAGCATCACCCGGCGACCCGCCACCACGCAAACCCCCTCGGCGAAACCGAGCAACGCCCGAGCGGCCACCCAGTGCCAGAGGGCCGAGGCGATCACCATCCACAACAGGGCGAGAGCGACCAGGATCCCTCCGACGGTGATCATCCGGCGTTCCCAACCCCGGTCGGCGTACGACGCCAGCCACAGATGGGCAAACAGCGTGAACACGAACGATGTGCCGGCGATCATCCCCAGAGACCAGGTGGGAAACCCGAACTTGTCCTGTATCTCGGCAAGCAGGGAGATGATCACCCCGATCCCCATTGCCTGGGCGCCGATGAAGACGAATAGCACCAGTTTCGGCAGCCGGTGGGGATCGGTGCGCATCGGACCAGGCTAGACGCAGAACCATCGCGCCCGGCGGGACAGGGCAACCCGGCAAGCGCATCCAGGAACCGGCGGATCCGGCCGGCCGGGAGCGCACCCGTGCGCGCAGATCGCCGATCCGTGAAGCGGCACGGACATACCCGCAACTGCCCGTTGATAGAGTACGACTGGCAGGCTGGGAGGACTCGACGAGCATGAAGGCACTCGCAGTAGAGCAGATCGGCGCCTGGGAACGTAACGGGTTCCTGAAGGTCGAGAACTTCGTGGACGCCGACGAACTCGCCGGCATCCGTGGGATCATGGAGGGCCTAGTCGAACAAGACCCACCCCACGGGAACACGCTCATCGATATCGACCCCGCGCTCGCGGACCGGACCGATATTCCCAGAACGGAGAAGTTCCGTGCCCTGATGCATGCCGCCCACGCCAGCCGCGAGCTCCTCGAGACCTACACATTGCGGCCCAGGACGCTCGACGTGGTGGAGGATCTGATCGGCCCGGACATCGTCTACTACACCGACCAGACCTTTCTCAAGCCTCCCGGCGGGAGCGGCGCCCCTGCCCACCAGGACAACGCGTATTGGGATGTCTTCTGGTCCGGGAAGGGCAAGCTCTCGGTGTGGTTGGCGCTCGACGACTCCACCATGGAACGGGGGTGCACCCAGTTCGTGCCCGGTAGCCACCGTCAAGTCCTCCAGCATGACCGGGATTTCAGCAAGGACGCCCTGTTCGGTGGGGCGGTCCCGGACCTGGACCCCGACCAACTCGACTTCGAAGTGGTGGAGTTGAAGGCGGGCGACGCGTGTATCCACCACTGCGAGATCATCCACAGGAGCGGACCGAACGTCTCGGACCACTCGCGGCGCGGGCTGGTCACGATCTACTTCAGCGGGCGTTGTACCTACACCGACCAGCCGTCCGAGTGGTTCCCCCACCGCATGATTCCGGCGCGCGGTCACGTGTATCCCGGATGCGTAGGCTGGTACGAGGGCTAGTAAGCCACCCGCCGCGGACCAGCATCAGCAGATCTGCAGGCCTGCCCCCGGGCTCTTGGCGCGTACCACGCTACCCAGAGCTGAGATCAGGGTGAACATGCCGCTCACCCCTTTCATGGGACTGACCCGCCTGATCGTCAGATCGGCGGCCTCGCCGCGGGCGGTGATCTCGATATCGGACGTGTGAGAGCCCGTCACCGCTATCAGTACCGACCTAGTCCGGTCGAACCCGATTCCCCCCAAGGCCAGAGCGGCGTGGGAGTTGACGTTGCGGGGAAACAGCGGGCAGATGCCCCTGGTGGGACCGTCGTAGATCACCGTGTCTCCCGTGATTCCCTCACCGGTGAGGGTCGGATGCTCGCTGAAGTCGATGCTGGTCGGGCTCTTGCGCATCACCATGGTGACTTCGTCCCACTGGTCCCGGCCCTCCCCGATCGCCTCCAATCCCACCACGGCCCCGTGGGGTACGTAGAGCCGGGTGCCGGCGGCCTCGGCAGTGTCCAGTAGCTCCCGTTCCAGCTCCGCGTCGGCCAGGGCTGTGAGCGAGAGGGGCATGTAGTCGGTGTGGCGGAGGAACGCGGCGCCGTGGGCTGCCGTGACGGACGCATGGGCCAACTCGACCACCAGGTCGGGCCGGCGCCGGGCGAAGTCCCCAAGATCGTCCAGAACCAGCTCCGGGGGCAGGTGGGCCACCTTCTCCGGACTGCGGTTGTGGACGAACGCCACGTCGAGCCCCAACTCGGGTCGGGTGCTGATCTGGCGGTACACGTAGGAGCCGATCAGGCCGAACCCGACGATCCCGATGCGGGGTCGTGACCCGCTCAATTCCTGCGTCCCGCCACCCAATTCAGCTCCCGGTGGCCCCGGCCAGGATTGTGTCGAGGACCGAGGGCTGGATGTTGCCGCCGGACGCGATGGCCACGGTCACCCGGTCGTTGTCGACCTTGCCGTCGAGGAAGGCCGCCGCCGCGGTCGCCCCACCGGGCTCGGCCAACGTCTTGGTGCGGAACAGGATCGTCCTCACCGACTCGGCGATGGCCTCCTCGCTGACCAGGAGGATGTCGTCGAGGTACCTCTGGAGGTAACGGAAGGGGAGTTCTCCCGGCCGCCGGCCCGAAAGGGCATCCGCCATCGAGTCCCAGTTCTCGATGGTTCGGACTTCCCCGGCCTGCCATGACAGGTAGGCGGCGTTGCCGCCCTCCGGCTGGACACCGAGCACCTCCACGTCCGCGCGGTTCTCCTTGATCGCCATCGCGATCCCGGCGGCCAGGCCGCCACTGGAGATGGGTATGAGGACGGTCTCGACATCGGGAACCTGTTCGAGGATCTCCAGGCCGATGCCGGAATGGCCGATCGGCACCTCTGGATGCTCGAACGATTGGAGAGCAATCATCCCCTGCTCCTCCGCCACGCGCTCCACGGTGGGGTCCCGGTCGGCGAAGGTCGGACAGATGACAACCTGGGCTCCGTAGTCCCTGGTTGACTGCACCTTCACGTCCGCCGTGTAGTCGGGCATGACGATTGCCACCGGCGATCCGACCACCGGACCGGCATAGGCGAAGGCCTGGGCGAAGTTCCCTGATGAGGACATGACGATGCCCTTGCGGCGGCCTTCTTCATCGAGGGAACGGAGGATGTGGAATGCGGCCCGGGCTTTGTAGGACCCGGTGACCTGCAGGTGCTCGGCCTTCAGGAACAGGCGCTCCCTGCCCACCTCGGCCGAGGACCGGGCCACCGGGAGGATCGGCGTGACCCGGACGGGCGGCGCCATCCGCTCGTAAGCGTCCACGATCCGCTCAAGGGTGATCTCACCACCGGCCATGCTGATCCTCCAGCACCTCGCGCAGTGCTCGCACCCCGTGCTCCAGGTCCGTTTCGCCGATGGTCAATGCCGGGAAGAAGACCGTGCAGTCCCCCACCAGGGCGCTTTGCGAGCCGAGGGTGTTCAGCACCACCCCGCGCTCGTACATGGCAGCAGTCAGGGATGCGGCCACGTCCGACTCGGGGGGGAATTTCTCACGGCCGTCGCGCGACCGCACGTACTCGACCATCTGCATGAGGCCGATGCCGCGAATCTCGCCGACAAAGGGCAGATGGCCCAATTCGTCCTCCAGCAGGGAACGGAGGAAGACCCCCCGTTTGGCGGCCTGTTCGACCAGACCTTCCCGGACGACGACCTCCAGCACCGCCACGCCCACCGCACAGGAGATCGGAGCGCCGCTGAAGGTGTGGACCTCGGCCAGCCGGCGGCTCTGGACCGCTATCTCATCGACGATCCCGGTCCGTACGAGGGTCGCTCCGAGGGGCACGTAACCACCGCTTAGCCCCTTAGCCAGGTTGCAGAGGTCGGCCACCACCCCGAAGTGCTCCATGGCCAGGAACTCACCGCTGCGCCCGGCCCCGGTCACGATCTCGTCGGTGATCAGCAGGATCCCGTAACGATCGCAGATGTCGCGCACCTTCTGCCAGTACGAGGCGGGAGGCACCGCCATACCGGCCGAGGGGGATACCGGCTCGACCATGACAGCCGAAACCGTATGGGGCCCGGTCGCCTCGATGGCGGCGTCCACGGCCGCTGCGGCACGCTCCGCCAGCGCCTCCCCCTCAAGTCCGGTGAACGGTCCACGGAAGTTGACCGGCGCCGGCACCTTGACGGTATGCATGAGGTGCGGGTCGTAGGCCCGGTTGATATCCCAGCGGCCGGTCATCGACAGCGCCCCCACCGTGGCGCCGTGATAGCTCGGCGAGAGGGTCACGATCCTGGTCCGCTCCCATTCACCCCGGGCCAGGTGGTACTGGCGAGCTATGCGGATGGACAGCTCGTTGGCCTCGGATCCGCCGGAGGTGAACATCACCTTGCCCACCCCTTCCGGGGCCAGCCCGGCGAGCCGGGCCGCCAGCAGCTCCTGCTGGTCGTTGGTGACCCGGGAGTTGTGGACGAAGGTCAGGGTACGCGCCTGGGCAGCCATCGCCTCGGCGATCTCCGGCCGGCCCTGCCCTATTCCCGCAGTGGCCGAGATGCCGCTGGACAGGTCCAGGTACTGCTTGCCGGAGGAGTCCCACAGGCGGGACCCGGAGGCGCGGACCATCGTCGGGTACTCGTCGTCTGGAACGCGGTAGAAGACCGCCGATTCGCGGGGATGTGATGCCACCACCTGGCGACTATACCTGTTGTGGGATCCGCCGGCGATGGCTCGATGGATAGGGCCTGCGACCGAGGATTGCCCGCCTACGTATAATCGGCGCTGAACGACGAAGGCCTCCGCCATTCCTTGAGCGAAGGCCGGCCGAGGAGGTTCCGAAGGTGTCCGGGTTCGACCAAATCTTCGACGACTGGGAGTCACAGGGAATCAAGCGGGTGCGGTTCGAGCTACCGGACCTGCACGGGACTTCCCGCGCCAAGGTCGTCCCGCTCAAGGCCGCCCGCAGCTTCGCGCTCAAAGGCCTCAACATGTACGGGGGTGCCGCGGTACTCGACACCCGCTCCGATGTCGTGCCCGGAAGCCTGTACAACGAGGAGGTGGGCTACGGGGACCAACTCCTGTTCCCCGACCCTGCCACAGCTGCGATCGTGCCCTGGGCCCCCGATACGGCCCGGCTGATCTGCGATGCGCGTTGGTACGACGACCAGACCCTGGAGGCCACTCCACGGGCTGTCTACCGGCGGGTACTCAAGAAGGCCGCCGGCATGGGATTCGAACCGATGACCGGATGCGAATTCGAGTTCTACCTCCTCGACGGCGAAACCCACGAGCGCCTGTTCGAGGGCTACCACATCTTCAACGTGGTCCGCAACGAATGGGTCCCGACCATCAACAGGATCGTGGATCTGATGCCCGGCGTGGGTATCGACATCGTCACCTCCAACTGCGAGTACGCCGGGTCGCAATGGGAGATCAACTTCACCCCCGGCCGCGGCATGGACGGTCCCGACAAGGCGTTCACGTTCAAGAACGGCGTCAAGCAAATCGGCCACCAGGACGGCTACCTGGCCACCTTCATGACCAAGCCGTGGGCCGGACACGCCGGGAACGGATGCCATATCCACATGTCGCTGGTGGACAAGGGCACCGGCCAGAACGTCATGGCCGACGAGTCCCATCCCCAGGGTCTTAGCGAGGTGGGCCTCCGGTTCGTGGCCGGACTGATCACCCACGCCAACGCCATCGACGCCCTCCTGGCCCCCACGATCAACTGCCGCCGCCGCCGCTGCCGCACCCACACCTTCAGCCCCACCAACATCTCCTGGGGATTGGAGGATCGGTCGGCTCTGCTGCGCGTGAAGGCGGCCGGTCCCGACGCGACCCGGATCGAGACCCGCTCCCCCAGCGCCTTGATGAACCCCTACCTGGCCAGCGCCGCCATCCTGGCCGCCGGCCTGGACGGAATCGAAAAGGGGTTGGAGCCCCCGGCGCCTTCCCGCAAGGGCATACCGGCGGAAGAGGACGAGACGCTCGAGAAGCTGCCCGCCACCCTCGCCGAGGCGCTGGATCACTTCGAGGCCAGCGCTGCCACCACCGAGTTCTTCGGCCAGGAGTTCAAGGATGCGTTCCTGGCTGTGCGCCGCTACGAGCTGGGCCGGTATGCCGCGGAGGAGAACGAGGACCCGGACTCGCAACGTACGGACGAGATCAGCGCCTGGGAGACCAACGAGTACCTGGAGCTCTACTAGAGGTCGCTGGGGACGGGCGGGCGCAGTACATCCGTTCGTCGACCGCGACCACGTGATCGACCGGGAAGTCCCATGACCATCCGTTCGGCACGCATCGAGGCAAAGCTGCTGATCCCGGGACGGGGCGATCCCGTCTCCGGCGGGTGTGTGGTGATTGATGGCGACACGATCACTTATGCCGGCACCACCGGGAACGCTCCCGAAACTCCCGGCGCTGAGATCCATCAGGTCCCGGTGGTGATGCCGGGGATGTGGGACTGCCACTCCCATTTCTTCGGAACGGAGTCGGCCGATCTCACGCAACTGGCCACTACCCCGCTGC
This sequence comes from Acidimicrobiia bacterium, assembly GCA_021296345.1. Lineage (GTDB taxonomy): Bacteria > Actinomycetota > Acidimicrobiia > Spongiisociales > Spongiisociaceae > Spongiisocius. Next base: position 44,112 of record JAGWAN010000019.1, on the reverse strand, counting down.
CGATGCTGGCGGTCCGGGCCGCCCGCGATGCCCACACCCTCCTGATGGCAGGTTTCACCAGCACCCGGGAGATGGGGGGCATCGGTGTCCACCTGGGCCGGCTGGTCGACGAGGGAACGCTGGCCGGGCCGACCATCTACGGGGCGGGATCGGCCCTCGGTCCCACCGCAGGACATAGCGACATCCACTGGATGCCGGAGTCCTGGCGGGACGACCTGGCCGCATCGGGAGTGGGTTGGGTGGCCGTGTGCGACGGGGTCGAGGAATGCATCAAGGCCGTCCGCCGCCAGATCCGCGTGGGCGCCAAGGTCATCAAGATCAACGCCACCGGCGGAACGATGAGCCACTTCGATCACCCCGACCACCGGCAGTTCAACAACAAGGAACTGCGGGCCATTGTCGAGGAGGCGACCATGGCGGGCTTGGCGGTGGGCGCTCACTGCCACGGGCTCGCGGGCGTGGCGGCCGCAACCCGGGCGGGCGTCACCACTATCGAGCACTGCAGCACCCTCGACCACGAGACGGCCGAGTTGATGCTGGAGATGGGGACGATGGCGGTGCCGACCCGACATGCCGTCGAGTATCTGGTGTCGCTCGAGGGCCAGATCCCTGACTGGGCCTGGCAGGCTCAGGCCAAGGTGGAACGGACCCACGCCGCTGCGATGCGACTCGCCATCTCCTCGGGGATTCCCATCGCCACCGGCGCCGACATCATGGTCAGCGGTGCATTGTGGGGCACCAACGGAATGGAACTCGCCGCGCTGGTCAAGGCCGGCATGTCACCTCTCCAGGCGATCGAGGCGGCCACCGCCAACGGCCCTGCCACCCTCGGTCCCAGGGCACCCCGGTCGGGTTTTCTGGCCGAGGGCTACGACGCCGACCTCATCGCCGTCGCCTCCAACCCGCTCGACGACATCGCCGTCCTCGGCGACTCATCGCAGGTGACCATGGTCTGGAAGGGAGGCCGGCTCGTGAAGTCACCGGGCAGCATTCCCCCACCCGACGCGCGTTAGCGCCGACGGATCGCTGCTGCCAGGGGTAGGACATCGGGTATGAAAACCCGACTGGACGATGCTCTTCGACTACATCTAGACCTGTAACCGACCGCATCGGTGTTTCGGTGTTAAGGAACGGGCCGGCGGACTTGGTCTGCTCGGCCTGGCGGCTCTGGTCGCGGGGTCGGTCGTCCTCCGTGCGGCCGGCCTGGGCGGCGGCCTCACGGGCATGGTCAGTGGGGCGGTCGAGGATCATGGGAAACGGGTAGTCGGTCCCCGCCGCGATCCGGGCCGGCTCCACCGCATTCATCAGCAGGGTCAGGGCCCGGCGATCGTGCAGGATGGTGTCGTAGTAGAAGCACTCGAGGATCGAGTCCGGATGATCGACGGCCCGTTCGAAGCCTGGTGCGTGACGGGACGCGTGCGCGGCCCGGCCCGCCAGCGTCGGCAGGACGCCGCCGCCGTGGGCGAGCAGGATCCGCAGGTCGGGCCAGCGCTCAAAGGTTCCGTCGAAGTAGAGCCGGAGGGCGGCCAGTGTGGTCTCGAAGGGGTTGCCGCAGACGTTGTTCAGGAAGTGGGCCCTCATGCGGCTGCCGCCCAGTACCCGGAACGGATGCATGAAGAGCACCGCCGCCAACTCCGAGGCTGCCTCCCATAGGGGTTCGAGACCGGCCCCGTCGAGATCGGCTCCGGCCACCTGGGTGGGGATCGCGCCTCCCCCGAAATCCAGGTCGCGCACGCAGCGCCCCAACTCGGCGGCCGCCGCTCGCCCATCAACCACCGGTAGGGCGGCCAGCGCCCCGAACCGACCTGCGTGTCCTGCAACGTCCGCCGCGGTGCCGTCGTTCATCGCCCGGCACCACCGCGCGGCTGTCTCCGGGTCGAGGTCATCACCCGTGATGTCCATCCACGGCGACAGAATCTGGCGGTCGATGGAGCGCTCATCCATCCACGGGAGGCGGTCGGTCAGGTCGCAAAGGCGTGGGGGGACCGGGCGGGACGGGCCGGACGGGAACCGGAGCGACCGGCCGTCCGGCGCCATGCCGACCGGCACGCTCCCCGCCGCCGCCTGGTGGAGCACCGACGGCGACACGTAGTGGGCATGCATGTCGATCATGGACATGGCCGACCCCTACGCAGCCGGACCGATCAGCTGAGCGACTCGCTGCGCCAGGCCACATCACCACCCACGATGGTCATCACGGGGGCGGCTTCCGCCATCTCGTCCGGCGGGAGCGGGCGCGGATCACGAGGAAGGACGGTGAAGTCCGCCAGGAAGCCGGTGGCGATCCTTCCCCGGTCACCGGACTGCCCGTCCGCCTCGGCCGGCCATGCGGTCATGGTGGCCAGGGCCTCGTCGAAGCCCACACCCTCCCCGGCGCCCCAGACCCGGCCGCTCGCATCGACCCGAGCGGTGGCCGTGGCCATGGCCGCCATGGGTGCGGCATCCGGGATGACGGGCGTATCCGAGCTATGGACCGGCTTCAGGCCGGCATCGATCCAGGTGCGGAGCGGGTACATCGCCGCCACCCGCTCCTCGCCCAGCGCAGCCAGGAAGTCGGGAGCCCGGAAGCGCAGGAACGACAGTTGGGGCACGGGGATGATCCCGCCCTCTTGCATCGAACGGACGGCACTACCTGAGGTGAGGCAGCAGTGCTCGATCCGGTGCGAACGGCTCCCGCCTGCCGGAGGATGGGCCGCCAGCAGACCGGCCACCGTCTCCACCGCCGCGTCGCCGATGGCGTGGATGCTCATCTGCCATCCGATCCGGGCGCCCTTGCGAATCACCTTCTCCAACTCCCCGAGGTCGATCTGCATTGTGCCGGACGTGGCGGCATCCGAGTAGGGAGCCAGCATCGCAGCGCTACGGGGGCCGAACGCCCCGTCGGAGAAGACCTTGGCGCCGCCGATGCGGAAGTTGTGGCCTCCCACGCCCGGGCTCAGTCCCAGATCTGCGACCGCATCCAGCAACTCGGCCCTGATCATCGACGTGAAGCGCAGCCGGAGAGCCCGCCGTTCGCCCATCCGGAGAAAGGCCGCCACCTCCTCACCCCGGTGGGACATGGTGAGCGGAGCGGCGTTGGTCACGTAGGCGAAACCGTGGGACAGGAAGTAGTCGGTGGCGATCTTGATCGCCTGCTCGTCCTCCTCGTGGGACCAGGGCGGTACCACCGGGTCCATCAGGGCGCGAGCGCCGTCGAGCAGCTCACCGGTCGGAGCGCCATGCTCGTCCCGGACTATCTCCCCGTCGGGGGGATCGGAAGTGCCCGCACTGATGCCGGCCGCGGCGAGGGCGGCGTGGTTGACCACCCGGCGATGGAAGTCGAAGCTGTCCAGCACCACGCAGCGACCGCCCGGCAGGTCCAACTCGGAAGCCGTGGGGGCCCGCCCCTCTGCCAGGCGGGCCGGGTCGTAGCCGCGGCCCTTGATCCACCGGCCGGCCGGGACTCTCCGGTGGGCGTCCGCCACCCTTCCGATGATGTCGCCCACGGAAGAAACGTCCGACGGCCAGCACGGAACCCCCATCCGGGAGCGCCCGTAGTTGACCGCGTGGACATGGCTGTCGGCGAATCCGGCGAAGGCGAATCCTCCGCCGAGATCGACGATCTCGGCGCTGCCGGCCACCGTGTCCTTTACTTCGTCGAGATCACCCAACCAACGGATCCTCTGACCGCTGACGGCGACCGCCCGGATAGGACGGTCGCCGCCTGCGAAAAAAGATGCGTTTGTCAGGATCCGATCAGTGGTCAATCAGCAGTCGGTGTCCAGCCCGTTGGCCTCGTCGATGATCGCCGCCTGGTCGAAATCGTTGATGTCGTCGAGTAGGTCGTCGATCACGTACTCGCTCATGTCGATCTGCTCGGAGATCACACCACCCTGGATGAAGATGTTCACGTAGGTGTTCCATCCGGCCGCATCCAGGAATCCGAACACGTAGTCACCGTCCACCTGCGGGGCAGTCGTGATCTCGATGACCGCAGCCAGGCCGGCCCGGCCCTCGGCATCATCGGTGAACTCTTCGGGAATCAGCTTCTTGAGCTCGCACACCGCACCATCAAGGTTGGTGTAAGCCACCAGCTGGCCCTTGGCTGTAGCCCGGCCCAAGCCGATCAGCAGCTCGTCATCGTCCTTGTAATCCTCGGCGGCCAGAAGCCCCTCGGCAGGAAGGGTATTGAGCGAGGCGGGCGCGATCGACACGGTGCCGAGGCCGGCCGCGTTCATCGAGGCGATGTCAGACTTGGCGGACGAGTAGGCGTCAATACGCCCCTCATCCATGGACGCCTTGACGCTCGGGGCGTTGGTCCCCACCTCGATGATCTCCACATCGTTGTCGGGATCCAGTCCTGCCTCGACCAGCAGGGCCCTCACCAAGGGAACTTCCCCGCCGGCCAACTCCGAGATGCCGATCCTCTTGCCTGCCAGCCCGGCGATGTTGTTGATCGCCGATCCGGTGGGCACCACGACGTCGAACACCTCGCCGTAGGCGTAGGTGAAGAACGGGTAGAGGCCCGCATCGGCCTCGATGGCGGGCAGCATCGCCCCAGGTACGCCCATCCCGGCTTCGGCATTGTTGGCAGCAAGGATCTGGGCAACGTCGGACGACCCGCCCGTACCCTGGAGGCTAACGTTGAGGCCCTCGTCCTCGTAGTATCCGAGACCTACCGCGAGCCAGTAGCCGTATCCGAACGAGCTAGTGGTGGACAGTGCCAGGTTCACGTCGCGGAGCTCCTCGTCCTCCGCGCACGCAGCCCCGATCATGGCCAGCGCGATCGTAAGCGCCAGCAGGCCCGTCCAGGGTCGTGCCCTGCGGGTAGTTAGCTTCATATACCTTCCTCCTTGTCCGGGTGAGCATGTGCCCACGACGATTCTATATGGTGGCTCGCTAAGCGGCCTCTTCAATGTCCGCATGCCAGAAGAGCAGCCTCCGCTCCAATACGTTGGCCAGCAGGAACAGAGCCAGACCTATCAGGGACAGCATCAGCAGGTAGGCGAATACGTCATCGCTGCGGAACTGGAAGGCCGCCGTCTCGATCAGGTGGCCCACTCCCTCGTTGGCTTGGATGAACTCACCCACGATGGCGCCTATCAAGGCGAAGGTAACAGCCGCCTTCAACCCTGCGAACACAGTCGGTGCGGAACTGGGAAGCCGGAGGTGGCGGAAGGTCTGCCATCGCGTCGCCCTGAGCGACTTCATGAGCAGTCCGGCGTTCTCCTCGATCACCGTCAGCCCGACGATGGTGTTGATCATGACCGGGAAGAAGCAGATCGTGGCCGCCAGCGCGATCTTGGAGGTCATCCCGAATGCGAACCAGGCGATGAACACCGGTCCCAGGGCCACCCGGGGGGTGCACTGGAACAGGATGATCACCGGATAGAACGCCTTTCTGAAGGTCGGTACCAGCGCCACGTAGATTCCGAGCAGGAACCCCCCTCCCGCGCCCACGACAAACCCGATCGCCGTCTCCTGGAAGGTCACCCAGAAATGCCGTAGCACGAACGGCGTGGTCATAGCCCTGAAGAAGGCCGGGATTATCTCCGAGGGTTTCGAGAGCACGATGTACGGCCAGAAGGGCAGCCGGCTTCCGCTGAGAGCCTCCCAGCTGCTGAAAACCTCCCAGATGAGGCTGAAGGCGACCACTACCGAGCCGGTCAGCAGGATCTGGGACCCGATCCTGCTGAGGCGGGAGTCCGCGCCGGAACCGGGAAGCGGATCCATTCCGAGAGTTTCGGTACCGGACATGTCAGTCGAGTCCATTCCGAGAGTGTCGGCACCGGACATGTCAGTATCCAATCGAGAACTCCTTTCGCTCTCTAGAAGAGGCCGAGCACTTCGCGTATGTGGTTGACGGTCTCGGTGAACTCCGCCAACCGTCGAGAGCCGGGAACTCTCGGTCTGGGGAGGTCGACGCCCACCACATCGAGTATCCGGCCGGGCTTGGTCCCCATCACCGCCACCCGGTCGGAGAGGAACACCGCCTCCCGGATGTTGTGGGTCACGAAAACCATGGTCTTGTGCTCATGCTCGGCGATGCGCGCCAACTCGCTGTTCAGGTGCTCCCTGGTGAACTCGTCCAGAGAACCGAACGGCTCGTCGAGCAGCATGAGATCCGGATCCGAGACCAGCAGCCGGCACAGAGCCACCCGCTGCTGCATACCACCCGAGAGCTCCCGCGGGTAGTGCTGCTCGAATCCTTGCAACCGGACCAGCTCGACCACGTCAGCGATACGCCGTTCCCCGTCCGGCTCCATGGTGCCCATGATCTCGAGAGGAAGGGAGATGTTCCGGATCACGTTGCGCCACGCGAAGAGGGTGGAGGTCTGGAACATCAGACCGATCTCCTCGCGGGGCTCCGTAACCGCGCTACCGCCGAGGTAGACGCTGCCTCCCGTCGGGTTCAGGAGACCGGCAATGATCTTGAGGAGGGTGGACTTCCCGCATCCCGACGGCCCGACCAGGGTGAGGAACTCCCCCTGCCGGACGTCCATGGACACGTCCTTCAGAGCCACCAGCGGCTCGCCGTCCTTCTCGAACACCTGCGTGACGCCGTCCACGGCCAACGCCGGGCTACGGCCCCTGATATAGCTGCGGGACGAGCCGGTAGTCGGCTCAGATACCACGCGTCATTCCCCTCACATCGTTGCGGATAGCGTGTGATGCTAGTCGTTCGGCCGGCCGGCTTCCCAAGCCAGCCATGTACGCTTGCGCCTTGTGGCGGTATCCGTTCCTGCGGTGATGAGAGCGGCCGAGCTCGCCGAGGGTGGCGTGCTCCGGTTGGCGGAGCGCCCGGTGCCCGGAGTGCCGGACGGCTGGGTGCTGGTCCGGACTACGGCGGCCGGAGTGTGCGGGACCGAGCTGCATTTCCTGGAGGGGCTACTGGACCCGATGGGCATCCCGCGGGTGCTCGGACACGAGATCGCCGGGGAGGTCACCGGCGCTCCGGCGGGATCACCAGGCTCGCGGGTGGCGGTATACAACGTGATGAACTGCGGATCGTGCCGCTACTGCAACACCAACCGGGACCGGCTGTGCACGCGTTCCCGGGGGATGGTCGGGTTCACCGCCGACGGCGGCTTCGCCGAGTACGTGATCGTCCCGGAGAGGAACCTCGTTCCCCTACCGGACGCCGTCACGTTCGAGGCGGGCGCGGTGCTGGCCTGTAGCGGGATGACCGCGGTCCACGCCGTGCGCCTGTCGGGAATCGGGATCGGAGACCGGGTCTTGGTCAACGGCATCGGAGGGGTGGGCCTGATGCTCACCCAGGTTGCGGCGCTGGCCGGTGCCACCGTGCTGGCGGTGTCGGACGGAGCGGCCAAGCTGGATCTCGCACAGAACCTCGGCGCCCGGGCCGGCCTGGTGATCGACGATCCGGCAGGTTACGAGTCCCTTCCGGAGGAGGCGAGCCGGATGCTGGGCCGGGCACCTGACGTGTTCTTCGAAACTGTCGGAACCAGGGAAACGATGAGGTCCGCGTTCAGATGCCTCGCTCCAGGCGGTTCCTTCGTCCAGATCGGATACACGAGCCAGCCCCTGCACATCCATCCGGGCGCTCTCATCAAGAACGAACTCCGCATCCTCACCTCCGCCGCCGGCTCCAAGAACGACCTGGAAACAGCCATCGCGCTGGCCGCGCAAGGCCTACTGAAGACCGTTATCGCCAACCGAGCCGACCTTGACGGTCTCGAGGCCGCCATCCTCAACCTGAGAGACCGCCGCGTCCTGGGCAGGAACGTGGTGACGTTCGCATGATCGGTCCTCGAACCCACCGCCCTCTCTGCACCGTCGGGACCCCCGAATAGCGGGGACGATGGTCAGGCCGGGGTCTGGCCCATTGACTCGAGCATGGCGGTGGCCGTCTGGTCATTGATCTTTTGAGGCACCGGCTGGGGCCCCGGCCGGAAGTCGCCACCGGAAGCGGCAAGGGCGGCGAGCGACCTCGCCTGCAGGGTAAGCCCGAGATCCATGGCCTCGATGGGGTTGCCGGTGCCCCCGGCGGCAGCCAGATTGACGATTCGGCCCTTGGCCAGCAAGAACACGGTACGACCGCCCGGCAACTCGTGAGCGTATAGAGACGGGGCTACCAGCTCGCCCGGGGCCTCTCGCTCCAGGCGGATCACGTCGATCTCGGCTTCGGTGTGGCCGGCGTTGGCCAGGAGCGCGCCGTCGGGCAACGTCTCGATCAGCTCGTAACCCACCACCCGCCCGCGCCCGGTAGCGGTGATGCCCACGTCGGCGGTCCGGACCGCCCCGTCCGGTCCGGCCACGTCGAAACCGTCCATGGCTGCCTCCAGCGCCTTGACCGGATCGGGCTCCACCGCGGTTACATCGGCACCCCGGCGGCGGGCGTAGAGGGCAATTCCCCGACCACACCATCCGTAGCCGAACACCACCACCCGCTTCTTGTGCAGTGACATGTTGGTGGCCCGCACGATCGCGTCCACCACGGACTCCCCAACCCCGTGCTTGTTCTCCACGATCGCCTTCAACGGACTGTCGTTGATCACGATGACCGGGAACCCCACCACCCCGGCCAAGCCCGCCCGCAACCGGAAGGCCCCCGAAGTGGTCTCCTCGGTGGCCCCCTTCGGCGACCGGCCGGCGCTTACGCACGCCTCGATCAACTCGGCGCCGTTGTCCAGCACCAGATTGGGGCCGGCCTCGGCAATCCTGCTGAGATGAGCCAGGACCGCCCCCTTACCGTCGTCGGGGCGGTCGAGCACCTCACAACCCCATTCGGCCAGCGCCTCGGCAGTGCCGAACTGGGTAGTGCCCTCGTTGCCCATGGCCACCACCCGGGCGCCGCCGGCCAGCAGCCCCTTGACCAGCACCGCCGTCTTGGGTTCCAGATGGAGACGGAAACCGATAGTCAGCCCGTCGAACACCCGCTGCTGCCCCAACTCGGCCAGAGCTGCCCCCAGCACCGGCATGCGCCTCCTGGCCCATGCGATCCGGCCTTCGGCGACCGCCCGCTCACTCACCACCTACACCACCGTCCCGTCGGCATCCCCAACTCCGATGGATCTGTTGTCGGAGCCACCGGATCTCCTTTCCTCGCTACCGGTGGACACTCTTCGGCCTTCCTACCGTCAAGAGGTGAGCGTACGGGTAGGCCGTGGGAGTCATGGTCCTAGGCATGCCAAAGGAAGGACTGCCACCCCGTCGGGGCGCTGGTAGCAGTACCTGCCACCTGTGATGACCACCAACCGGGCGAGCGTCGCAGCCCGTTCCTTCGACACACGGTCTCGCAACTTCAGCAACGCCTCCGCGGCGTTCTCGATCGTGGAGCTACCTCCGAGCTTGACCTCTACGGCGATCCACCGGCCGTCTCCGGTCTCGATGATCGTATCGGCCTCCAATCCGTAGGTGTCGCGGTAGTGGTAGACGTTGGCATCATGCGCCTGGGCGTAGATACGCAGGTCACGGACAACCATGGACTCGAAAAGGAAACCGAACGCGCGCAGGTCGCTCAAGTACCGTTCCGGGCCGACTCCGAGCGCCGCCGACGCCAGGGATGGATCGACGAAGTGGCGTTTCGGGGAGCGGATAAGGCTGGTCCGTGACCTGAGATGCGTACTCCAGGCAGGTAGGTCCTCAACGACGAATAAATGGCTGAGCGCATCCATATAGGTCTTGACCGTGGTGCGGTCCACCGGAATGTCGCCGCCTGTCTCCGAAGCGAGCTTTCGACACCCCGCAGTCGTGGCCACGTTGCGAGCGAGTGACCGCAGCAAACGCATGACTCGCGTGGGACTGCGCCTGATGCCGTCTACTGCCGAGATGTCAACTCGGCAGATGTCGCTCAGGTAATTGCGAGTGAAGCGGCGGGCTTCCATGATCGGCGCGCCGACCAGTCGAGGCCAACCACCCCTACATGCGGCCTCCACCAGGGTCGTGATGCTGACGGGTGACTCCGCGGCGGCAAATGCCCGACCCTCAAGCAACCCACCCAGGGACACAACCGGTTCGGATAGTCCGCTTTCGGTCAGTGACAAGGGGCGCATGCGGACGCGACTCACCCGACCGGCACCCGAGTGGCGTGTGAGTTCGTCAGCCGGAACTGCGGATCCGGTAAGGATGAATTGGCCAGGCTGACCGCGACGATCACAGGCGACGCGCATCAGGTGCCACAACTCCGGGACACGCTGCCACTCGTCGAGCAGACGGGGCGTCGCTCCATCGAGCAACAGGTCCGGGACCTGGGGAGCGATGTCCCAGAGATCGGGACGTTCCTCCAGAAGAATCTCGCTCTGGGCGAAGCGCTGGCCGGTCCAGGTCTTGCCGCATCCCTTTGGACCTTCGATCAGCACTGCTCCCGCAGATCCCAGCGCCACCGGAACTTCGCCGTCTACGATCCGATCCCGATACACCCGCTCGGGAGTCGCATGGCCTGGATCTGTGGGCATTCGCTACCTCAGGAGAAGGGGCCCTCTCAACTTAGCCTACACAAATCGGAAGGTTTTTCCCACAATTATCAGGATACTGACACAACAAGAGTGAGGAAATTCAACCCACATGTGTTTGGCTACGAAGCCTGTGGGATGACAGCTACCAGGTCGATCTCGACCATGATGCCGTGAAGGTCGCTGCCCACGGTGGTGCGGACCGGCTTGGGATCACCGAAGCGCCGCTCGTACACCCGGTTGAACGCTGCGAAGTCGCCGAGGTCCTGCAGATGCACCGTCGCCTTGACGGCATGGTCGAGGCTGGTACCCGCTTCCTCCAGAACCGCGCTCAGGTTGTCGATGGTCAACTCCGTCTGTTCCTCGATCGTGTCGCCGACGATCTTGCCGGTTCCCGGGTCGATCGGACCCATCCCTGCTGTGAACACGAGGTTGCCCACCCGCATGCCCTGCGAGTAGGGACCCAACGGCGCTGACGCTGCTTCGGTGCGGATTTGTTGCTTCATTTCAGTACCGTCACTCCAAGAGGCTGCTACCTGTGATCCGCCGGCCCCGTCCAGACAATCCCTTACCGAGCGGTGGCGGCTTCGTCGGCGACGAGCCTAATCCCTGTCGGGTAGGTCGACCCTTCAGCCCAGCGGGCCGGTCGCGGCCTCAACCGCGTCCACCAAGGCCTCGTCCCGGAGGAGCTCCTCGGCTTCGCGGAGCTCGGGTGACAGGACGCGATCGGGACCTGCTCCGGGCACGCAGCTTCTCAGCAGCCGGACCGCGGCCGCAGTGCCGGCCGCCGGTTCGAGCGGCGCACGCAGGTCGATGGCCCGCGCCGCCGTAACCCACTCGATGGCCAGTATCCGGCGCAGATTGTCGACCACCACGCGGAGTTTGCGGGCCGCGGACCATCCCATGGAAACATGGTCCTCCTGCATTGCGGAGGTGGGATAGGAGTCGACCGACGCGGGGGTGGCCAGGCGGCGGTTCTCGGCGCACATGGCGGCCGCGGTGTACTGGCCGATCATGAGACCGCTGTCGACACCTGGATCGTCGGCGAGGAACGGAGGGAGTCCTTGCGAACGGTTGTGATCGAGGAGGCGGTCGAGCCGTCGCTCGGCGATAGCCCCCACCTCGGCCAGGGCGATCGCCAGGTAGTCGGCTGCGAGCGCGACCGGCGCCCCGTGGAAGTTGCCACAGGACTCGACGCGCCCGTCGGGAAGGACCATCGGGTTGTCGATGGCCGAGGCCAGCTCCCGGTCGGTCGCCTCCTTCACGAAGGCAAGGGTGTCGCGGGCCGCGCCGTGGACCTGGGGCGTGCATCGGATCGAATAGGCGTCCTGGACCCGCAGGCAGCCGATGCGGTGGCTGGCGACGATCGGTGACCCGGCCAGAACGGCCCGGAGATTGGCGGCACTGGCAGCCTGGCCCGGATGGGGCCTCAACGCCTGAAGGTCGGCCGCGTATGCCCGGTCGGTTGCCAGAAGACCCTCGACACTGAGCGCCGCGACGATGTCGGCGACGGTCAGCAGGTACGAGGCATCGTGAACCGCCAGGCAGAGCATTCCCAGTATCCCGTCCGTACCATTGGTGAGCGCCAGGCCCTCCTTCTCGGCGAGGACCACCGGCGCGATCCCGTTCCGGGCCAGGACGGCGGCCGCCTCCTGCACCCCTCCGCCGGTCATCACCTCACCCTCACCGATGAGGACGAGACCGACGTGGGCCAGTGGGGCCAGATCTCCGCTGGCGCCCAGCGAGCCGTGTTCCGGCACTCTGGGAACGATCCCGGCGTTCAGCAGGCGCACCAACCCCTCGGCAACCAACACCCTGGCGCCCGAATACCCGAGCGCCAGGGTCCGCGCCCGCAGGAACATCATGGCGCGGACCACTTCGGCTTCCACGGGCGGCCCCATCCCAGCAGCATGGGAGCGGATCAGCGAACGCTGCAGGTCGGCCCTTCGTCCCGAAGGGATCGCGGTGGTAGCGAGGGCGCCGAAGCCGGTCGTGATCCCGTAGGCCGGGTCACCTCCGGCGAACTGCTCCACGACGGAGCGGGCAGCCCGCATGCGTTGCAAGGCGCCATCCGTGAGCCGGACCTTCTCCCCGCGGCGGGCAACCCCCACCACATCCGAAACCGTCACGCCTGGACCCTCGAGCAGTACGATCATCGCCGCACCGCTAACCGTGGGTAGAGCGCCAGAGAGGTCTGCTGGGCAGCGTCCACCACGGCCTCGGCGGTTCGGTCCAGGCGCTCTCCCGCCAGCCGCTCCGCAGGTCCCAGGACCGAGAGAGCACCCGCGATCCCCACCGATCCATGGATGGGCGCCACCACCGCTGATACGTCCGGCTCGATGGCCCCCGTGTTGAAGTACGGGACGGGGCGTTGTCCGGGACTCGTCACCTCGCTCGCCAGGGCCTCTCCTACCGCCGTTCCCTCTACGGGCACCGACTTGCCCACCCATCCGACGTGGCGGATCGCTCTGCGACTCTCCACCGTGGCTATGTAGACGGCCTCGCTTCCATCCCTGACCGCTAGGTAGGCGGACTCCTCGGTTGTGTCGGCCAGACGCTGCAGGGCCGGCTGGGCCGCCGCCGTGAGCCGGGCGTACGGGCCCGATTGGAAGGCGGCTAGGGCGACCCGCACGAAGCTCGGCCCCACCGAGTACCTGCCGAGATCGTCCCGCACCAGGTAACCGCGGCCCGTCAGGACGCGCAGGTGGCGCAGGGCCGTACTGACCGGTATGCCGGTCGCGCCGGCCGCTTCCGTCAAGCCGATCGCCCCGCCGGTCACGACGGCATCGAGCAGGCTCAGGACCCTCTCCGCCGAGCGTGACGCATGGAGCGTCGATCCGGATCCGCCGGAGGATCCGGCACGGGTCACCGTCGCTCGATCCTGGGAACCTGTAGATTGCTCGAGTTTCATTAACTGAAATCACCTTCTGGTTATTGACAGGATAGAGCCAGATCAGGTATTGTTCAAGGAGCAGTTCGCCCTGCGAGAACCTTTCCATTCGGATCGGCGAGGTCTTCGATGACGGCAATCAGGCACCCCGGTTCAGACCCACCGGCCGGAGGTGTCCGCGCCCCGACCGGAACCGATCTGACCTGTCAGGGCTGGCCGCAGGAAGCAGCCTTCCGCATGTTGCAGAACAACCTCGACCCCGAGGTGGCGGAACGCCCGGACGACCTAGTGGTGTACGGCGGTACCGGACGGGCCGCCCGGTCATGGGACGCCTACCACGCCATGACCCGGACACTCACCACCCTCGCCCACGACGAGACAATGCTCGTCCAGTCGGGCAAACCGGTGGGAGTTCTACGTACCCATGAGTGGGCGCCGCGGGTGCTGATCGCCAACTCCAACCTCGTTCCCGACTGGGCCGACTGGGACGAGTTCCGCCGCCTGGAGCACCTCGGATTGACCATGTTCGGGCAGATGACGGCCGGCTCCTGGATATACATCGGCACCCAGGGCATCCTGCAGGGCACGTACGAGTGTTTCGCAGCCATCGCCCGGAAACGGTTCGGGGGCACCCTGGCGGGCACCCTCACGGTTACCGCCGGGTTAGGAGGAATGGGCGGCGCCCAACCTCTGGCGATCACTATGAACGATGGGGTAGCCCTTTGCATAGAGGTGGACCCCCACAGGGCCGCCCGCCGTGTGGAGACCCGTTACCTGGATGTGGTCGCCGATGGCTACACGGACGCCCTCCGCCGGTGTTTGGAGGCGGTGGCAGCCCGCCGACCGCTTTCTGTGGGGCTGGTCGGCAACGCGGCGGAACTGCTGCCCCGCCTTCTGGCGGACGGAGTCTCCGCCGACATTGTGACCGATCAGACACCCGCCCATGACCCGCTGGCATACATCCCGAGCGACCAGTCTCTGAAGGAGGCCGGCAAGCTCCGGGAGGCCAAACCGGACGAGTACACCATCCGTTCGCGAGCCGCCATGGCTACCCATGTGGAGGCCATGGTCGGATTCCTCGACGCCGGAGCGGAGGTGTTCGATTACGGCAACAGCCTGCGGGCCGAGGCCGAACTGGGGGGGTACGACCGGGCGTTCGCCTATCCGGGATTCCTGCCCGCCTACATCCGCCCGTTGTTCTGCGAGGGCAAGGGGCCGTTCCGATGGGTGGCGCTCTCGGGCGACCCGGCCGACATCGCGGCGACCGACCGGGCGGTCCTCGAGGAGTTTCCCTACGACGAGGGGTTGCGGCGCTGGATCAAGCTAGCCGGAGAACGGGTCGCCTTCCAGGGGCTTCCCGCCCGGATCTGCTGGCTGGGCTACGGCGAGCGCCACCGGCTGGGATTGCGTTTCAACGACATGGTGAGTTCCGGTGAACTGAAGGCGCCCATCGTGATCGGGCGGGATCATCTCGACTCCGGATCGGTGGCCTCTCCATACCGCGAGACCGAGGACATGGCGGACGGCAGCGACGCCATCGCCGACTGGCCCCTCCTCAACGCGCTGGTGAACACGGCATCCGGGGCGTCCTGGGTCAGCATCCATCATGGAGGAGGGGTCGGGATCGGCCGCTCGATCCATGCCGGGCAGGTGTGCCTGGCCGACGGCACCGATCTTGGGGCCCGGAAGCTGGAGCGCGTGCTTCTCAACGATCCGGCCACCGGCGTCATCAGGCATGCGGACGCCGGTTACGGACTGGCCACACGAGTCGCCGCCGACCGGGGGGTACGTATCCCGATGGCGGAAACGAGCGTCCCCTAGTGGCCCCGCGACGTGGCCGGGGCGGGCGCCGGGCACGCATCGCCAAGCGCGGCCCCGACAACCCCCAACTCCCGTTCCGCCAGCCGAGGCTCCCCTGGCCGCCGGTCCGTGCCATCCCCGACGACCGGCTCGAAGCCATCCACGAGGCGTCCCTCCAGGTCCTGCGCGACGTGGGGATGGACATGCTGCACCTCAAGGCCAGGACGCTTCTCGGACGGGAGGGAGCGGATGTCGATCCCGACTCGGCGCGGGTGCGTTTCGATCCCGAGATGGTCACCGAGCTGGTCGGCCACGCACCGTCCGGATTCACCCTCCACGCCCGCAACCCCGCCCACCGCCTCCAACTCGGCGGGAACCACGTGGCGTTCGCGGCGGTGGCGAGCCCGCCTAACGTCTCCGGTCTCGGCCGTGACCGGCGTACGGGAAACCGGGACGACTTCAGACAACTCGTGCGCCTGAGCCAGCACCTGAACGTAGTGCACGTGCACGGCGGGTACCCGGTAGAACCCACCGACATCCATCCCTCGGTCCGCCACCTGCACGCCACCCTCGATCTGCTCACGCTCAGCGACAAGGCCTTCCACACCTACAGTCTCGGACGGCAGCGGACCCTCGACACGATCGAGATGGCCCGGATCGCCCGGGCGATAACCGACGAAGACCTCGAGACCCAGCCTTCGCTCTTCACGGTCGTCAACACCTCTTCGCCGCTGCGGCTCGACACGCCGATGATCGAGGGGATCCTCGAGATGTCGGCCCGTAACCAGCCGGTGGTGGTCACCCCTTTCACGCTGGCGGGAGCGATGGCGCCGGTGACGGTCGCCGGAGCACTGGTCCAGCAGAACGCGGAGGCCCTCGCCGGCATCGCCCTCACCCAGGCCGTGCGGCGGGGAGCGCCGGTCGTCTACGGCGGGTTCACCTCCAATGTGGATATGCAGTCGGGTGCCCCCGCCTTCGGGACCCCCGAATACCTGCAGGCCGCGCTGGTCGGCGGTCAACTGGCGCGCCGTTACGGACTTCCGTACCGGTCGTCGAACGCCAACGCCTCTAACGCCGTCGACCTCCAGGCCGCCTACGAGAGCATGTTCTCGCTGTGGGGTGCGGTGATGGGCGGCGCCAACCTGGTGATGCACGGGGCCGGGTGGCTCGAGGGCGGGTTGCGGGCGTCCTACGAGAAGATGGTGCTGGACGCCGACTTGCTGCAGATGATCTGCGCGGCGCTCGAGCCATTGGCCACCGATGACGGTTCGCTGGCCGTCGAAGCCATCGCCGATGTCGGACCGGGCGGTCACTTCTTCGGCACCACTCATACCCAGGCCCGCTACCGCGACGCCTTCCACACCCCTCTCCTCTCCGACTGGCGCAACTTCGAGACCTGGGACGAGGCCGGACGGCCCGATCCCGCCCGCCGGACCGAGACCCTGGCCAAGGAATTACTGAACGCCTACGAGGCGCCCTCGATGGACTCGGCGGTCCGCGAGGAACTCGATGAGTTCGTCGCCCGCCGAGCCGGCGAAGGCGGCGTCGCCACCGATTACTGAGAGGATCTCCGTGAAACCCGTCCGCTACAGCCCAGTCCGTCTTCGCGCCGACGAGAACCCTGCCGACCATGCGTGTGCCGACATCCGGCACTACGAGGCCGACCTGGCGCTGCTGAACCACCTGCTCCATGACCTGCGAGTTCTGCTTCTCCGCGCCAAGGCAGGCGAGTTGGTGCTCCGTCCGTACGAGGTCAGTAATTGGGACGAGGATGGACTGCGACGGAGGATCGTCATGTGCGACCCGGCGACCCTGTTGGAGGGAACGGATGTGTTGATCGTCGGCTTTCTCGGGAACCGGCGGTCGACCGCGGAGGCGCAGGCTATCGACGAGTTCGACATCGACGTGATGTCCGAATTCCGGCGGTACCCGGGAATCCTCAGCTACAGCTCCACAGAGAGAGTCCCGAAACAATGGGCGAACCTGGTGGTCCACCAGGAGGTCGGGGACCGTGAGGCCTGGCGTCATAGCGCGGTTCACATAGAAGCGGCCGAGGTACTTTCTCCGGTCGTATACAACAGCGTCCGTATCCACAACGGGCGGCTGCGCGGGGGGCCGATCGGCGACGCCAGCTTGACCGTGGAACTCAGCAAGTACTGGGACTACGACTCGGACCCGACATGGCACGCCGTCCGGACACTCCCGGGAGGAATCACGTCCGCGGACCCCTGGCCCGGCCGGTGATGACGGTCCGGCGGATCCTGTCCGTAGGTGATCCGACGCTGCGGGTGCGGGCGGGAGAGGTCACCCGCCACAACATCTCGCTCCCGGCGGTCCAGGACCTCATCGACGATCTCATCGACACCATGCGGCATGCCAACGGCTCGGGGATCGCCGCCATCCAGGTAGGCGAGCCCGTCCGGATCATGGTTATGGAGGTCGACAACAACCCGCGCTATCCCTACAAGCCGCCCATCCCCCTGACCGTGGCTATCAATCCCGAGTATGAGGCCCTCGATGACAGGACGGTGATCATCAACGAGGGGTGCCTGTCGGTTCCGCTGCGGGGGGAGTTGGAGCGGCATGTCAACCTCCGCGTCCGCTACACCGACCGGGACGGGATCGATCATGAACAAGTCCTGCGGGGCCTCACCGCCGGGACCTGGCAGCACGAGTGCGATCACCTCGACGGCGTACTGGTGGTCGACCGGATCGACCCAAGGACTCTCAGCACCTGGGAGGAGTTCGACCGGCATCACCGTGACCCCTTCGTCGAGCGCATCACCCGCTTCGAGGCCGAGGTGGGCGCGTGAGGGATCGCTACTGGTGCGAGCTGGCCTGGCTGGGCGGCCCGAGGGCCACCCCCGGAGTACTGATCGAAGTGGACGGCGACCGCATCGTCGAGGTCTCTCCCGGCCACGCCTCGCCTCCCCGGGACGCCATCGAACTGCCCGGCCTGACCCTCCCTGCGCTGGCCAACGCCCACAGCCACGCCTTCCACCGGGCATTGCGGGGCCGGACCCATGGCGGTGGGGGAACGTTCTGGACGTGGCGCGACCTGATGTACGGGGTGGCCGCCAACCTGGACCCGCAGAACTACTACCGGCTCGCGCGGGCTGCCTTCGCCGAGATGGCACTGGCGGGTATCGGCGTGGTGGGCGAGTTCCACTACGTCCACCACAGGCCCGGAGGGGACCCGTATGACGACCCGAACGCCTTCGGGGCGAGCCTGGTGGCCGCGGCGCGTGATGCCGGAGTCCGCCTGACCCTGCTCGACACGCTGTACCTGCACGGAGGGTTCGCCCCCGGGTCGGGATCCGGGTACGCCCCGCTGCTTCCCGAACAGGCCCGGTTCGGCGACGGGTCGGTCCAGGCGTGGATACGTCGGGTCGAGGACCTGCGGGCGAGTGTTCGGGGACCGGGCGCCAGGGTCGGGGCGGCGGTCCACTCGGTCCGCGCCGTAGACCCTGCGTCGATCGGGATGGCGGCGCGCTGGGCAAGGGAGAGGGCTATGCCCCTTCACGTTCATGTCTCGGAGCAACCGGCCGAGAACGAAGCCTGCCTCGAGGTCCACGGTCGAACCCCGACGGCCGTGCTGGCCGGCGCAGGTGCGCTGGGTCCGGACACCACCCTGGTCCACACCACGCACCTCTCCCGCGAAGACATCGGCGTGATCGGCGGAGCAGGCGCGCACTGCTGCATCTGCCCCACCACCGAGCGCGACCTGGCCGACGGGATCGGGCCCAGCCAGAGCCTGGTCCGGGCGGGGGCGACCCTCTGCGCGGGATCGGATTCCCACGCGGTCATCGACATCCTCGAGGAGGCGCGGGCAGTGGAGCTGGGCGCGAGGGTCCTGACGAACCGGCGGGGAGTCCACCCCACCGAGACCCTTGCCGACATCGCCACCATCAACGGGTACCGGTCACTCGGTTGGAAGGACGGAGGCGCCATCAGCCCGGGCTGTCTGGCCGACTTCACCAGTATCGGGCTGGACTCGGTTCGCCTGGCCGGAATCGACACTCCCAACGTTCTCGACGCGGTGATCTTCGCCGCCTCCAGCACCGACGTTCACAACCTCGTCGTCGGCGGCCGGCCGGTGGTGGTCGGCGGCACCCACGTCTCGGTCGATGTGGCGAGCGAGCTCGACTCCGCCATCGCCAAGGTGGTGGCGGCGTGACGCTGGTGATCGACAACATCGGCGAACTGGTCACCAACGCACCCGGGCTAGGGGCGGGACCGCTGGGGATCGTCGAAAACGCTTCGGTGTTGATCGACGAGGACACCGTGGTCGCGGTCGGTCCGGCCGGCGCGGTGGCGGACGAGCGCCTGGACGCCGGAGGCAGGTGCGTGATACCGGGGTTCGTCGACTCCCACACCCATCTGCTGTTCGCCGGCGACCGGGCGGAGGAGTTCACGCGGCGTATGGCGGGCGAACCCTACGACGGCGGAGGGATCCGGGTGACGACCGAGGCCACCCGCACGGCAGGTCGGGAAGCCCTGCGGGCGAGCCTGGACCGGCGGCTCGAGGAAGTCCACCGGGCCGGCACAACCACCGTGGAGATCAAGTCAGGGTACGGGTTGTCGATCGAATCCGAGGCCGAGACCACCTCGCTCGCCGCCGAGGTCACGCCGGAGAGCACCTTCATGGGAGCCCACGTGGTACCGACCGAGTACCTGGGAAGGACCGACGAGTACGTCAGCCTGGTGTGCGGGCCGATGCTCGAGGCCGTTCGACCCCACGTCCGCTGGATTGATGCATTCTGCGAGAGCGGGGCATTCGACGCCGACCAATCGAGAGCGGTCCTCGAGGCGGGCCGCGCCGCCGGCCTCGGTCTACGCCTCCACGCCAACCAGTTGGGCTACGGACCCGGAGTCCGCCTCGGCGTGGAGATGGGCTGCGCTTCCGTCGACCATTGCACCTACCTCTCCGACGACGACATCGAGGCCCTAGCCGCCAGCGACACCGTGGCCACCTTCCTCCCCGCGGCGGACTTCTCCACGCGGCAACCGTACCCCGACGCCCGGCGGGCCATCGACGCCGGGGTCACGGTGGCCATCGCATCGAATTGCAATCCCGGGTCGAGCTACACGAGTTCGATCTCGTTCTGCATCGCCCTGGCGGTGCGCGACATGAACATGACCATCGACGAGGCGATCGCCGCCGCCACGACCGGCGGGGCGGCCGCTCTCCGGCGCAAGGACGTGGGCCGATTGGCGCCGGGCGGCCCCGCCCACCTCGCCGTCATCGACGCTCCGAACCGCCACCACCTCGCCTACCGGCCCGGAGTCCCGCTCATATGGCGGACGATCGGCGCCGGCTACGTGAACCCGACCGACAACAACGAAACCCCAGAGAGAAAGGCAAGCCCATGAACCTTCCCAACCCCACCGGACACAACCAGTGGTACCCGTTCGCCAACCGCCCGCTTCCGCCCGATGTCGAAGGCCAAGTGGTCAACCCTGCGGCGATCCCCGTCTTCGATGCGGCCCCCCTGCCACGGAGCGCTCGGTTCGTCGTGGTCGGCGCCGGCGTCCACGGGCTGTCGAGCGCCTACCACCTCGCCATGTACCTCGAACGATCGGGAAAGGGCAAGGGCAGCGATGTCGTCCTGATCGACAAGCAGGGCCCCGGCGCCGGCGCCACGGGTTTGGCCTGCGGGTGCGTCCGCAACCTCTACATGACCAACCCGCTCCACTCCATCCTCCGCGCCAGCGTGGAAGTGTGGGAGTCTGATCCCGTGAACTTCGGCTTCCAGCAGGTCGGCTACGTGTCGGTCGGGGAGGCGAACCAGGAAGAGGACTACATCGAACTCCACGCGTCGCAGATGGCCAGCGGGTACCCCTCCGACCTCTACTTCGGATCGGACGCGCATGCGTTCCTGACCAAGCTATGGCCCGACTTCAAGACCGAGAACTGCGACGTGGTGCTCCACGAGCACCGGTCCGGATACGCCGGTACCCATATCGCTGTCTGGGGCCTCGACCAGAAGTGCCGGCAGTGGGGTGTGCAGCGCGTCTACGGAACCACGGTCACCGGCTACGAGCGGGACTCATCGGGATCGGTCACCGCGGTCGAGACCGACCAGGGACCGATTTCGTGCGAGCAGGTGGTCGTGGGTGCGGGAGCGTGGACGCCGCAGCAGTGGGAGTGGCTGGGCGGGCCGTCGCACCTCGACGTCAAGTATCCCGACGGGCACACCGAGAAACAGATGGACATGTGGACCTACTGGCGCCTGCTCGAAGGTGAGGTCCTCCTCCCCGAGGGCGTGGACTTCCGCACCGCCCAACACCGAGACTCTCCGGTTCTCCACGTAGAGCTGCTGGACACGCCGGTCTACGGCGAGGACGGAACGATGATCAAGGACCACACCTACGTGTACACGCGCTACGCGGCCGAGCGGGTGGGCGCTCCCGGTCTCCAGGGAGGGACGATCCCCATCAAGATAGGCCCCCTAGCGGAGGTCGAGCCCTACGGTCATCTCAATGACCTCTACCAGGCGGAATCCTGGTTCGCCGACTACTACTGCTCCGCCCTGGGCATGCTGTTCAAGCGCCTCGAGAACCTGCGGCCCTACTTCAAGGAACGTAGGAACGGTGGAATCGGCGCGTTCACGCCCGACAACGTGCCGGTGTTCGACCATCTCACCGACAACGCGTGGGTGATCGCCGACTCCAACCACGGTTTCAAGATGATCGGTGTGGGCAAGCTCACCGCTCAGATGCTCGTGTACGGAGAGAAGCCCGAGGAGTTGAAGCCGTTCACCTTGGACCGTTACCGCACCGGCGGCACCTTCGGCAACCGGAACTCGAACAGCCCTTGGGTCTAGTTGGTGGTCAGTGGTCAGTACCCTCGGAACTACTCGTCTAGGGTGCTGACCGACCCTCCGGCAACGGCAGGTCCATCGATGGAATAGGCGGGTCCCGCCACCGCGGCGAGAGGACGGTATCCGTTGAACACACCCGCCGGCGCACCTCTCCGGGCTGCGACCTATCTGGGCGACAACACCCTGACCATCATGCGCGACCTGGTCGGGTACCTGTCGGAGGCGACGGGCATCGAGGTGATGGTCGACCACACGGTTGGGAGGACGACCGCGGAAGCGCTCCGCCACGCGCCCGCGCTCGACCTGGTCTGGATGTGCGGGTGCCCGACCGCGTCGCTGATCTCGGCCGGCCGGTTGTCCCACACGATCGTGGCCGCCCCGGTCTTCGCCGGTCACGGAGGACCGGTCTACCACTCGGTGATCGTCGCCCATGCGGACGGTCCGCCGTCATTGGGCGCCGCGCTGGCGACCACGCTGGCCGTGAACGAAGTCGAATCCTGGTCCGGCTTTCTCGGGCTCCAGGCACATGTCGAGCGATCCTTCCCCGGTAGGTGGTTCGCCGACCAGACCGTGACCGGTTCGCACCGGGCCTCGCTCGAAGCTCTGGCCGACCGGGCCTGTGACGTCGCCTCGGTCGACGTAACCGTCTGGGAACACACCTTGGCCGAGCGCCCGGAGGAGATGGCGGACCTTCGCGTGATCGACCGCACCGTCGACTGGCCGGCACCGCCCTTCAGCTTGAGTTCGAATTTGGACACCGAGACACGCGACAGCCTCAGAGATGCGCTGCATGCCCTAGGCCCTGCGGACATCGCCTCACTGGAGGGCGTGGTTCCCGCGGGACTCGATCTCTACCAGGACCTGATGCCTCGAAGCGAGCTGGAGCGCAGCGCCGCCCGGCAATCCCGAGCCACCTTGGTATCCGAAGCACGGCGGCGTAAGGAGGCTGCCGGGACGAGCATTCCGAGCCCGCTGATCGTGGAGGCGCTAGACGCGGACCGGAAGTAGTCATCTCGGGCGATCACCCGGACTGCGGTGTGACGTGATCCTTCCGCCGGGCCGAAAGCCACGAGACTCGGCATGATTCAGGCGGTCGGTCGAAGTCTCTTGCCGTTCAGCATCGTCCCGATCGGCGTGTACCGGATGAAGAGCTGGTAGGTCAGGAGGAGCAGCGCCGTTACGGCCACCGAGATCATCAGGAACTTGACCTCCGGCGTCAGGTCCCAGTCCCGTATGACTGCTTGTGCGACCACCACCAGCGGAAGGTGAGCCAGATACAACCAGTACGAGGAGTCGGAGAGGTAGCGAACCCCGCGACGTTCCTCCGCCAACAGCTCCCGGAACAGCCCCATCAACCCGAAACACATCCCCCAGGCGTAGGCGACCTGCAGCACCGACGCCACCGGCCACGAGAAGGCCGCCTCGTCGAAGGTGAATACCAGTCCGGCCGGGAGCACGATCAGGAACGAGACCGGCAGGAAGAGCCACCACGGTCTCCCGATCGTGTCGACCAGCGGCTTACCCCTGCGTCCCGCGCTCCGGTACATCAGGGCCCCGAATGCGAAGAAGGTGGCGTAGTAGGCCAGAACGTGTGGTAAAGGAACCAGACCGTCCGAGGTGTCGGGCCCGAAGACCGGATAGGAGCCACCCCCGCCCATGAACAGCTGCGGCACGATCGTGAGGGGGATCATCGACCACATGACCCACTGTGGCCACGCCGCCTGCCCCGGACGATGGGGATCCCGGCGGTCCACCACCAATGCCACGATGGCGAAACCGGCCACCAGCCAGAGGAGGAACCAGAGGAACCAGAGGAACCAGAGATGGAAGAAACGCTGGACCGTGGACAGGTCGAGCCGGGCGGCCGAACCCTCGTCCTCCTCCGTCTCGGCGGCGCCTGCTCCCCAACCCGGGATCGCCGACCACTCGATCCCTTCGGGGAGCGGATCCCCGCCTCCGTGTGCGACCAGCAGGTCGGCCGCCTCTTCGTGACCGAAGTGGAAGGCCACGCCGAGGGGTGTCTCGCCTTCCGAGGCGGTGGCGATCGGCGCCGGCTCGGCGCCCCGTGAGAGCAGTAGGTCCAGCATCTCCACGTCACCGGTGAATGCGGCTGCGTGGAGGAACGTCCATCCACCCGGCTCGCCACGGAGGTCAGGGTCGAAGCCCCTGTCCAGCAGTTGCTCCACCCCGGAGACGTCGCCGGCGAACACCTTGCCCCAGATGTCATCATCCGCCACCTCCGGCGGGGGCGCGGAGGCGGCGGCCCAGTCACCGACCGCAGCGGTCAGCGGGATGATCGTGAGCATGCCAACCACGAGCGGAAGCGCCACCCGGCGCAGCCGATGGTTCAGCAGGGCGCCGAGGCCGCGCCGCCGCCACAGCAAGGCGGTGAAGAAGCCGCTCATCAGGAAGAACACCGGCATGCGGAATCCATGGACCGCCCACAGGAACTCGTCGAAGAGCCCGTCGAGGCCGGAAGTGCGGTCCTGCACCCACCATGCCGCCGGGAAGAACGCCAGCGATGCGTGCAAGCCGATGCCCAGCAACATCGCGAACCCACGAAGTGCGTCGAGATCATGGAGTCTACGAGGCGCCATGCTCGTTGTGGCTACCGGCTCCGATGCCGGAGTACTCAATGCCACTCGTAACTCAAACTACAACACCGGCACCGTCCGATGGTCTCAAACAGCTATGTCTACGAGCGGATCAATGCCACTGGTATCAGTCGTGGCGCGAGCTGTGTCCAGGTCGTACATACGCTGCAGGTTCAGCCAGAATTCGGCAGTCATACCCAGGGCTTTTCCGATTCTCAACGCGGTGTCGGCCGTTACCGACCTGCGGCCATGCACGATGTCGTTGATACGGATCGGTGGCACTCCAATGGTCTTGGCTAGTCGATACTGGGAAATGCCAAGTTCGCTCATGATCTCGCTCAAGTGTTCTCCGGGATGGATGGGTCCGGCTGTGGCCATGGTTACTCCTCAGTGATAATCGACTACTTCTATCTCCATCGCGCCTTGGTCAGTCCAGACGCAACACACCCGCCATTGGTCGTTGATACGGATGCTGAACTGGCCCTTCCGATCCCCTCGTAGAGCTTCCAGCCGGTGGGACGGAGGTATGCGCAGGTCGGTTAGCGCTGCTGCCGCTACCACCCGTTGCAGTCTCATTCTCGCCCGGAGCCGGATTTCCGGAGGGATGCGGCGGACTCGTTGCCCGGCAAAGAGGCTCCTGGTATCTGCATCTCTGAATTGCTTCACCCTTCGCGATAATAACGCGCGTCGTTATCAATGTTACCTTCAATCGGCGGAGTGGCTGAGCGACTTCCCCATCCCCACAGCCGCCACGGTTGGCGCACAGCACCCTGTCTACAAAGGGACTGTGCCGACTCGCTGCCTAGGCACCCACATACCGACGTGGCGGGCGCGGATGCACCTGCTTCTCGGGAGTCAACGCGCGGTTGGAAGATCCAAGACCAGGGCGATGCCCTCCTCGACCATGCGCATCGCGGCCTTATCCAGCCTCCCCGCCGATTCCGAAAGATCGGCCTTGTTGAGGGTAACGACCTGTGACACGTTCACTACGGAATCCCTGCCCAGGCCGGATGTTGCCCCCGCAAGGAGAACATTGCCGGGCGCTGCGTCCAGCCGTAGGTTCGAGGTGATAACGACCGCAACCGCTGTCGCGATCCGGCTTCTGTTGAAGCGGTCGCTCGAGACGATCAGGACGGGCCGCCGGTAGCCCGGTTCGGAACCTACAGGGTCGCGGAGACTCACCCAGCGTATGTCGCCGCGGCGGATCACCAGCGATCGTGCAAGGCTCGCCGCTGCGCCTCAAGCAGTTCGCCGGCAATCTGCGAGGGCTCGTCGGAGTACACGGCGTCAAGGCGGCCCGTCACCTCGTCGGAGTCCTCCTGAGCCAGCAGACGTTCCAATGCTTCGGCATAAAGACTCGACCGTGAACACCGGCGTCGTGCCGCCAGACGTTCCGCCGCTTCGTACACGGCGTCGGGGATCGAGACCGCTATCTTCACCCCGTCTAGTATAACCGAGTATGACCACGACTGGAAGTGTTGCCAATCCGGAGCCCCGAGGAGGCTTTCATCCCCACAGCCTTGACCTCAGGCCGGAGGCGCGCTGGACCGAGCGCTCGACGCCCAGACGGATGACCGACTCAGGACCGACAACCGTCACCTTCTTGGACGCCCGGGTCACGGCGGTGTAGAGGAGCTCCCGGGTTAGCAACCGCGAGGACTCCAGCGGAAGCGAGACGATCACTTCATCGAACTGGGATCCCTGGCTCTTGTGGATGGTCAGGGCATGGACCGTGGTGTGATCCCCCAGGTGGCCGGGTGGGAAGGAGCGGACACCACCCCGGTCGAACATCACGCGCACGCCCTCGCCGGCCCGGACCACCACGCCGATGTCCCCGTTGTAGAGGCCCAGGTTGTAGTCGTTTCTGGTGATCATCAGCGGACGCCCGGGGTACCACTCGCCGCGATACCGGAGACCGGGGAACCTCTCATCCAGAGCGTTCTCTATCTCGCCCCTCCACTGCTCCACGCTCCCAGGACCGTCACGGTTGGCGCACAGCACCCCCATCTCGCCCAGGCAGGCCAACGCTTCCTCCTCGCTGCCCGGCACGGATGCCGCCTCCACCAACCGGGCCCGGCGCTCGGCCACCCGTGCGCGAAGCCTCCGGAAACCGGCCTCGGTCCGGTCCTTCACCCAGTGAAGGTCATCCACTCCCCGGTCGAGTAACTCCACTGCCCGGTCTGGATCACCGTCCCTAACCGCGTCGGCGAAATCGGCGATCGGGCCTTGCTCCTCGAAGCGGTGCACACGCTCCAGCACGACCACGCAGCCGGCG
This sequence comes from Acidimicrobiia bacterium, assembly GCA_021296345.1. Lineage (GTDB taxonomy): Bacteria > Actinomycetota > Acidimicrobiia > Spongiisociales > Spongiisociaceae > Spongiisocius. Next base: position 17,335 of record JAGWAN010000019.1, on the reverse strand, counting down.
ATCGCGGGCGCGCCGGGGACGGGACCCCGCCGTCCCGGGTCGGATGACAGGGTGGCGGGACCCACTATGTCGGCGAGAACCGTCCCGGCCTCGATCGACTCCAACTGGTACGGATCCCCGACCAGCACCAGAGTGGCGTCGCTCTGCACCGCGGCCATGAGCTTGGCGGCCAGCGGTAGCGAGACCATCGACATCTCATCGACGACGATGATGTCGTGGGGCAACCGGTTCCGCTCGTGGTGGGCGAACCGGCCCCGGCCCCACGCCCACCCGAGGAGCCGGTGGATGGTGCCGGTCTGCAGCGTCTCCAGCCGCTCCCGGACGATCGGACTCTCGGCCTCGGCTGCCAGTTCGTCGATGACCTCCCCCAGCCGGGCGGCCGCTTTCCCGGTGGGGGCACACAACGCCACCCGTGGAAAGCTTGCGGAGGTTTCGGCCAGGGCCGCCAGCATCCTCGCCATCGTGTACGTCTTGCCGGTACCCGGACCGCCGGCAACCACGGTCAGCTTCCCGGTCAGAGCATTGACGGCGGCGGCATGCTGGAGGTTCGGCCCGTCGTCCGGGAGGGGCCGAAGCAACCCGTCCAGGACCGTCCGAGTCTCCGGTGCGAGGACCGTCCGGCGGGCGGCGGCGCGTGCGCCGATGAGGTTGACCACCCGCTCCTCGTAGCGGTAGTAACGCTCGAGGTAGAGGCGATCGCCGTCCAGGACGAGGGGCTCCTCTCCCCTGCCGTCGCCGACCATCCGGCTGGCCGACACCGCCGCCGCCCACTCCTCCGGGTCCGGCCAGGGGAGCGCTTCCACCACCTCCGGAGGCTGGCCCTCGATCACCATTGCTTCCCGCTGGCTCTCGAGACGGATGCATACGTGCCCGATGCGGGTGCCCCGAACGGCCAGGGCGGCTGCCAGCATCACCGTCTGGTCGGACTCGGCCCACAACCGGGCGATCACCGTCGCGGCGTGGACGTCCAGGGGCGAGAGCGCACCCCCTTCGTTGAAGGCCGCCAGCAAGCCGGACGCGCCGGCCACGGCTCGTGGTCCTGCGATGGCGGCTTCGAGCCGTCCGGCGACAACCATCATCGGCGCCCGGCGAAGAGATCGCTCAGCGCGACTATCGCCTGCGGTGGCGGGCGCCAGCGCGCCACCCCGCAGCGCTCGCCATCCGCGACCGGGGTCCGGGGACCGATCATGCCCCTGATGAACAGGTACATGGAACCGCCCAGATGGGCGGACGGCCGGTAGCCAGGAAGGCGCCATTCGAGGTACCGGTGGAGAGCCACCTGGTACAGCAACGCCTGGAGCACGTAGTTGCCGTGGTGCATAGCGGCGACGAGCGGGCCCGGTCCGTAGTCGGCCGCCGCGGGCAGCTCTCCTGCGGCCGGAAGCGTGTTGGACTTGAAGTCCATGACCACGTAGCGGTCGGCGCGGCGGTCCGGGAGGACGGTGACGAGGTCGATCTCCCCGGTCAGGAAACCGCGGAACCGGTGGGGTTCCAGTTCGTGCAGCTGCGAGAAGTAGCCGCGGTGGGGATCGTCGTCTTGCAGACGTTCCAGCATGACCGCCGCGATGTCGCGGAGGGTGATGGTGGATGCGGAAGTGCGCAGCGGCAACTCGAAGCCCATCTCCTTGAGGGTCCGGCCCGGGTCGAGATAGCGCAGGGACGGGGCGTCGTCTCCGGGTCCGAGGGGTGTTCGTATCGCAGCGGTCATCCCCCTGACGAAGGTATCGGTGTCGAAGTCCCACGTCGCCTGGCGGATAAGGCGGGCGAGCTCGGATCCGATCGCGGCAGGGAGGTCGGGAGCGTCGAAGGGCACGTTCTGGAAGATCCGGTGCACCAGCGACCCGAACCTTGGCCCACGAGGGAGATCGTCCATCAGCAGCTCGCCGCCCGCCCCGCCCGGTTCGCCGACCTCCGCCGGTTCGTCGACCCGGTCCGGTTCGTCCGTGGTGTCCGGCTCCCCGCCCAGGGGACGGTCCGGCGACAAGGACGTGAAGGAGACCCGCCGCCAGAAGTAGTCAAGAGGACGATCGAGGCGGGCCCGTTCGAGCCGACCGGGATTCCGCTGCTCCCCCGAGTACAGGGCCGCCGGCTGGGGTGCGGTCAGGACGGTCTGGCCGATGGTTCCCCCGGAGACCCCGATGAGCCGCTCGATCTCACGATCAGGGTCGCCCCCGCGGCTCAGGATCCGGTGGAGCTTGGTCCTGCCCGAGTTCCAGGTGTTCTCTATCCACCACACGACCATGCGGTGCTTGGCCCTGGTCAGCGCCACGTACAGCAACCGGCCCTCCTCGGCCGCATCCTCGTCCATCGCCGCCTCCCGGTGGGAGTCGAAGCCGGGAGAAGTGGGGCCGCCGACGTCGATGACACGCCGGCGGGGCTCCCCCTCCGTAGCAGGCTCGGGGTCGTGGAAGACGGGTATCCCGGGCTTGATCCGGGGGATGTCCCACAGGTACGGCGCCATCACCACCGGGTATTCCAGGCCTTTGGCGGCATGCACCGTCAGGACCTGCACCGCCGCCGCATCGGTGTCCAGCCGGCGCTGGCGGGACTCGGCGTCCTCCACGTTCGCCTCGGCGTTGCGGGCCGCTTCCTCCATAGCGACCTCTATCCACACGACCAGCGACCCGATCCGACCCCTCCGCCAGGCGGCATGCATCTCCTCGGCGATGTGGTTCAGGTCGGTCAGTTCCCTCGCGCCCTCCCACCGGGAGAGGGTCCGGGCCGTGAGACCAGTTGTCCGGTCGATGTCGGCGAACATCGCCGGTACCCCGCGGTCGTGCAGCAGACCCTGCCACCGCAGGAAGAGTTGCTGCAGGTCGAGGATCGTGTCGCCTTCCAGACCTGCCACCTCGGGAAGGTCCATACCGACGAGCGGAGTGGTGGCTGCCAGGCGCAGGTAGTCCGCGCGGCTGGGCCGTTCGACCGCATGGAGGAACCGGCGCCAATGCTCGGCCGCCGGCGTGGCGAACACGCTCCCGGTCCGCGCCACCACCGACGGTACGCTCGCGGCGGCGAGGGCGTCGCGGATCATTCCGACCTGATTCCCGGTGCGACACAGCACCGCTATGTCCCCCGGTGCGAGCCGGCGATCCTGGCCGTCGTGTCCCTCCAAGGTGACCTCATGATCGAGGAGCCGGACCACCTCTGCGGCCACATCCGCGGCGACCGCTTTCCTGGCGTCCGCCACGTAGAAGAACGGTTTGTATTGCTGGCGGGGCAGGGGGAAGTCATCCGAGAAGCGGCGAATCTCCAAGGATTCGCCGGCACCCCGGATCCGGGCCGTCCGGTTCTGGTCGGCTGCCCGCACCCGCCGGTAGCCGATACGGTCGTCGCCGAACGTGGCGCCTGCCAGCAGCGCGTCGAGCGCGGCGATCAGCGGTCCGTCGCTGCGCCAGTTGGTGGCCAGGGTGCGATGGCCGGAGGGGTCCTCGACAGCCGAGAGGTAGGACTCGATGTCGGCACCTCGAAAGGCGTAGATCGACTGCTTCGGATCGCCGATCACGACCAGCCGGGACTCGCCGAACACCGCCCTCAGGATCTGCCATTGGATGGGGTCGGTGTCCTGGGCCTCGTCGACCAGAGCGACGGAGTAGCGCCTTCTCAGCAGATCCCGGGCGCCGACGCCGACCCGGTCCTCATTCAACGCGTCGCGGGCCTCCACGAGGGTGTCATCGAAGGTGACCATCCCTTCCGCCCACAGCCGCCGGGACACTACCGACTTCATCCTCCGGGCAAGCTCCGCCCGTATGCTCGCCTGTCCCTCAGCGGAGGCAGGCGCCGGAGTGATCCGGGCGTCCGGAATCGTGACGACAACCTTGCCGATCTGGGCCAGGTGCTCCTGAGTGACCTGCTCGGATCGGTCATCCCGCCGGTGAACGGCGAAACGATCCACCACCAGATCGCTGGCGGCCCGGCGGAGCAACAGTTCGTCTATCTCCCGAGGCTCCATGTCGCCGGAAAGCCGAGACCGGAAACCGAGCTGTTGCAGCAACCGGAGGGCGAAGCCGTGGATGGTGAAGATCTGGGCACGGTCGAAGTGGGTCAGAGCCTCCTCGAGCCGCTCCGAATACAGCCTCCGGCTGTCGCGGTCGGCGTCATGCAGGACGCGGATGTGATCATCGGCCGGCCCACCGACCTGCGAGCCGCGGAGTGCGCCGAGGGTGGTGACCATCCGCCGCCTGACCCGGTCCTTGAGCTCGGCGGTGGCGGCCCGGGTGAAGGTGACCACGAGGATACGTTCGAGTGGAAGACCCTCCTCGGCCACCAGACGCGTGACTACGGCCGCGATCGTGAAGGTCTTTCCGGTACCGGCACTTGCCTCGATGACCGTGCGGCCATCGGCGATCGGCGCGTAGGGGTCGTACGGACCGACCGCGGTCATACCGTCTTCTCCACCAGCAGCGGCAGGATCGGCCCCCATAGCCTCTCGGCGTTCTCCGCGAAGGAACTCCGCTCCAGGGCGGACATCGTCCCCAGGGCCGGGAACAGGAACTCGTTGGATGGATCCTTCGCCTCGGGAGAGAACCGGTCCTTCTCCCACGCCTGCTCGGCGACCTTCCGGGCAACATCGCGGCGGTGACCGATCTTCCGCTGCCAGCCAAAGGAGGTCTCGCAGGGCAACGGGATGGGAGTGGTGAGGCCTTCGACGTACAGGTCGACTAGGCCGGCCAGCATACGCTCCGCCTGCTGACGGCGGCGCTCCGCGTCACCACGGATCGGTCCGAGCCTCACGCTCCGGAGCTTGTTGCCGCGTAGGTGACGACCGAGCAGCAACGCTTGCCAGGGGCGATGCGGGTCCAGCGCCGACAGGAAGAGCATCTGGAGGAAGGCTCTCAAGCGTTGCTTGCCCTTGAGCCGCGAGGGGGTGACCATGTCCACTCGGGAAGCGTCCGGATCGGCCGTTACCAAGCCCTCGATCGTGCGGCCACCCACCCGCACCGCCCCGGCGAACTGGCGGTGCCGCTCCGGGTCGTATCCCGCTTCCGTGGCCGCCGTCCACAGTTCGAACGCCCGCTGCCGGGCCCTGTCGAGGCCTGCCCGCCCGAGGTCGCCGGGCGGCAGGTTGTCGCCGGCCCGCTCGTGAGCCTCGAGCGACTCGATCTGATGACCCGCCAACAATCCGGGGAGGAAGCGGTTGGTGACCTTCCACTCCTCCAGGGGGCCGAGGTCCGTGGGCACCGTGTCGTCGGGAATCTCGCCAGGTCGGGGGATCACGAAGCCGAGCCTGGCGCGGATGAACTCGCGGGCGGGATGCTCGATAAAGCGTCGCAGGTCCTCGAGACGGATCTCGGAGAAGACGCCATCCTCGGGGACCGGCAGCAAGAGCCGCGGTGCGTCGGTGCCGGTCCGATGCTGGACGGCCAGCGAGCCCCGGAACTGCATGGGGTCGAACCCCCAGGGTCCAGGCACACCGAGACCTCCCGAGACGAAGTTGATCTCGCTGAACGGCTGGAGAGGATGGTGGGTCCAGAGGCTCTCCACGTCGGCGTCGCCCACCATGCCGGACAGGACGTCGGTCAGCTCCGCGATCGGGACCGCCGGCGGATACTCGGCGTTGGTCAACTCATCACGCCCCGAGTACGTGACGATCAGGTGGTCCCCGGCCGCCATGACCGCATCCAGGAGGAGTTGGCGGTCCTCCGCGCCCCGGTCGGAGTCACCGATGATCTCGTTGTCGACCAGCAGGTCGTCGCCGTCAGCCCTGCTGTTCCTGGGGAAGCGCCGGTCATCCATGCCGAGCAGGCACACCACCCGGTAGGGCACCGAACGCATCGGGACCAGCGTGCAGACCGTGATGTCCCCGGTCCTGAAGTGCAGGGGGCTCGGCACCTCCCGCGACCAGTCGTCCACCACCAGCCGGGCTTCGGCAGGATCGAGCAGGGGATCGTCCTTACCCGCCTCCACGCCCGGGAAACTCCCCTCCAGCAGGCGCTCCAACTGGCCCCACTGCCACTGGTCGTCCCAGGCAGGAGCCGCCAGCAGGCGCACGGCCGCGCCGATGGCAGGTCCCCACTCGGAGTGCGGCCGCGGTGCGCCGAGAAGCTCCCGTACCGTGACGATCCGGTCGATGATCTGGGCCAGCAGCCCGATCGGCAATGCCTCCTGCCCCTCGGCCCCGTCAAGGGGAGCGACCGTGCCCACCACACGAACGCTGCTGTCCGCGTAGAAGACGCCCGAGAGAGCCCGGTCGAGTCCACGCCGCCACGTGTGGTCCGCCAAGGTGCCGGCGTTCCACAAGGCGCGGTGGCCGCCATCGAGGCCCCACCGCACGTTGGTGTCTTCGATCACCGCGGCGATCGCGTCGGCCGTCTCCTCGTCGAATCCGAACAACCGCCGCACCACCGGCATCGCTACCAGTTCCCGTATCGTGCCCGCTTCGAGGCGGGAGCAGGCCAGGTCAAGGACGGTTGCCGCGAACCGGACCAGCGGGTTCGTGGTGGCGGGCGCCCGGTCGGCGATCCGGAGGCGCAGATCGGGCAGGGCATCGTCACCGGTTCGTTCGCCGAAGGTATCGGCGCCGGGCCGGGCTACGCCGCCGCCGGCTGCGCCAAGGAACACTGCTTCGAGGAGAGGCGCGAAGGTGGCGAGGTCGGGCGTCATGATGGCGACATCGCGGGGCTCGAGCGTGGCGTCGGCAGCGAGTACGTGAAGGATTGCGTCGCGCAGAACCTCCACCTGCCGACGGGCGCCGTAACAGACATGGATCTGGACCGAGCGGTCTCCTCCGTCGAGGGCGCCAGCCGGAGCGGCGCCGGCGGCGGGAAGGGCGTTGGAGCGGATGTCCTGCTGGAGCAGCTCGAGCAGGGTCGTGTCGGCGTTTCCTGATACGTCGGCGGACGGTTGGCTCGTATGGTCCCGGCTCGCCAGGACCAGCTGGAGCTCGCGGCTGTCCTGCGCCCAGGATCGCAGCAGTGGATGCCTGGGCAGGTGCGCGGTGGGATCACACGCCCTTCCCGAGCCGGCACGGATCCCGTCCCGTCCGGCAAGGACCGCCGTGTCCCGCCACAGGACGGGAGACGGATGCAGCAGGTGGAGGTGCACATCGCGGGCAGCGGCGAGCGCCTCGAACACCTCGACATCCATAGGGTCCGCCGAGGTGAGCCCGTACACGAAGAGACGCTCCGGCAGGCCCAAATCGAGCCCGCCGCTGCGGATCGGTTCCAAGGCCGAGGGGATCAGTTCCGCGAGGCTGGGCGTCCCTATCCGCGCCCGGACCAGCCGCCACAGGTGTGCCTGCCAGACATCCGCTCCGGCAAGGGCGCCTCCATCGGGCCCGACGTCGTCCCCCTCCATCCAGGCCCGAACCATCTCGGGCCGGCGCCGCGCGTAGCGTGTGAACAGCCCTGCGATCTTGCGGGCCGCCCGGAGCCGCTGGCTGTTGCCGAGCGACTCGACTGCATTCGGGGCATCGATGAAGCGGGCCAGAAGCCACATCCAGGGCTCGCCGACGTGATCGTCCACCACCGAGACCACGGTGCGGGTCAGAGCGGGTCCCTCCCAGGCATCCAGCGCCGAAGCCAAATCGGGAACCGCTCGGAGCACCTCCCGGACGAGGCGACGCGGGGAGGGAAACTCTACGTTGGCGCACACCCCGTCACCGGACGTTCGGTCAGCCAGCTCGGCGGCGATCCGCTGGGTGAGCCAGCGCTCGATCCCGCGCGTGGGCACGGCCACCACTTCCTGCGCGAAGGGATCGGCCGGAGGCGAGGCCAGCATCTCGCACAACCTGCCCACCAACTGGTCGGGATGTGACCCGACGTGGATCAGCAGCGCCACGGCGTCCCCGGTGGACAGCAATAGTCCACAAACGATTCCGGCTCGCCTGATCGTTTCAGAGCGTGTATCCGGTGCAGGTCCTCCACAGAGGCGAACTTATCACCCGCCACCGACACATTCGCGATCCTCGACAGTCTTGGCTAGGACGGCGCGATTCCAGCTACCGATTAAGGAACAATCAACAAGGAACTGATCGTCTAGCTGCTGCCGTGCGCCACCCGTACCTTTGCGGGCGTTCGGCCCAACGAGCGCTCGACCAAGGCATCGGCCAGGCCGGCGAATATGCGCTTGTGAATGGGCCACAACGCGTACCAGTAGAGGAGGCCCAGAGCACCCGCGGGGTGGAAGTGGGCGGCGGCGACTATGCGGGAACCGCCTGCTTCGGGCAGCACCTCGAACTCGAGAATCGCGCTGCCGGGAAGGCGCATCTCCGCCAGGAGGGTCAGGCGGCGACCGGGCTCCACCGCCACCACCCGCCAGAAGTCGAGCGTATCGCCCACCCGCAACTCGGTCGGATGGCGGCGGCCCCGGCGGCGGCCGACTCCCCCGACCATACGATCCAGGATGCCCCGCAGGTTCCACAACGGGTTGGCGTAGTACCAGCCGTTCTTCCCCCCTATCGACGACACGACCTCCCAGACCCTGTCCGGTTCCGCTTCGCACACACGCTCGACCCGTTCGCCGCGGCTGTAGTAGGAGATGTCCGAGCGATAGTCCCGCATCGCGAACGAGCCTTCCGTCCAGCGCGCCGGCACCTCGGTGTCGTGCTCGGCCTCGAGAGCCACCCTTACCGCCTCCTCATAGGTGCAGAGAGGGAGCGGGATCGATCTGGCCAGGTCGGCGCCGGGATCGATGACCAGGTCGTGTCTCAGTCCGTCTATCAGCGGTCTGGCGACGCTCGTCGGCACGGCCGTGACCAGGTTCAGCCAGTAGGAGGAGAGGCGAGGGGTGAGGACGGGCACCGGGACGATCAGGAGGCGCTTGCCGATCACCCGGGCGAAGCCGGTGAGCATGTCCCGGTAGCGCAACGCCTCCGGCCCCCCGATGTCATAGGTCCGACCTGCCGAAGGCGCGGTCTCGGGAAGGAGGACGAGGTATTCGATCAGGTCATCCAGAGCGATCGGCTGGGTCCGAGAGTCGACCCACCGCGGAGTCACCATCACGGGTAGGTGGTAGACGAGGTCACGGATGACTTCGAAAGCCGCCGAGCCCGCCCCCACGACTATCCCGGCGCGGATCTCGGTCACCGGAACCGGCCCCGATCGGAGGACCTCCCCGGTCTCGCGCCGGGAGTCCAGGTGTGGCGAGGCCGCTTCCGTCGGCTGCAACCCGCCCAAGTAGACGATCCGCTCCACCCCGGCGGCCGCAGCAGCATCCCGAACATGAGTCGCCGCTCGGCGGTCCAGTTCCGGGAAGTCCTTCCCCGATGCCATCGAGTGGATCAGGTAGTAGATGACCTTGATCCCTTCGAATGCCCGAGACAGCGAGTCCGGATCGAGAGCGTCGGCGCCAACCGTCTCGACGCCCTCCCACCTGCGGGCGTCCAGCGCCTCCGGTCGACGGCCTGCGGCACGCACCTCGTAGCCCCGCTCCACCAAGCGTGGAATCAGATGGCTCCCTACATAACCGGAGGCACCGAGCACCAGCACCCTCGCCACTCGATCCTCCTCGCCACCTCGCTGACGTTTACGCGAAAAGTCTATGGCTCCCCAGGTTGTACGTACACAAGGCTCTGGAAGATCCCCTTCCACGGAGGCGAGCCTCACGCACGGCGCCGACCCCGCGTGACCGGCCGGATGGATTTCCATGAACTCCGCGCCGACCCGTCCAGAAGGGAAGTCTCCTCGTAGACAGGATCCGACCAGCCTTGGGAGCCGTCCACATCCTCGGTTCGCTGCCTTGAGCCATCACCACGGATATGAGCGACCCCGGTACCTCGAAGGTGCAGCACCCTGGTGATGAGCAGGAAGCGATGGCATCCGGCCGGATCCTCCTCGCTGCACATAACGGCTACCCGCGACGCCTCCGCCCGGTCGACCAACCGGCTCAAGCCTGATTCGAACCGCGGGCTCTCCGCCATCCGTCCGTAGAGCACATGCCCCTCCTGGTCGTAGAACCGGTCGCCATCGGGCCTCCCGCCGAGTTCTTCCCCCAGGAACAGGTACCGGACACCAGCAGCGTGCAAGTCTCGCTCCAGGGCATGCCGGTTGAACTGGGGGTTGAAACGCGAGAACGGCGTAGAGCGCACGTCTGCCACCGACTCGACCTCGTGCCCTCGGAGCAGTTCCACGAAGACCTCGATCGGGTGGGTCGAGTGCCCGATGGAAAAGAGAGCGGGATCACCCGCGCGAGCCAGATCAGTCTCGTTCATGCCGCATCATCCACCATTCGTACCACATACACCGAGGGATGCGGCCGTGGAGTCGTAGCGGGAGACCTGAATCACACCGCTCGCCGCCCTGGCAGCCGGGATGAGGGGAGCGATATGGTTCGGCCGTTGGACGCGAGGAGTGTCGTGCGAGATCATGGTCAACCTGGATGGCGGTCAGGGCCGCGGCCGGGAAGGCGGCGTGTCGTCGCCCGTGGAGCCCGTTAGTGTCGCTCGCGATCGCCACATGGAACGTCGAGTGGGCGACGCCCCGCTCACAGCGCGCCCCGCATCTCCTCAACCGCATCGATGGCCACGCGCCGGACGTTATCTGCCTGACCGAGACGCACCACGATCTGCTGTCTCAAGGCGGGCACAGCATCTGCTCCCAGGCCGACTACGGATATCCGATCCACAAGGGTCGCCGCAAGGTGCTGCTCTGGTCGAGCCAGCCCTGGCAGCAGGTCGACGATCTGGGAATCGATTCATTCCCGCCCGGACGGTTCGTGTCCGGGGTCACGCAGACGCCGCTCGGCGACGTCAGCGTCGTGGGTGTCTGGATTCCCTGGTCCATGTCACGGACCGAGGCACGGCGCGGCGACGCGCGCAAGAAGCCCTGGGAGGACCATGAACGGTATCTGGACGGCCTCTGTCAGGTGCTCGCACGGGTCACGTCCGAGCGGGTCATCGTGATCGGTGACTTCAACCAAATGATCGGGCCAGCCAGCCGCGCACCGGCCGAACTCCGGCTCGCCCTACACGCAGCCTTGCCGCCGGGCATGCGGATCGTGACGTCGGACATCGCCTTCAAGGGCCGCGCCACTGTCGACCACATCGCTCTGAGCCCGGATCTGGCCGTTGAGTCCGTGTCCGCGATCAGCAACCTCCGCGAAGGGAAGAAGCTGTCCGACCACTTCGGCGTGGCTGCGCGCGTCACCACCCGCAGTACCCGATAGCGCGCGCTGTTCCGAAGCCACGCATCATGAGGTTCGCTATGCGCCGGCGCAATCGGGTCGGACACGGGCTACCCACCGAGAATTGCGCTTTCTGGCTGGCATGAATGATCGGGGCTAATGCTCGCGGATGCTCAATACCGGACCGTTTCGGGAACTTACTCCCCGACAGGCCAGTGACGAACATCGAGTTCCGGCAACGGGAAGTCAGATACATTCGCCGTCGCCAATGCCGCGCCGACCCCGAACGCCGATGCGGCAATCAGACAGTCGGCTTGGTGGAGCGTGATGCCTCGCTCCGCGAATTCACGACGCCATCGGCCCGCGCGCTCCGCTTCTGCGGCCTGCAGCGGCGCCAGCCGCAACGCTCGCACCAGCCGACGCGCCGTTAGTTCCTCGCCGGATCGAAGTCCGCGCCATATCTCCTCGATAGAAATCGCCGACACCCACGGTTCCACCCCGACCCGTCGCAATCGCTTGACGCGATCGGCAGCAGGCCGACCCCGGAGCGCATCAATCAGAACCGTCGAATCGAGCATCAGGCGCGACATGCTCAGCCGGACCGCCGAGAGTCACCGCTTCGCTGCGCCCGGACCCAGCCCGCCGGATCCTCATCCCACCCGTGGCCGGTGTCCGAGATGGTCCCCAAGGATGCTTCGATGTCGTCCCACCGACGCTCGTCATCAAGACCGCGTCTGATCAACTCGGCGATGAAGGCACTCCGGCGTCGAGGTCCCGCCTTCCGGTCGAGTGCTGCCACCAGTTCGTCATCCAGTTGAATGTGTAGTCGCATGTGTCTTATTGTACACACAACTCGGTTCGAGTCGGCCGATTACTCCGACAGTTACGGCGCGAAGCTTCTGAGGAGGATCTCCGGCCACGGTCAGGCATCATGAGGTTCGCTACGCGCCGGCGCAACGGGGATGCCGGGTGCTGTTGTCGGCCCGCGGTCGGGAGGCCGTCGCCGGGATCAAGTCCGGCTAGCAGCACCTCGTAGCCGAAGGCGCCGAGCCGACCCCTTGAGGGAGCTTGTCCACCGTCTTGCTGTGCTGGTCGAGCTTGCGGAAGAAATCGCGATAGACCGCATCCCTGTCGACGTCGGTCGCCTCGCTCATCAGCGGCCGGCCGGGACGATGCTGCCAGATGAGGTCCTCGTCAAGGGTCGGTGTGGGCAGGAACGTGGTCGGCACCCAGGTCGGGTCGATCAACCACGCGAAGTTGATGAAGTCCCAGCACACCCAGGACTGGCCCGGGAAAGGCTCGACAAGCCGTTGGGCCCGCAAGCGGTTGTGCGTGTACAGGTAGTGGAGGTAGTTACCGATTTCCCCACGGCCGTTGACCCACCGCTCCGACTCCGGCAGCGACATCACCAACTGCTCGCCGATGTAGTACCCCGGCAGGTAGAGGAGGGGCACACCCGACGCGAACAGCAGGCGGGAGGCATGCTGGTCCTGCACCAGGTTCATCGACGGGGAGTTGCTGAACCTCACGAACGTCGGGAACCCCGATGTCCACGACACCACCATCCGGGTGATGATCTCCGGCTCCATCAGCAAGGCCGCGGCGATGTTGGTGAGGGCACCGATCGCCACGACATGGAGCAGGCGGTCGTCGTCCGCCATGGCGGCCTCGATGATCCGGCGGGCGCCCTCGCTGTCCACGACGTCGTCGGGTGACTCCATAAACCGGTCACCTTCCGATGACATGCCGAGCCACCCCATGAGGGTGCCGATCTCCGCGAAGGACAGTTCCATGCCCTCGGCTGTGGTCTCGAACTCGACGTCCTCTGGATCGATGCCGGCGGCCCTCAGCCGGTGCACCCAGGCCGCTATGTCGTCCACCTCCGCCGCGGTCGAGTCGTCAACATTCGCCCGCGCCGCCGCCAGGAGCGGCTCCCTGAAATAGGCCCGAGAGAACGGAGCAGCCACGATCGCTTCGATGTCCAACCGCTCGGGCGACAGCAACCCCCAGGTGATGGCGAACTGGTCATCGACCTCGTTCGCCGCGTCGGTGTCGATCACGACCCGAACCCGGCCCGACTGTGGCGCCAGCATCTCCATGCGGCGCTCGTCGCTGATGTATGGGAACTTCGCCATGTGTGCTTCAGGGCTCCTGTCCGGCCACGCTGTCGGATGAGGTTCTCACAGGATACGGTCGCCAATGGCAGCTCCGACCGCCGACGCCCTCGCCAATGGCTCCTCCTTGCGCATTCAAGGCCATGCTTCGTCCCGCCACGAAAGGTCACGCTGCCAAGTCCATGACTGAGCGGGTCATAGCTATACACCGCCCAGGGAAATCAGACCTCTCAGTTGCCCTACTCCATCAGACGGAACCAGTCTCTCACGCTCAACTGGAGACGCAGCACTTCGTCCTCGGCAAGAGGCGAACAGTGGGCAATCGGTCCCCTAAGAGCGTTGAGCCTCCCCATGACGGTCTCGACGGCCTTCTTGCTGGTGAACTGGCCACCAAATAGATCCCAGTTCTTCTTGATCATCTCACCGAGTTCACCGAAAGTGCTGAAATCGAGCGGATCTGTCGAGCGGACAGTGGTGCCGGAGTCTGTTTCGCGTTGCATGCGCTTCTCACACTCGGTTCGTATCTGGTCAGGAACCCGTTCCGATTTCCACCACTCGTCACCTTCGTCCTCTTCAAGCACATCGCGGACAAGACCCCGTATGGTCTTCTCTAGTGAGTAGAAGACCTCATAGTGAGGTGCCATCTGCGCGGCCTCAACTCGAATCGCCTTCTCGATCTGTGGGTAGTAATCCTGATCGGCAGAGACCGTTTGCCTATGGCCGCGGCTCAAGCCGATTCCAAAGTCCGTCTCAACACGATCTAGCGCGTACTCAGTCAGTAGGTTCGCAATGACGAACAGACGGAGGGCACTCTCCGGGCTGGTGCTACCCATCATCGAAACAGGTTCTCGCGAAGGCTCCTGAAAATGGCATTAAACACGGCAATGTCTGACGTTGCCGGTAAATGCAGATTGATCGTGTAGCCGATCCCGATGCCCTCGAGCGGCGAGCCTTCTCCCGCTGGCGAAACCGCCACATCCTCAACTGCCTCAGGCATCGGAACCGCCGGTGTGTCGAAGTCCGCGAAGCTCCGCAAGGCTTTGAAGGACCCCAGTATCGCTCCGACCATCTTGGAGCCCTGCTCTTGCCCAGTTACCTGAATGATGGCTCCGCGGATCTCGTCATCTTCCGCGTCGTGAATGTATTCGTTGACGTCATACAGGGCGTGGTAGCCCTGACGCATGGCTTCGGCAGCGGCCACACCACTCTGCCCTTCGTTCCTGAATCTCTCATAAACCGAAGTTGGCGTGCCGTCAGATCGGAGGAAGCCCACCCGCTTGAGGTAGGGCATCACTTGCTTGGGCGAGCCACCCTTGAGCGCGAGCTAGGTCGCGAGGAATTCCTGGCTGAATTTCTCAGGTGTCGGGGCCTTCTTCACCTTCTCAAGGGCCTTCGTGATAGTTCCGTAGCCGGATAGGTACGGGGGATTAGCTGATGGCATGACAATGCCTCTCCGACGGGATAGAATGTGTGGCTCCAGCATAGCGCACCGATAGCTCGGGAACAAGTCGCATTCCGTAAAAGCGTCCTTCAGGATGTTTCGAACGCGAGAAACCCCATGTCACAGACGGTATCCGAAGGGTCGGAAGTTGCTACGGGAGCACCTTAGCATTCCTACTACAGCAGGGCCGGCGCTTGGGACGCGGTTGGGTCCCGAGATGAAAGGTACCCTCAAACGTCTGAATCGAAGGTCGTGGTTCGAGGGAGGAACGGGCCGCGGAACTGCCATCCAGTCCGCGAACGTTAAGAAGGACATGATCGTAGGCGACGTGTCCGCTCGCGCACACACCTTGTTGACCATCCGGCCTGCCGAGCCTCCCCACGAGTGCCGATCTCAGCGAACGACATCTCTTCGTCATGCGTCCCGACCTTATCCAGTCACACCTGCCGCAACGGGCTGTCCGATCGGCGGGCGGTATCTTTTCCACATCGATTGAGTGCACGGGACAGGAGAGTCTGGCGACCGCCGTCCTTCCAGCCCTGGCCCAATCACCCCGGCGGAGTCCGGATCCGGTCGCCGTTCGCGATGGCAGCCGCAATCGGGACAGCATGGCCGCTTCACGATGTTCGAGACTATGGCTATGAGGATGGGCAGTGCCCGCACACTCACATACCGCGATGGGAGGTCTGGAAAGGCGTAACCCCGGCCGTTTGCCGAGGCATTGACGGTTCCGGGGTTTTCAGAACCTAATGTACACCCGCTGTGAGACAGACGTCAAGCGTCAACTACCCGACGGTCGCCGATCGCCTCACCCGGGAACGGCTCGGTTCGTACTTCCAGGTGACCGACGGCAGCGTCGCGGACGCCATCGACCTGTACGATTGGAACATCCGGGCAGGCGCCGCGCTCCACGAGGATCTCGGCCGTCTTGAGGTTCTCTTCCGCAACGCTATGGACGATGCGCTCGTCAGACATGGCTTGGCTCAAGGGTGGCAGAATCCCTGGTACCGGCAAGAGCATCTCTTTGGTCGACAGTCGTCCCAGACCCGGGCCGTAATATCCGATGCCCGCCAGCGCGCAACCAAGCGAGGACAACCCGAGGTGCACGGCAAGGTCATCGCCGAACTCGGATTCGGGTTCTGGCGATTCCTGTGCAGCCCCCGGTACTTGACTTCGCTGTGGGTATCTGCCCTTGGCTCCGCGTTTGCTCAACACCCATTGCCGAATGACCCCTATCGGATCCGAACTGACGTGGAGGATCGTATCCAGCGTCTCCACTTCCTCCGGAACCGGATCGCGCATCACGAGCCGATCCACCGGCGTGACCTGGCCCGCGATCACCACCAGCTGCTGGAAGTGGTGGGATGGATTTGCTCCGACAGCCGTTCCTGGGTCGCTGCGCGAAGCCGAACACCTGCCGTGCTCGCTTCCCGGCCCTGACCGTCACCGGCCCTCGCCGAGCCAGATGTTCTTGCCTACGGCGGCGAGGGTGGTCTTCTGGGTGTGGTAGTTGGGCATTAGGCGGTCGACTATGGACCAGAACTCGGGGGTGTGGTTGAGCTCGCGGAGGTGGGCTAGTTCGTGGACTAGGACGTAGTCAATGAGGCTTGGGGGGAGTTGGAGGGTGGCCCAGTGGATGTTGATGCGTTGGGGGCCGGGATGGGGACGGGCTGAGCCCCAGCGGAAGCCGAGATCGCGGACTTCAACGGTCACGGATTCCTCACCCAGGCGGGCGGCCCAGGGACGGATCCTCTTTCGGAGCCATTGGGTGCCGACCTCGGTGTACCAGCGGCGCATGGCCTTGGCACCCTGATCGACCTGGTCGGCCGGGAGGTGGAAGCGGCCTCGGTCGAGGCGGACTCCGGTGCCTTCGGACTTCAGGGTGAGCCGGTAGCTACGGCCTAGGTAGGCGAACCCCTCCCCTTCCACGAACCGCTTCACGATCGGAGGGCCGGATAGGGCGTCCTTCTCGACGAGCTTGCGGTAGACCCATTGGCGCTTGGCGTTGACGAACCGGGTGGCTCGTTCGACCGTCACGGCCGGCGGTGCCTTGAGGACTAGTGAGGCGTCGCGTTCGACGACTATCTCGATGGTCTTGCGTTCGCGGGGTGGGGCAACCTTGAAGAGGAGGTCGTCGACCACCAGTTCGGGGAGGTCGTGGAGTGGGGCAAGCGCCGTGACTGTCATGTCAGCCGGTGCTGGTTGGCTTTGGCGAGATCGACGAAATCGACCGCCAACTCGTCGATGCTCTCGAACACGAACAGGTCGCTGTCGTCGAGTGTCCGCTTGATGGCCTTGCGAAGCTCGTCCTGCTTGTTGGCGTTGTCCCAGAAGCCCACGACACGGATGATCCGGCGGATCTTGGTCACGAGTTGTGTCGTGAGCGTGATGAGCCGGTCACTGGCGTCCGATGCGGAAGTGGCAACCCTCTCGACCATCTGGTTGTGGAAGGGCAGCTCGGTGGCCGGGTCGAGACCCGTCTCGTCTTCGTCGGTCCGGCCGGCGTTGATCTCTTCGATCACCTCTTCGAACTCAAGGGCGAGCTGCTCCCACCGGTCTTCGAGCCGGTCGAGGATCTCATCCACCCTTTCCGAGAGCCTTTTGTAGTAGACGGGGTCTTCGTCAACGTGATCTCGGATGTGGTGACGCAGGGCGTGTTCCATCTCCGAGGCCTTGGCCCTGCCCGAGCCCATCTCGTTGACGTGCTTGTGGAAGGCGGGGT